>CALFIT010000224.1 GCA_937877465.1 uncultured Bacteroidales bacterium | reverse complement strand
ATGAAGCAAGCCGCGAGCAGCATACAACGCCGCCGTTTTGGATTGACATGGCGAGGCTTTATGAGATGTGGGTGTATGGCAAGTTGTTGGAAAACAGCAACCACGAAATTAAGTTTCAGGAAGCGGGGTACTACGGACGGCAGGTCGCTGATTTTGTAATTCCCGATGAAAAGTTGATTTTGGATTCCAAATACAAACCTGATTATGGAAATGATGGCTATGTAGATATTGCCGACTTTCGCGAGTTGAGTGGCAATGCCCGCGATGAATCATTGTTGCCCAATCTTGACCCATATTATTCGCCTCGTTGCATCATCCTATATCCCGACGATTTTGATGAACTTAAACATGAGAATGAGCAACTTTTTGAAAATCAAGGAAGAAAAATTTCGCATTATCGTAACTTCTACAAAATCAGCGTAAAACTACCGACATTATGGCCAAATCGGAATTAGCATGGATTTGCGGCATCGTGCCAAAGGCGACCAACCAGCGCATTGTGGCGTTGTGCAAGGAGCTGAACGTCTCGGTGGGACTGCCTAAAACGGTGTTCCGTTTCCCGCTGCACATCTCCCTGAAGAAAAGCTTCCAAACCGTTGATTTCGAAAAGGTGCGTGAGGATTTGTCGGTGCTCGTCAAAGCCCACGGACCTTTGGAGTGTGTGACAGGGAAGTTGGTCGTGCATCGCAACATGATTTGGCTTCCCGTACAGAAAACGGTGTCTGTGAATGCCTTTCACAATGCCATCGACCAATTGCTGCTCGAAAAATACGGCATCCCGCTCGACCGTTTCGACCGCGACTTCAACCCGCATGTCAGCCTGTTCACCTCGGGCAAGCCTGAGCAAATCCAAGAGATGTTCAGCCTGTTGCGCGAGGAGCCGGAAGGATTGGAATCGCTGCGGATGACGATAAATCGTTTCGTCATTGGGGCTTCAGGGCATAGGGATGTGTTTTATGAAGTATAGTTTTTCTCAAAATAGCATATTATTGTGGGTTCTATGCTTTTTGTGTATTTTTGCGTTCTTAATTCAACTAGATATGGCGAATAATCAACATGGAGATAGTTGCAATCGAATAAAGGTTGTGCTGGAGGAGCGAGGGAAGATTAGCTGTTGGTTGGGCAAAAAGGCAAACAAATAACAAAATGGTATGACACTAAAAGACCTCTGTAAATACTACATCAGTTGCGTCGCGCTGGAGAGCAATACTACGGTGCGGGCTTCGATGAAGGACGAACAGTCTTTCATCACACTACCGTGGATAAGTGACGGAGTTCTGAAGAAGCCTGAGATTATGGCTTTTTTGCGGGGCCACCACGAAAAGGAGAGGGACTTGCTGATTGGATATCCAATTCTGAAGATAAAGCATCTCCTTTCGCCTGTATTCATAATATTTGTGACATATAGTGATGGTATGCATGGGCGGCCAGAGGGGTTCTCAGTTGATGACGAGCTGTTAATTAACAAAGACATCATAGACAAGTATTCTACCAACGAGAAGGCGGAGAACATATACGAGTTGCGTGAGTTGGAGGCAGAATTGGGTTTTACCGAAGGGCATGCTGACTTAGTTAATCTTGCTGAGAAAGTAAATCTATTGAGAACAATTAGACCCGATTGGGATTGGAGAGAGAGTCTTGATGTTGACAACTTGCAGAAAGGCCCGATGCATCCAAACGATGCTGACGGCATTCTGAATCGTGCCATATTGTTTGCCAAGGAACCGACCCCGTATACCGTTGGTTTAAGCAATGAGTTGGTCCGATTGGGAGAGTATGGTGAATTGGATATATGTCACTCCGTGCTGTGGAAGTTCATTCACAAGCAGTTTAATAAGAACACTCCATACGAAAAAGAAATACTGGAGGTGCTGCCACTCAACGATGAACAAGAGCAAGCCGTGAGGTCAGCTCTTAGTGCCGATGTGACACTAATATCAGGTCCTCCAGGAACAGGCAAAACCCAGGTGGTTGCCAACCTGATCATCAATGCCGCCATAGCTGGCCAAAGTGTTTTGTTTACGAGCAAGAACAACAATGCCGTTGATGTGGTGGTGAAGCGTGTCAACGGGCTAAACAAAGAGTTGCCGTTGGTACTACGCTACGAAAAGAGTGCAAAGCAATGTATTTCGGACTATTCACAGCTATGGGAGAAGGCCAAGAGAAAAGGAGAACAAGTTTCTACAGACTTCGAGGCATATAGGCAAACTTATGCTAATTATCATGCCAAGCGTATGCAAAAGCTACAGATTGTAGAGAATAGGAATCAATTGGATGAATTAGAGCAAGCGGTTTGCAACATAAGGGACAAATACCAGCAGTTTATTGGTGTTATAACCGAAAAAGAAATTGATGAGTTAAAGAATGCCTATAAAAGATTTGCTTATGGGCGCACCGCGTTGTCAGAAGGACCACGTCGTCTGCTTGACAAGATATTCAAGAAGCGATGGGAGAAGAAAATTGTCAACAGTATAGAGTATAATGCACAAATAATCAATGCGTTCATGGGGAAATGCCATAAACAGGCCAAAATAGCTTCTGATATGTCGGAACGTGACTGGATGCAATTTGATAACGGTTTCCAGATTTTGATGACTGACTTGAGCCTGATAGCCAGTTACAACACGATGTTGAAACGTGTATGCGATTCGGCATCGTTAGAGCAGATTGATGCAGCCATGATGGGTGAGCATGTTGAACTGCAAGTCAAGGCAAATAAAGCATGGAATGCATGGCTAAATGACCATATAGCAGTATTCAACACGCAAAACAGAGGGGAATTGCATAACTATATCAGTCTCCTGGAACATGACCACGTGGATGCTTATACGACCACCCTCAAGTCTATGCTGCCAGTGAGTGCTATAACTTCCTTGAGCGCACGCAGACGATTGCCGTTTAAGGAGGCTGTCTATGATTTGCTCATCATCGATGAAGCCAGTCAATGTGACATCGCTTCAATGATACCTTTATTAATGCGAGCCAAACGTGTGGCAGTAATTGGAGATAAGCAGCAACTGAACCATATCTGCCTGCTAAGCAAGCAGACCGATCTGTCGCTCATCCAGAGCCACGAGATAGAGGCTCGATGGTCCTATCGCGGTAGTTCAATCTACGACCTTGCTGAGAGTATGACGGAGTCAGAGAATATTGTCCAACTGCGTGATCACCATCGTAGTTTCCTTGATATCATACAGTTCTCCAATCAAGAGTTCTATGACAATACGTTACGCATCGCTACCGACTATAGTCATCTGCAATCGCCCAATAACGGCAAGCCTATTCTTGGTATGCAATGGATGGACGTCAAGGGAAAGACGGTACGACCAGAGAATGGAGGAGCATACAACCTGCAAGAGGCTGAAGCGGTGATACGCATTCTTCGCAGATTGTCTTTAGATCTGGAATTTGAAGGCAGTATAGGTGTAACTACTCCATTTCATTTGCAGGCAGAGATGATAACTAAGGCATTGGAGCGTGATGCGGAATTGCGCAACCATTTGGAGCTACATAATCAGATTCTGATTGATACTGTACACAAATTCCAAGGCGACGAGCGTGATGTTATCGTGTTCTCGCCAGTGGTTTCTGAAGGAACAAAGTCACAAAGTCTGATGTTCTTAAAATCAACCGGCAATCTTTTCAATGTAGCAATCACGAGGGCGCGGGCTCTGCTTGTAACTGTGGGTGACAAACAGTATTGTAAACAATGTGGAGTCAGCTACCTGGAGCATTTTGCAGAGTATAGTTGCGGTGAAGATGCCCCCGTAGAATCATCGGAATGGGAACATCTGTTGCAAAGAGCACTTTCGGATGCCGGAATACCTGTTACTGCGCAATATCACATTGACAAATACTACCTCGATTTGGCGCTTTTTCATAACGGAAAGAAGCTTGACATTGAGGTTGATGGAGCTATGTACCACCAGACATGGGATGGCGAACTGAGTTATAATGACCAACTACGCAATCAGGCTCTGATGCGGCAAGGATGGGATGTGATTCGTTTCTGGGTTCAACAGGTTCGCGACCAGTTACCTTGGTGTATAGAACAGGTAAAGAAGTGGATTGATAATTCTGAAAATCAATAAAATAGAAGTGTAATTGTGAATTAATGACAACTATGTAATGCAAACTATTGGCTAGTACTTGGCAAGGTGCAGATACAAAAGAAAAGAATCATGACACTACCAATTAACATAAAATCCACCACCCGCTTCCATGTTGACAAACAAAATAACACGCCAATGCCAATACATCAACTCAAACAAGCCCTCCAGTCCGCCGAGGCCGTCGTGGTCGGGGCGGGGGCGGGGCTGTCCACTTCTGCGGGCTTCACCTATTCGGGCGAGCGCTTCCAAAGCCTTTTCGCCGACTTCATCCAAAGATACGGCTTCGCCGACATGTATTCCGCCACGTTCCACCAATACCCCACCGAGGAGGAGCATTGGGCCTACTGGAGCCGCCACATCTGGCATAACCGCTATGTGCCCGCTCCGAAACCCGTCTATGACAACCTCCTGAAACTCGTGGAGGACAAGGACTATTTCGTCATCACCACCAACGTCGATCACCAGTTCCAAAAGGCGGGGTTCGACAAGCAGCGGCTGTTCTACACCCAAGGCGATTATGGCCTGTTCCAATGCGCAACGCCCTGTCACCAAAAGACTTACGACAACGAGGCGACCGTCAGGAGAATGATGGACGAGCAAAAGGACATGAAAATACCGTCGGAATTGGTGCCGCGTTGCCCCGTTTGCGGCGGCAAGATGAAGGTCAACCTGCGTACCGACGACACCTTCGTGGAGGACGAGGGCTGGCACGCGGCGGCACGGCGTTATGTGGATTTCCTGAACGCCCACCAGCGCGGCAAGGTGCTGTATCTTGACCTCGGCATCGGCAGCAACACGCCTGGCATCATCAAGTTCCCGTTCATGCAACAGACCTACAAGAACCCCGAAGCCATCTACGCCACAATCAACCTCGGCGAGGCGTTCACCGTGGAGCAAATCAAGGACAGGTCGATTGTCATTGACGATGATATAGGTGTGATTTTGGGACAACTGCTAACTGAAAACTGAAAACTGCAAACTGAAAACTGATGATCTGGATTGCTTCGTTCCTCGCAATGACGCGAAGCGACAACTGCAAACTGAAAACTGCAAACTGCTAACTCCTAACTCCCAACTGCAAACTGGTAACTCCTAACTCCTAACTCCCAATTCTCAATTAACTGACATTCAGCCCCAAACAAAAAGGACCAACAAGGACCAGCGGGAATCGGTTTTTTTTTAATTTATTTGCAAACAAAATCTTAATCAACAAATCATAAACAATTAAAAGTTGCGCCCGACACGGATTTAGGGATAGGAAAATGAAGAAAACCATTATGACAGTTGCTATGTTCGCCTTCTTGATGGGAGGCGTTTGCACCACCGTTTCCGCAATGGAAACCAACCAAACGGCAAAGAGCGAAATTGTTGCCGGCGATGATTGGGACAAGATCCTCAACGAGTACGAAAAGTACGTTGACCAGTACGTCAAGACCTACAAGAAAGCCATGAGCGGCGACATGAGTGCCATGACTGAATATGTGAAACTTGCCGAAAAAGCCCAAAAACTCGCCGACAAGCTCGAAAAGGCCGAGGATGAGATGACCACGGCCCAGCTGAAGCGTTATGCCAAGATTACCGAAAAGATGTCGAAAGCCTTGCTTGACAACTAAAACAGTCAAATTAATCTGACATGGAAAGCCAACCTTTGAATTCCAATCAGCAACTCGAAAGGCTGCCCAACGCCACGGCAGTGCTTGTTCTCGGCATTTGCTCCATCCTTTTCGGGTGTGTGCTTGTAGGCTTTGTCTGCGGCATCGTGGGCTTGGCCTTGGCTAAGACCCCAATGGCGATGTATCGGCAAAACCCGCAAAAGTACATCAACTATGGTGCGCTCAATGCCGGCCGCATCCTGTCCATCATCGGAGTAATACTTGGTGCCATCGCCATCATTTGGGCTATTATCGGAGGCTTGATTCTTGGCCAATCCGCTTTCCTTTTCTCTGACTTGTTTGAGGATTTGCTTGACCTTTAACGCATCTATCCCATGAACACAACCGCCCATTGGCTCTCCACCCATTTGTTGCCTTGCTTCTACAGGCAAGTGCTGGGTTTTTCGTGCCCACTATGTGGATGCCAGCGGGCGGTTGTCCTTCTGTGCCAAGGACAAGTGTGGGAGAGCGTGAAGATGTTCCCGCCGTTGTTTCCTTTGGCCATAACCTTGTTGCTGCTGGCACTGAAACCGTTGACAGTCGTCGTAAGCAAAAAGGTAATCCATGTTGCACTCATCGTGGATGCCGTTTTCTTGGCGTTCAATATGGTGTATAAGAATGTAATTGCATGACAGAACGAAACTTAGAAACAACTAATCCAATTAACAAACTTAAAAGTTGCGCCCGACACGAATCTAGGGATAAGAAAATGAAAAAAATAGCTTTAATCATGTTGGCCGTCGTTTCGATGGCTTTGGTCTCCTGCGGCGGAGGTAGTGCGGGAACTATGACTCCTCAAACAACAAAGATTTCTGGTGATCTTGGTGATGAGTTTGAGGTCGTTGACAAGCCAGCAAAACTATCCGAATTAGGAATATTTAATGTTTGGGCCATTGAATTGAGGTCTTTAACTGATAATCACAAAGCATCAACTTTAGGGGAAAGAGTGCCGGTTGGAACCATTACCGCAGACGGATATACCCATGAACATGTTGGGTTTGGCCTTGAAACATACGACAAGGATGGAAATCTTGTCGAAAAAAGATCTGCGGCAGAAGGTGGTTTACAAGGTGTGTACTCGTCAGATGACATTATGGATTTGATGAGACTCAAAGAAGGAGAAACTGGTTTTATTCGTTGGACCTCAAAAGGTGATGAAGAGACTTTAAAAGGCATGACCTTTAAAATTTCCTCCATTAAAACTAATGCCAACAGATAAATAGTAAACATTGTTGAGGGTGTGCCATAAACGGACACACCCTCATTGCAGATAATCAACGAAGACTACGATAGACACATAAGACCACCAAGATTTCAAGTATGACACGCAATCCATGGAACAATTTGACCAAATGCAGTTATCATGTTGCCGTTTGCGATAAAGATTTCATTTTGGGCATCAACAAGACCATAAAAAACACTGATGACAAATTCCATCTTGAATTGTGGCCAGAACCATTTGTTGGAAACCCAAATGCGATGGTTTATTTGCTCAATGGCAATCCTGGATATACAGCAGAAATAGACGAATTATTTGCCAACGACATGGGCTTTCAATCATTGGTGAAGAACTCAATTGTGCATAAACCAACTTCAGGGTACAATGACTTCTTCTATTATTTTGATAATATTACATGCAATGGTGAGACACATCCAGGCTGTGATTGGTGGATGAAACGCACCAAACAATTACGAAGCGTCCTCGGGCGAAATCCAAGGTTGTTTAACGTTGAATTTTGCCCGTATCATTCAAAAAATGCCAACAACATTCCTGACTACTTACCCTCATACGATTATACAAACCAACTTGTCATCAATGCCATCAGCGACAATAAGATTATTGTTGTCATGCGGATGGTAAACCGATGGATTAGGCGCATCCCTCAATTGATGAATTACCCAAATTTATACAGATTGCTGAATTATCGAAATGTTAGTCTGACAAGTGGCAACTTGGTTTCTGTAACGAGTGCGTTCGGCTCTTTAGTCAATGCTTGCTAGATAATATGTTATGCTCATCTTAATAAATAACCATATTACAGTTGCGCCCGACACGAACTTAGGGATTAGAAAATGAAGAAATTAGCATTAATCATGTTGGCTGTCGTTTCGATGGCATTGGTCTCCTGCGGAGGAGGCAACAATGACAAGCAGGAAACACCAGAAGTGGCACAAAAGATTGAAACGCCTGCGGCAGAACCTGTGGTGGAAGAAGCTCCTATTGTGGAGGAACCTTCCGTCCATCATTTCATGGGCAAAGTGGCAGGCTCGGATGTCCACATGTCCATGTACGTTGATGGCTCGTCGGTTCTCGGCCGCTACTATTACGACTCCCAAAGAAAGAAAGGCAACAAATCATCCATGATGTTTTTCGGCGAAAAGGATGACGACAGCCTGGAATTGACAGAGTTCTATACCGACCATCCCACGGGTCAGTTTGAAGGCGATTGGAACGACGGAGTCTATAAAGGCACATTCACCCGCGCCAAAGACGGCAAGACCTTTGACTTCGAGCTAACGGAGGCCGAAGGCGGCGAGGCGTTTTTCGCCGATGACGAACTGGCATTCGAAATTCCTGATTTCGAAGTGGACATGGATGTCGACTTAGACGATATTGATATTGATTTTTCAGGTGCTGGTTCCGCCGACTGGGACAAGATCCTTGATGAGTATGAGCAATATGTCAATAAATACTACAGCTTTGCCGAGAAAGCGAGCAAAGGCAATGCCTCAGCTATGACAGATGCCTTGTCGATGGCAGAAAAGGCAACGTCTTTGGCCGAAAAGTTGGACCGCGCTGACGACAACCTTTCAACGGCGCAAATGAACCGTCTGCTCAAGATCCAAAACAAGATGGCCGAGGCAGCCATGAAGATGGCAGGCGCGGCATCAAAGGTTGAGGACATGATGAACGATCTGGAAAACATGGATGTCGAAGACCTCTTAAAGAACATGCCAGAAATTCCAGGCTTTTGATAATGGATTTTGGGGGTTTGTTGTAGCCAGACACTTCAATACCCAAATGAGTTTAATGTTGTTGAAGTTCCCTCCGCTTCTGTTTTGAGGCGGAGGGTTATTCATTCCAAGCGCTGGCAGGATTCCCTGTCGGCGCTTGGGTTTTGCGTTTTTGCTTGCCATGTTAGGGCTGCGTTTATACACGCTTCTCGTGTCCAAGAGAGGCTTTCGTGCATCGCCTTGCTCCGTTCCGAAAGCCAGAGCCATCGGGTGCTGGGTTGTTTCGTGGGAGAAGGATAGGGGATAGGTCTATCATTTTTATGCCCTTTGTGTTTTGTTCGGATTTTCTTGTATCTTTGCAGCGTAAAACCCCGAGTGCCATGGAAGCAAGAAGATACCCCGTTGGGATACAGACCTTTGAGAGGCTGAGAAAAGAGAATTACATCTATATCGACAAAACTGACCTGGTTTGGAAGATGACCAAGGAAAGCCCTTTTGTCTTCCTCAGCCGTCCGCGCAGGTTCGGCAAATCGCTGCTTACCACGACGCTGGATTCCTACTTCAAGGGACAGAAGGAGCTTTTCGAAGGGCTGAAAATTATGGAACTGGAGACGGAATGGGAATCGTATCCCGTCATCCATCTGGATGTAAGTTGGGCCAAGAACCAGCAAACGGCAGACG
>CALFIT010000223.1 GCA_937877465.1 uncultured Bacteroidales bacterium | reverse complement strand
TATCGTGTCGTGCGTGACGTTGCCGTTGGGCATCCGCGTGTGGAGGAAGACGAAGAGGTTGCTGTAGCGGTAGTTCTCCAAATGGCGCAGGCCGATGCCGAACACATAGCCGTTGACGGTGTCGTCGATGGGCACGTCGAAGGCGATGCGGTTCTCTTGCTCCCAGGCGGCCTCGGGGATGACGGTGCGCCGGTTGAAGGTGGCGTTGGAACACGAGGCCATGGCCAAGCCCATGCCTATCGCGATGATCCAGTGGATGACGTTCTTCATTGTCCTCAGGGTTTTAGTCGCTCATTTTCTTCAGGTCGGCCTCGCCGTAGCCTTCGTTGGTGTTGGTGTGGGCCTCCGTCGTGACGGCATAGTCCTCCAATTTCTCTGGCTTCTGTCCTTTATGGTTCATGGCGATGATTTCCTTCACCTTGTCGACGGGGATGGCCATGATGTTGTTCTTGTCGGTGGTGTAGGAATACCACATGATGCCTTTGAAGACGTCGTTTTTCTGGTGCACGGCGTCGCCAGTCTCGAAATGCAGCACGATGTTGGGGTCGGAGAAGGCCTTCAACGCGTCGACGTAGGCCTCATACTCGAAGTTGAGGCAGCATTTCAGCTTGCCGCACTGTCCGGCCAATTTCTGCGGGTTGGGCGAGAGCTGCTGCACACGGGCCACGTTGGTGCTCACCGACTGGAAGTCGCTGATCCACGAGGCGCAACACAACTCGCGGCCACACGAGCCGAGACCGCCCAATTTGGCCGCCTCCTGACGCACCCCGATCTGCCGCATCTCGATGCGGATGTGGAACTCCTCGGCTAATTTCTTGATCAGTTCGCGGAAGTCGACACGACCGTCGGCGGTGTAGTAGAAAATGGCCTTCGTCTTGTCGCCCTGGTATTCCACGTCGTTGAGCTTCATCTCCAATCCGAGGTTCTCGATGACGGTGCGGGTGCGTGCCAAAGTGCTGTCTTCCAACTGGATGGCCGACAAAAACTTCTCCACGTCGTTGATCCGCGCCCGACGGTAGATCTTCTTCATCTCGTTGAGCGGCGTGCGAAAACGCTTGCGTTTCATCTGCCGCTTCACGATCTCGCCCAACAGCGTGACGATGCCGATGTCGTGCCCGATGGCGGTCTCCACCGCGACAAACTCGCCCACCTCCAACTCCATGTCCTCCGGATAGGTGAAATAGTCCTTGCGGTCGTTCTTGAACCGCACCTCGGCCAAGCATACGTTTCCCTTCACCTCTTGGTTCTCATAGTCCTTCATCCAATCGAACTGGCTCAGCTTGCAACGACCGCACGCAAGCACTTTCTGCCCCGTGTTGTAGGTCGACGAAAGCCGACAACCTCGGTTCACCAATTGCGGCTCAATACTTTTGATATCGTTTTTGTGTTGATTATCAGTCATTTGACAAAATGGGTTTTGTAAGTGTGTGTAATTTGCAAAAATACGAAAAAAATGTTTACCTTTGCACTTTCATAAAACATCGCCAAGAATCACATTATTGTAACATCAAAATCAAAACATCATGAAAAAAGGAGTCATCATCCTCATCGCCCTTGTCGCCCTCGTCGCCATTTGGGGCGTGGGCGCCTACAACGGACTGGTTTCCAAGCAAGAAGGCGTTGAAACGGCTGTCGGCAACGTGCAAACGGCCTACCAACAACGCGCCGACCTCATCCCCAACCTCGTGGCCACCGTGAAGAACTACGCCGAATATGAGGCCAAGACCTTGGAAGCCGTCGTCGAGGCACGCGCCAAGGCCACTGCCACCACCTTGGACGCCAACAACCTCACCGAAGAGAACATCAAAGCCTTCCAAGCCGCCCAAGACCAGATGTCGAACGCACTCTCGCGCCTCTTGGTCACCGTGGAGCAATATCCCGACCTGAAGGCCAACCAGAACTACCTCGACCTCCAGTCGCAGCTCGAGAGTTGCGAGAACGCCATCGCCACCGCCCGCAAGCAGTTCAACGAAACGGCCCGCGACTACAACACCGCCGTGCGCCGCTTCCCGGCCAACCTCATCGCCGGCCTGTTCGGGTTCGACAAGAAGCCTTATTTCGAGGCCTCCGAAGCGGCACAAGAAGCCCCCAACGTGGGCGACCTCTTCCAATAAAACAACCATTAATTAATATAGGTGTAAATGTGCGGAATAGTGGCATACGTAGGCCGTCAAGAGGCCTATCCCATCCTCATTGAAGGACTGAAACGTCTCGAATATCGCGGCTACGACAGCGCCGGCGTGGCACTGCTCAACCAAGCCGACGAACTGAATGTCTACAAAACCAAAGGCAAGGTCTCCGACTTGGAGGCCTTCGCCGCTTCAAAAGACGTAGGCGGCTGCATCGGCATCGCCCACACCCGCTGGGCCACCCACGGCGAGCCTAACACCGTCAACGCCCACCCGCACCGCTCGCAGTCGGGCAACTTGGCCCTCATCCACAACGGCATCATCGAGAACTACCTCAGCCTGCGCAAGGAATTGGAGAAACGCGGCTACCGTTTCCTCTCGTCGACCGACACCGAAGTGCTCACCAACCTCATCGAGGACGTCCAGCTGCGCGAGCATGTCGACCTCTTCGAGGCCGTCCGCATCGCCCTGAACCAAGTGGTGGGCGCCTACGCCATCGCCATCGTCGAGAAAGGCCACCCCGACCAGCTCATCGCCGCCCGCAAAGGCAGCCCCATGGTCATCGGCATCGGCGACGACGAGTATTTCATCGCCTCCGACGCCACACCCATCGTGGGCCGCACACAAAAGGTGGTCTACCTCGACGACGAACAGGTGGCCCGCATCAAGCTCGGCGAAGAACTCCACCTCATGACCATCCACGACGCCGAAGCCGTGCCCTACGTCCAAGAACTGAAGATGAACTTGGACAGCATCGAGAAGGCAGGCTTCGACCACTTCATGATGAAGGAGATCTATGAACAGCCCACCATCGTGCGCGACACCATGCGCGGTCGCCTCCACCCCGAAGCCAACACCGTGCGACTCGGCGGCATCCTGCAATACGAACGACACCTGCTCTATGCCGACAACATCGTCTTCGTGGCCTGCGGCACCTCGTGGCACGCCAGCCTCGTCGGTAGTTACCTCATCGAGAAATTGGCGAAGATCCGCGTCAAGGTGGAGTATGCCTCCGAGTTCCGCTACCGCGACCCCGTCATCACGCCGCACGACGTGGTGATCGCCGTGTCGCAGTCGGGCGAGACCGCCGACACCTTGGCGGCCATCCAGTTGGCCAAGGAGAAAGGCGCGGTGGTGCTGGGCATCTGCAACGTCATCGGCTCGTCCATCTCAAGGGCCACCGACGCGGGCATCTACACCCACGCCGGCCCCGAGATAGGCGTGGCCTCCACCAAGGCGTTCACCTCGCAGGTGACCGTGATGGCCATGCTCGCCCTGCGCCTCGCCGAGCTGAAAGGCGCGATGAAGGACGACGAGCGCCAACGCTTCATCGACGAACTCGACCGCATCCCCGAAAAGATACAGTGGACGCTCGACCACAGCGGCCACGTCAAGGACATCGCCGAGAAATACAAGGACGTGCACAACATGCTCTATCTCGGCCGTCTGCAAAACTATCCCGTCGCCCTCGAAGGCGCCCTGAAACTGAAGGAGATCTCGTATATCCACGCCGAAGGCTATCCCGCCGCCGAGATGAAACACGGCCCCATCGCCTTGATCGACAAGGACATGCCCGTGGTGTTCGTCGCCACCAACCACAGCACCTACGAGAAGGTGCTCAGCAACATACAGGAGGTGAAGGCCCGCAACGGCAAGATCATCGCCGTGGTGAGCGAAAACGACGTGTTGGCCCGCAAGATGGCCGACCACGTCATCGAGATCCCCGAGACGGAGTGCCTCTATTCGCCGCTGTTGGCCACCGTGCCGTTGCAGATCTTGGCCTACCACATCGCCGTGATGCGGGGCTGCAACGTCGACCAACCGCGCAACTTGGCCAAGTCGGTCACCGTCGAATAATCCGCCGCTTTTGGCCTCCGGTTCCCGATTTTTTCCTATCTTTGCACACTCAAACACACACGCCGTCAGAGCATGGCCGACAACGTCAACATCAACATAGGGAAGGAAATCCGCGAAGAGCTGCTCAGGCAGGGGAGGAGCGTGGCCTGGCTGAGCCGTCAGCTCGGCACGAGCCGTGTGGCCTGCTACCGCATCTTCGACTGCTACAGCATCGACACGCAGCAGCTGCTGCGCATCTCCGTCTTGCTGGGCCGCGATTTCTTCAGGCTCTATTCCAACTCGCTCCTCAACGAGCCTAATCCGTAACATATTTGATACATTTCCGTAACAGGTCTGTAACAGCTCAACGCCTTATTAACTAAGGATATAGAGTAATTTTGCAGCCGATTTCGTGTACCCCCCAAAAGGAGGCGATTATGCCGTGCGTACACCTTATTAATATGCGTTGCCGGCCGCGAGGCCCGCAGCAGACCTAAAACGGTAACAAATAGAGTATTAACAACCATAATTACAAAATGAAGACAAGATTACAAAAAACAATCATGACTTTGGGAGCGGCCTTAGCCTTTCTCATTGCCGTGCCTGCAAAGGCACAAACGAGAGCGAACGACATTCGCATGAAGACTGGTAACGAAATCATCACTGATGAAGTTACATACAACTTTTACGACTCGGGTGGCCCTAACATCGTGGATCCGGAGGACGACCCCAACAACCTTGTCAACTGGGTGAGTATGTACCAACACAACGAGTCGTACCTGCTTCACCTCATCAAGCCTGCAGGTTTCGACACCAAAGGCATTAAGGTTACGTTTAACTATCTGCTGATCAACGACGACCATCTGAAAATCTACGAAGGCGATAGCGAAGACCCCGACAACCTGATTGTCGACCTCACCAATAACGACTATTTCACCGGCTATGCCTCTGGCTACACCGTCATCTCACACGGCAACATGACCCTCCGCTTCGAGTCGAATGGCAGTTACCGTGACCTCGGTTGGGATGCCAGTGTGGTGCTGTACAACTACACCCCCCAGGCCCCCGCTGCCTTGATGGAAGCCTGCGACAACAAAGTCGTCCTGCTCCCTGGCAGCATGTCGGCCAACGGCGCGGCCAACACCATGATGGTTTATACCACCGACGGAACCGTTCCGTCCATCAATGCCACTACTGGCAGCATTATAAACGGCACGGAGTACACCGCCCCCATCGAGATTACCGAAGTCTCCACCACGGTGAAGGCTATCTTGGTGGAAAACGGCACCACTTCGTCGACGGTCTCCACCTACACCTTCAGCACGCTGATTACCCCGCCTGCGACGCCCACCATCACCCATGTGGAAGGCACCAACGACTTTGAGATTGACGCCCATTGGAACAGCGGGCTCCGCGACACCTATTATATCCAATACACCACCAACGGCGACGACCCGCAATTTGCCCCTGCCAACCAGCAGCTCGTTTGCTCGGAAAAACTATCCGACGGCACCTACGTGAACAAGATCAACACCGTGACGATGGACCACACGGGCACGCTGCGTGTGGTGACGCGCGGCACCACCTGCACCGAGCTGTTCTCAGAAGAAGCCTCTGTGGATGTTAACGAGATTTACGTGCCTGCACCTACGATTGAAGTGGCCGGCGAAACCTCCACCAACAACGGCCTTGGCTCGGGCACCATCACCTGCTCGCTCACTGACGCCACCATCTATTATACGTTGGACGGTAGCGAGCCTACTACTTCGACGACGACTTATGGCACCAGCCCCATCAGCCTGATCGACGTGCCTGTGGGCACCACCATTAAGGCCATGGCCCATGTGGACGAAACGGGTTATCACGACTCGCCCGTGACTTCCTTCGTCTATATCCCCAACGATGGCGAAAACCCCTCGAGTGGCGGCGTGTTTGGCAATGTCGTCCTCCTCAACGACCGCGAAGACCACACGTGGAGCTACTACAGCGACGGCGACCAGCCCATCCATAGCCTGAATCCTGCGGATGTGAAGATCACGTATTTCGGCTATGGCGACAACACCATGACCACAACGAGCACGGACAACATGCCAGACAACAGCGACTTTAACGGCGACGTGACTTCCGACCAAGTGGCCGTTGGCCCCAACGAAGCCGGCAACCAGTTCATCTACCTGAAGACCCTCGAAAACGACGACCCCGAAGGTGAGGGAAATGAATACTCATATACCATGATCCCCAACCCGTTCTCGAAGAGACCGGCAGCCTCACAAGGCTCAGTCACTCCTGCCGTGACGACATACAATCTTGTCACTTCCATTACTTCTGGAAAGAGATACCTCATCGTCAGTGCTGCTTCAGGAAGTGCTTATGCATTGGGACACAGTGGCACTACTATTGCCACCGATGCCATTGCCATTAATGGTTCGGGTACTACCGCTTACATTAGCGCTTCCGATGTGGATGCCACTTCAATATGGACAGCAACAGGTAGTAGCACTTACACTTTTGCTAATGGTGATTATTATTTGTATCGCTCCAGCGGAGGTGGTGGAAATAGCACGCTTTCAATTTCTACAAGCTCAACTGGTTGGACATGGAATGGAACAAGCAATTATTTGTACTATAGAAGAAGCGGAGGTGGCGGTGGCAGTAATGATTCTTATTATATTCGTTACTACAACAACACTTTCAGTTTGTCTACAACTACAAACTCTGTCTATCTTTTCGAAGAGACAACAACTGGCGGAGAAGTTACAGGCGGCGATTACCGTGGCTTCTACGCCTGGCGCGTGAAGAGCCTCAGCAGCGGCTTGAGCATCACCGATGGCAGCAACACCTACGGCGTGGGCGCCATCATTCCCGCCGAGACGCAAATCCAGTTCGTCACCGCCAACGCCGAAGGCAACGAGGTGGAGTTTGAGGCGTTGTGGGCTAAAGCCTATGTGGTGACCACCAACACCGCCACAGGCTTGAATGCCGATGTGTCGTATGAGCGCAACTTCGTGGTGGGCGCCTCCCCGAGCAGCCCCTTGAGCGTGCCAGTGACCTACAGTAGCTACATGCCCGACGGCACAAGTGTGACCACAAATAATGTTACACTGAGCGAATTCACTTGTGAAGCCGATACCAAGTTTGAATACATCGCATTGAGTGGCAGCAACACCATTACCGCCAACAACTACTATCTCTGCTTCGGTAGGGGCATCAGCGCGAGCAATACGGTGGCTGGAACCGTGCAAGGCTCATCTGGCAGTGTCAGTACAAATTTGGATTACACTATTCGTATTGAGAGTGGTCAATATGAACAATTGTTATTTGTGGGTAGCGGAACTAGTAGTGGTACAGTTCATGCTAACATCATCTTAGGCTGTGACTATGACCGCGCCGACAACCAAAATGAAGACAGACTTACAATTGGAACTACGACTGAACCTGTCTACTTTGGTGGTGGTACATTGGGCTCCAGTAACAAAAACCGTCGTACACTTGATTGCGTTGTCAAGAGCGGAAAATATTGTACAAATTATTGGGCCTCAAACAATACTAACGATCACAGTTACACATTCTATTGTGGCAAATCAGGTGGTGGCACATATAATGGCAATCGCTATGTTACCATCGAAGGTGGTCATTTCGGAGGTCTTAATGGCGGCTATGGTGCAGGTTCTGATCAAGCTGACCAGACTGATTTGGTCTTTAACTTGCGTGTGAAGGGCGGCAGCTTCGAAGGCTCCATTTATGGTGCTGCCGCTGCAAATCCATCATATGGTTGCAGAAAGATGGTTTTTACAGGTGGTACTATAAAAGGATGGATTGCTGGTGGATGTAATGGTACATCCAGTGGCGCAGGTGCAACATTTGGAGATTTTAGTTGCTATATTGGAGGAAATGCAATCATAGGAGGTACCAGTCCTAGCCAAAACAATGGCACCGAAGGCGGTAATGTCTTCGGTTCAGGACGTGGCAATTCGGGCCATGGAGATTCAAGTAATCCAGGCTCCGTCATCAATGCCTATATCGTCGTGGCCGACAATGCCGACATCCTTAACAACGTGTATGGTGGCGGCGAATATTGCTATACCACCAATAGCACCAACATCTATGTTTTGGGCGGAATAGTGAAGGGAAGTGTACATGGCGGAGCTAACCGTAATAGCACTAACATCCCCACCGCCAACATCTATGTGAATGGCGGCAAGGTTGTAGGCAGCGTCTATGGCGGCTCCAACAATAGCGGTACGGTGGAGACCTCATCCGTCAGCATGAGCGGCGGCGAGACCACCAATGTCTTCGGCGGCGGCCTCGGTAACAGCACAGTCATTTCAGGCAACACCACGGTCACCGTCAGCGGCGGCACCATTAATAATAATGTGTACGGCGGCGGTGCCTTGGGTACCGTCGAGGGCAACACCACCGTCAGCGTCAGCGGCGGCACGATGAACGACGTGTTTGGCGCCGGTATGGGTAGCAGCAGCTCCACGGCCAACATCGGTGGCACCACCGCAGTCGCCATCAGCGGCGGCACCATCGCCGAGAGCGTGTATGGCGGCGGCGAGAACGGCAACGTCAAGCAACCCTCCAACCCCAGCGCTAAGGGCGAGGAAGGCCTCATGGCCGACCCCTCACTGGTGAGCACGGTCGACATCACCGGCGGCACCATCAGCGGCAACGTCTTCGGCGGCGGCTCGATGGGCTACACCAACGGCGGCACCCTCGTCACCATGAACGGCGGCACCGTGGAAGGCTCGGTCTTCGGCGGCGCCTTCGGCACACAAGGCAAGGTGTATGTGGCCGGCTTGCGCGTGGTCAACATGCTCGCCGGCACGGTCAACAAGAACGTCTATGGCGGCTCACGCAACGCCGACGACGCCCTTACCTTCAGCCCGGATTCCTTTGCCTCAAGCACCGAAACAGGCACGGCCTCGGTGGTCAACTTCGCCGGCGGCTTCGTCCACTACCAAGTGTTCGCCTCGGGCTACTTCGGCAACGTGTTTGGCTCCACCTACGCCTTCGTGGGCGCACAAGCCATCCTCAACGCCCCCAACCATGTGTATGACAACACTACAGAAAACTTGAACTACTTCAACGCCCACCAGGCACTGCGTATCGGTGGCTCGGTGTGGGCCGGCGGCGACTTCGGTAACTACGACGGCACCAAGTTCGGCGACCCGACCATCACGGGCCGCTCCAACGTCTACATCGACGGCGTGGGCTACGACACCGAAACCAACAACACCACCAGCACCAACTACATGAACATAGGCGGCTCCATCTACGGCAGCGGCACCTCGTGCGACGCCGGTAAGCAAGGCCGCCACATCATCGTCAACAACTACGGCAGCGTCATCGAGGCCAGCCAACCCACGGCCGCCCTGCCCTACAGCTCGGCCACACGTGCGCTCTATAGCATCCAACGCGCCGACAACTTAGACATCGTCAATTCGCACATCGTGTTCGTCGGCGAAGGCAAGGTCAACTCGTTGGTCACCACCGAGAAATACTCCATCCACGAGTTCCAAAACGTGCGCATCAGCAACGGCAGCTCCATCTTCATGAACTACCCCGCCGACCAAATCAAGAAATTCGGCTCCTACAAGGTGACCGGCATCTACGATGACGCACCTACCTACACGCCAGTGACTTACGAATCCTCGAGCCTCCAGGAAACACCCAACAAGGTGCGCGTCAACAACGGTGCCTACATCCAAATCAAATATGTGAACCCGACTACCAACGCGGCTGAATACGGCGAGCTGGAAGGCTTTGCCTATATGATGAGCGACGACGCCAACAATACCTGCGCCTACGCCCGTCCCAAGCAGAGCACCGACTCCGGCAACACCATCCCCTCTAACTATGACAACCCGAACGACGGCGGCTGGGTGAGCTACGACGCAACGCTCAACACCTATAACAGTGAAGGTGGCACCGTAGGTGCGGGCAGCGTACAGATGCCTTACGAGAACCACACGCTGTCGAGCAAAAACGGCGAGGATTACTTCCGCATCTGGCGTGCAGGTGGCACCTTGAGCTACCGCGAAGGCGTGTTTGTGGCCCAGAGCGACGGCACGACCAACTACAGCACCGTCGACGTCACCATCAACCTGCCCGCCTTCGAGAACTGCGATGAGGGCACGGCCTACTACCGCCTCCAAAGCAGCGATGGCAACACCACCATCAGCTACGGTAGCGACGTGATGACCGTCAACGCCGCTTGCTACGGCACTACTGGTTCATCCGAATGGATGTACATTGATGGCACTGGGGCCAATGCAAATTTTGTGACTGAAGTTGACTCCACCAATGCCACATTGAAAGAAAACGGCTTGAAATACATCAAGGATAACCCCAATGTCAACTTCGGTCTGGTGGCCATCCCTGGCGGTGGTCTGGAAGGCGGCGACAACGACAACATGCTCATCTGCGAAGCCTCCGACCCGAAGATCGCCACGATGCGATGGGCCAATACCCACAACGAACTGATGCCTGAGGTGACCTTCCGCCTGACCTACAACAACAACCTGACCAACAACGTGGTGTGGGATCCTATCCACCTCACCTTCGAGCAGGTAGGTTGCGATGGTGTGACCGTTTTGGCAACGGTTGACGTGGCCCTCACGGTGACCACCCTCACCAACATCGAACAAGACTTCGTCACCCAAGCCTACGCCGTTGCGAGAGGCACTGGCACCTACTCCGAATCCTATACCGCCAAGGTCGTGCTTCCGCAGTATGTGATGCACGTCAACGAGACGGGTGAGATTTCGGAGTGGACCTGCAAGAGCGTCACCTTCGAGCCTGAGCCTAACTATACCAGCGATTTGTTCGTTGAAGGAACTAACTATGTGAACAGTGATCCTAGCACTTGCAACAACAAGTTTGGCATGACCTTGGTGGCTGGCCTCAACTACGACAACACTACGGGTTGGGATAGCTATGAAGTGACGCCGCAAGATATGTATAACTGGAACAATCCTGATTATGTCTTTGGCTCGACCACGGCCCGCGACCCCATCGGCTTCGACTTCACCCTGCTGTATGACGGGCGTCAACATGCTACTGGTAACAACAAGGTAGGTACACTGACCTTTGTCATGAACTTCACCAACTATGAAGGTGCAGGTCTTGAACCTTACGAGAAAGAGCTTACCATCAAGATAGAAGTGTGGTTCCTTGGCGAAGGCTCCAACTACTACATCGACGGCGTGAACGGCAACAACCTCTACACCGGCGAATATCCCAACGCAGCTAAGAAGACCTTGTCGGGTATCTTCAACCGTACCGGATATAGGGCTGGCGACAATATCTTTGTCGTGAACCAGGTGACGGCCACCGGCAGCAACACGTTGTCGTGGAACGGCAAGGCCTACGACCAAGTGACGCTCTATCGTTATCCTGGCAGACACGTATGCGTGCCGAACGAAACGGGAGCCGAATCGCACTATGTGGATTACGACATCGAGAACAACCCCTGCTACAATGGTCCGTTGGTCGTTGTGGAGTCGAACATGGAAATGACCGGTATCGTCCTCGACGGTTTCTATGCCGAGTCGCAGAAGGATGAGGGCACGGCCGTTGGCGACCATGAGGGTCATAACCATAACTATACGCCTTCCGAGGCCCCGTTGGTTCAGATTGCCGAAGGCGGTAGCCTGACGGTTTACGGCAAGAGCCGTATGGAAAACAACTACAACAGCACGACCGATGGCGGTGGCGTTTACATCGCCAACGGAGGTGTGCTCAACCTCTATGACGGTTCGTCCGTCATAAACAACTATGTCTCTACCGACAACAACGGCGGCGGCATCTACGTCAACTCCACCTCGGTGGTGCAACTCTCCGACGAGGTCCACATCACGGGTAACCAACAGATAGCCTCGAGTTCGAGCAAGGATGCCACAGGCACCGACAACAACGTCTACCTCTCCACCTACGACAGCCATGTCAACGTGGGCACCGTCGACACCGGCGACCCCTACACCATGCTGCTTTCGACCTCGGAGGTGGGTATCACCAAGAACCCCGACTGGGGCAACTACTGGTATGCTCCTGTGGCCTTCTCCGACGGCGGACAAGCCTATCTCGGCAACCTCATCGGCGACGGCATCATTAGCGACGACCAGCACAAGTATGATTTAGTGAGCCTCAACACCACGCATTTCAGCAACCCGCTCAACTACCTCTACTTTGTGGGTACATGGGTCACCGAAGTGACCGAGGAGCCTGAGGGCTACAATGCCGACGAGATCGACACGCCTCAAGAGCTGGCTTGGGCCATCTCAGTGGCCTCGGGCTACAACGGCCAAGAAGCCAACCAAAACGCAAGCTTCAAGCTGACGGGCGACATCGACATGAATGCCAACATCTGGGTGCCCATCGGGTCGAACGGCAAAACCTTCAACGGTACCTTCAACGGTAACGGTCACGTGGTGACAGGTCTGCGCAGCCCAATGAACCAAGAGAACATGGGTATGTTCGGCGCTACGGGCGAGGATGCCAACATCAGCAACCTTGTGGCGCAAGCCAACTTTGCCGGTGGCTCGATGAAGAACCTCGGTACGGTCATCGGCTCGATGACGGGCGGCACGCTGAGCAACGTGGAAGCGGCTGGCACGCTTGTCGGCGGCAGCAACACCGAGAATATGGGTGGCTTGGTGGGTACGGTGACAAATGGCGGCACCATCCACTCGTCCTTCGCCGTCAACGACATGACGGGCGCCACCAACACCGTCATGGGCGGCTTGGTCGGCACCAACGGCGGCAACCTCTACAACAGCTACGCCAACGTCACCATGAGCGGCGCCACGCAAATGGGCGGCCTCGTGGGCCAAAACGGTGGCACCATCGAGAACTGCTATGTAGTGCTCCCCAGCGACTTCGAAGCACCCGCCTTCGTTTATGACAATGAAGGAACCATCAGCTACTGCTACACCGCCAAGGCAGAGGAAGGCGCAACCCTTACCTATGTCAAGACCTCCAACGAAGGTTCTACCCTTGAGAACCACGGCACCTACGACGCCGTGGCCGACCGCAAGGAAATCGGCTACATGTACAACGACAACTTGGTGGAGGCAACAGGCAACACCTACGCCAACCATGAGAAACATGAGTATCTCAACAACCACGCCGTGGTTTGGAACGGTTTGCTGAGCGTCATGAACCAATGGGTGGCAGGACACGAAGGCTACACACCTTGGTTACGTCCCACCACGGGCGACATCAACGGCGACCTGCCGGTGCTCGGCTTCCCGAACGACAACAGCTTGGCCACTGAAGACGGCAAGTTCTTGCACTACGGCTCCAACGTCGACGCCAACGGCCTCGACAACCTGTTTAAGACCTTTGCCGACAAGAACGCCAACATCTTCCTCTATGGCAACGCCACCGACGTGACGGGAAGCAACGGCAGCAACAACCTCTTCATCAACGAAGACGCCGTGCTGCTGCAAAAGGAAACCCGCGACATGGCTTCCATCACTGCCACCGTGGGCATCACCTTCGACAACTCGAGCAAGTCGGCCAAAGACTACTTCGGCAACAATCTGAATTACGACTGGCACCTGATGTCGACCCCGCTGGCCAACGCCCCGATGGGTATGACCTACGGCAGTCAGGCCGGTTATGGCACCGGCGCCAACATCACGGGTATGACCGGCAACTACATGCCTAACGGTTTGCTGGATCAGAGCGAGGTCACTTGGGACCTCTACACCTACTATGAGCCTCAGTACCACTGGATCAACTTCAAGCGTGGCAGCAATAGCCACTGGCACTACGACGAGCCTCATAACCCGATAGCGTATGACAATGAGGAGACCTTCACGCCTGGCAAGGGCTACATGATGGCCATCAGCCAAGACAGCTACCTGAGCAACACGGGTAAGCTCAACAATGGCGATGTGACTATTGCCATCACCTGCAGCGGTACCGAACAAGGCACGCCTACGAAGGACTGGGGCAGCAACCTGGTGGGTAACCCCTACCAAGCCTACCTCGATTTGGCCAAGGTTTCTCAAGAAAACGGTTTTGGCGGTGGATACGGAAGCTCTGACGGCTTCTACATCTACAATGCTGACGATGGTGCCTACGGACCTTATATGACCGGTGCTTCGGTCAACCCCGCCGTTCCGTCGCAGTACATCCACCCGCACCAAGGTTTCTTCGTGGTGACCCAAACCGCCAAGACACTCACGTTCAAGTACGACATGGCTACAACCTCGGCGAACGAGACGTCTTACTTCCGCGATGAGGAACAGCCCAGGTATCCTGTGGTGAACCTCTTCGTTGAAGACGAGGCTGGCAGCCGCGACTTGGCCATCATCGAGCTGAACCGTCCTGAAATCGGTGGTGTCCGCAAGATCAACAACCTGCGCAACGCCAACTTCAGGATTGCCGCCCGCTACGACCACCAGAGCTACGGCCTGATGTTTACGCCGGAAGGCACCGACAAGGTGCCGGTGCGCTTCGAGACCACCGAAGACGGCACCTACACGCTCCGCTGGAGCATGTACAACGGCGACTTCACAAGCCTGCGCCTGGTCGACAACCTGACGGGCACCAACTACGACATGCTCGCCAACGACCACTACACCTTCGAGGCCAAGGCCGACGACTACGCGTCGCGCTTCTACATCACCTACACGGTGACCGACCTTGAGGAGTATAACGACGCAGAAGGCGGCTTCGCCTGGTTCGACGGTTCGGAATGGGTCGTCGAAGGCCAAGGCATGCTCGAAGTCATCGACGTGACGGGCCGCACGGTCTACAGCACGCGCTTGAGCGGCGAGAGCAACCGCGTCAACCTCAACGGCGTGGCCGCAGGCGTCTACGTGATGCGCATCGCCAACGGCCAACAGGCTACCACCCAAAAGATCGTAGTCAGATAAACGGAACGCCCCTTGGCGGGGAATGGGACGTCGAAGCCCCATTCCCCGCAGGGCAAAACCCAGAAGAAACAAAGTAGAGAACAAACCAAATTAACAAGATACGACAATGAAAAAGAAGATTTTTGCAATCGCAGCCTTCGCGCTGTTGGCCATAGCCCCCGCCATGGGTCAAATCGTTATCCTCGACGAGGACGAATGGAACGGCAACCGCGCCCAAGCAACGGTAGACGAATTTGGTGTCATGGTCCCGCAGCAGAATATCGATGATGACCAATGGAAACAAACTCCGTTGGGCGAGGGCCTGTTGGTGCTGGCTGGCTTGGCAGGTGCCTACCTCGTCGGCAAACGCCGCAAGGAAGACGAATAGATAACATCCCTCATTTTGTGGGACTTAACTTGATTCATTTGTAAGTATGGAATTGCCATACCCTCGTGGTATGGCTTTTTCTTTGTCGTTGGGCCGGCCCCGAGGGCACAAAAAAACAACCTCCAGCAATGCTGAAGGCTGTCGTGAAGGGTACCGAAGGCCGGGATCGAACCGGCACGAGTGTTACCTCATCGGTTTTTGAGAC
>CALFIT010000222.1 GCA_937877465.1 uncultured Bacteroidales bacterium | reverse complement strand
TATCGGCAACGACACCCGTATCTCGGCCTTCGGCCTGCTGGCTCGCGTGGGCGAGTCGAATGTGTTGGGCCTGTCGTTCATGTCGTTCAGCATCGGCGAGATCCCGATTACCACGACCCAGAACCCCGACCCGAACACCCTCGGTACTTTCAAACCCACTTTGATGAACATCAACTTGTCGTTTGCCAGAGCGTTCTCCAACAGCATCAGCGGCGGCGCCAACTTGAAGATCATCAGCGAGTCCATCAAGGACATGGGCGGTGTTGGCGTCGCTCTCGACGCTGGCATCCAGTATGTCACCGGTCCTTATGACAACATCCACTTCGGCGTCACGCTGAAGAACATCGGACCCACCATGAAGTTCTCGGGCGACGGTATCTCGTTGCGCGTGTTCATGGACCAGTCCAGCAACCAGCAGTTCACCATGGTGCAGCGCGTCGACGACTTCGAGTTGCCCACCCAGTTGAGCATCGCAGCCGCCTACGACTTCCTGTTTGCCGAAACCAACAGGATTACCGTTGCCGGTAACTTCAACTCCAACTCCTTCACCAACGACCAGTTCATCGTTGGCTTGGAGTATGGCTGGAAAGAGATCCTGATGGTGCGTGCCGGCTATACCTTCGAGAAGGGACAGTTCGCGCATTGGTCGAATGAGGACATCCTCAACATCGACGATTGCATGAACATCAACCGTGGCCTCAGCGCCGGTGTTTCGGTGAAAGCCCCCCTGTCGAAGAAGGAAGACGGCTTGAAGTTCGCTGTGGATTATTCCTACAGGGACACCTACACCTTCGGTGGAACCCACAGCGTGGGTGCAAGAATTATTTTCTAATTCTGACGCAGGAAAAGAAATAATTCGTATCTTTGCAGTCGCAAACCAAAAGAAGACCCTTATCTCGGTAAGGGTCTCCTTTTTTGACTTTTTTTTTGAACAAAAACTAACGTCATGTCAGAAATCAAATACTTTACCCAAGAAGGGTTGCAGAAACTGAAGGAAGAGTTGGACGACCTGATTCTCCGCGAGCGTCCGCGCATCGTGCAGGCCATCCAAGAGGCCCGCGACAAAGGCGACCTCTCCGAAAACGCCGAATACGACGCCGCCAAGGAAGCCCAAGGCTTGCTTGAAGCCAAGATTGCCGAGTTGCAAGACCTCATCTTCAACGCCCGCATCCTCGACGAGTCGAAGATGGACAACTCGAAGGTGCTGCTCTACTCGACAGTCAAGATCAAGAACGTGAAGTCGGGGATGCTGATGACTTACGCCATCGTGCCCGAAAAGGAAGCCAACTTCAAGGAAGGCAAGCTCTCCATCAACTCGCCCATCGGACAAGGCCTGTTGGGCAAGCAAGTGGGCGACGTGGCCGAAATCCAAGTCCCCGCCGGCAAGGTGCATTTTGAAATCGTAGAAATCTCACGCTAAACCCCATTGTCATGGCTACCATATTCACAAGAATCGTGAAAGGGGAAATCCCTTGCTACAAGATTGCCGAGGACGAGCGTTTCTTCGCCTTCATGGACATCAACCCCGTGGCCGTGGGTCACACATTGGTGATTCCCAAGCGCGAGGACGACTACATCTTCAACCTCGACGACGACGAAATCGGTGCCATGATGGTCTTCGCCAAGAAAGTGGCCAAGGCCATCGAGAAGGCCGTGCCATGCAAACGCATCGGCGTGGCCGTCATCGGCCTCGAAGTGCCTCACGCCCACATCCACCTCATCCCCATCACCCAAGAGGGCGACATGGACTTCAAGAAACCCCACGTCAAGATGAGCGACGAGGAGTTTCGCGAGGTGCAGAAGAAGATTGTGGAGCAGTTTTGACTCGTGGCTTTTTGCACGCAGAATCCGCAGAATTATGGGAAAGTTTTCTCCAGATTCTGCGGTTTCTGCATGATAATGTATGCTGCTTTCCGTTTATTTCAGTAATTTTGCCGAAAATACTATCCCATGAAAAGACGATTGCTTTTAGTATTGGCATTTTGCGCGTCGCTGAACCTTGTGGGCCAAGGCTTCGACCTGCCCTGCGGCAACCTCAACTATCGTCCTGAGGTTCAGACCGTTTTGCTCTATGCCGACGACAACCAACTGAACGACCCCGTCGTCCCGCTTGACGACTTGGTGGAACGCCTCACGCTTTCGTTCGACATCATCGACGGCGAAGGCGAGGTGCTCAACTACACCTTCATCCATTGCAGCCACGACTGGCAACCCACCGAAATCCAACGCATACAATACGCATCGGGCTTCGAGTCGGACCGCTTGGACGACTACGCCTTCTCGCGCAACACTTTGATTCCTTATGTCAACTATCAGCTCAAGTTCCCAAACGAAGACATGATGCCGCTCGTTTCGGGCAACTACCTCCTCATCGTGTTTGGCGACGACTTGAACGACCTCTATTTCACGCGCCGTTTCATGGTCATCGACGAGAAAGCCCATGTGGGGGCTACCGTGCCGCGCTATCCCGACGACTTGACCCTGACCGACACCCACCAACAGCTCAACGTGAAAGTCAATATGAACAATTATCTGACCGGCAACACGCAGCAGTTCAGCTATTTGACCATACGCCAGAACGGTCGCTGGGACAATGCCGTCGAGGGCTTGAAGCCGACCTACGTCTATCCCGACTATATCTCCTTTGAACACCATCCGCAAACGGTTTTCGAGGCCACCAACCAATACAGACGCTTCAATACCAGTAACTTCTATTTCCAGTCGGAGAACTTGGCGCACATCCGTCAGACCGACGAGAGCTTTGAAATCGACATCGCCACCTGTGAGTCGCGGGCACGGAAGGCCTACGCGAGCTACGAGGACATCCACGGCGAGAAATACATCTATGTGGAAAACGACAACTTGGACAATTCGACCGAGGCCGACTATTGCCGCGTCAACTTTTTCTACAAGAGCGAGTCGCCGCTGACGCACGAGGACCTTTACATCATGGGTGCGCTCAACGACTGGCGTTTCGACGAAAGCAACAAGATGACTTACGACTACCGTCTGCACGGCTACACCTGCTCGATGATGCTCAAGCAAGGCTACTACAACTTCATGTTCGCCACCGTTGACCGTCAGACCGGCGAGGTGAGGACCGACATGACCGCAGGCAACCATTGGGAGACCAACAACGTCTACAAGCTCTATTTCTATTACTACAACGCCATCAAGGGCTACGACGAGCTGATTGGCTATTCCACGGTGAACTCACATTGACGCTATGCGTCATTGCGAGCGAAGCGAAGCAATCCAGAGATGACTTCACCAACAACCGATAGAATTACGCTTTTTGCCGAGGTGTTGCTGCCCATTCCCGTGCCGGGCACGTTCACCTATCGTGTGCCGTTTGCGCTGAACGACCAAGTGCGCGTGGGTCAGCGGGCCGTGGTGCAGTTCGGCAAGACCAAGATCATGTCGGGCCTGATTGTCGGCCTGACGGAAAAGGTGCCTTCGGTGGAGGTGAAATACCTGATGGACCTGCTCGACGACCAACCGTTGGTGAACGAGCGGCAACTCAAGTTTTGGGACTGGGTGAAGACCTATTACATGTGTCATCTCGGCGAGGTGATGCAAGCCGCCTTGCCCTCCGCGCTGAAGCTGAGCAGCGAGACGACGGTGGCCCTTTCGCCCGACTATGTGTTGGATTCCGTCGCCTTGAACGACTTCGAATACCTCATCGTGGAGGCCCTGCAAATCAAGCCGAAAATCGCCATCAGCGAGGTGAGCAAAATCATCGGGTTCAAGAAGGTGATGCCGCTGATACACAGCATGATGGAGAAAGGTATTTTGGTGATGGAGGAGGAGCTCAACGAGAAATACAAGGCCAAATACGAGCGTTTTGCGCGGCTTGCCCCCGACTATCGCGACGAGGCCAAGCTCCAAGGACTGATGGACAGCCTCACCAAACGCGCTTACAAGCAATTGGAGGTGCTACTCGCCTTCTTCACCCTCGGCGGCGATGCCGACACCGAAATCATGGTGAAGAACCTGCTGCAAAAGGCCAACGCCACGTCCACCGTCCTGAAAACCATGACCGAGAAAGGCATCTTCGAGGTCTATGAGCGCAAGGTCAGCCGCTTGAAGGACTTCAAGGTGCAAACCGATGTGGATTCGATACAACTCACTGAGGCACAGCAGAAAGCATTCGACGAAATCAAGCAAGGCTTCGAGGCACGGAAGCCCGTCATGCTCCACGGCGTGACCTCAAGCGGCAAGACCGAAATCTACATCAAGCTCATCAAGGAAGCCATCGACAGGGGAAAGCAAGTGCTGTATCTCTTGCCGGAGATTGCCCTTACCGCACAGATCATCAACCGCTTGAAGGAATATTTCGGTGACCGTTTGGGCGTGTATCATTCGCGCTACGGCAACAACGAAAGGGTAGAGGTTTGGGAGCAGGTGCGCGACTTCGGGCAGACGCAATCGGCTAAACACCAGATTATCATCGGTTCGCGGTCGGCCATCTTCTTGCCTTATTCCGACATCGGACTCATCATCGTCGATGAGGAGCACGACAGCAGCTTCAAGCAAATCGACCCTGCGCCGCGCTACAACGCCCGTGATGCCGCCATCGTGTTGGCCGCGATGCACGGGGCAAACATCGTTTTGGGTTCGGCCACACCGTCGTATGAGAGCTATTACAATGCCTTGAACGGACGCTATCATCTTGTGCAAATTACGGAGCGTTTCGGAGGCGTGCAGATGCCCGAAATCATCCTCAGCGACATGCGCGTGGAGCGACGGCGCAAGACCATGAAGGCCGACTTCGGTAGCACCCTCCTTGACGCGATGAAGGAGACCTTGGACGAGCACAACCAGACCATCTTGTTCCAAAACCGCCGTGGTTTTTCGTTGCGCTTGGAGTGCGACGAGTGCCATTACGTTCCGCAGTGCATCAATTGCGACGTGAGCCTTATCTACCACAAGAGTGCCAACGTGATGCGCTGCCATTACTGTGGCTACACGGCCTCCGTGCCGACGGAATGCCCCGTGTGCCACAGCCCCAACATCCGCATGCATGGCTTCGGCACTGAGAAGATCGAGGAAGATTTGAGCCTCGTCATGCCCGAGGCCAAAGTGGGGCGCTTGGATTTGGACACCACACGCTCGAAAAACGACTACCAAAGCATCTTGGAGGCCTTCCAAGACCATGAGACCAACATCCTCGTGGGCACGCAGATGGTCACCAAGGGCTTGGACTTCGACTCGGTGAAGGTGGTGGGCATCCTCAATGCCGACAACATGCTCTCGTTCCCCGACTTCCGCGCCCACGAGCGCAGTTTCCAGCTGATGGCACAGGTGGCGGGTAGGGCAGGACGCAAAGGCAAGCAGGGCAAGGTCATCATCCAGACCTACGAGCCGGCGCATCCTGTGCTTCAAGATGTGTTGCGCAACGACTTCCGTGGGCTTTACGAGAAGCAGATGGTCATTCGCCGGCAGTTCGGCTATCCGCCGTTCTATCGCCTCATCCTCATCCGCCTGAAACACAAGGACTACCAGAAACTCAATCCCGCCGCAGCGGAATTGGCCTCGATGCTTAGACCGATTTTCAAACAAGATTTGCTTGGGCCAGAATATCCCGTGGTTTCGAGGATTAAAAATCTGTATATCAAGCAGATGATGGTAAAATTCCGTCGTGACTACAACACCCAAAAGGTGAAGGAATTGATTTCGCAGCAGATTCATTTGTTCCGGCAAAACTCGGATTACAAGTCCGTTCAGGTGCAGGTGGACGTGGATCCGATGTGATTCGGATTGGTACACCAACTTGTGGACCACAAAGTTGTGTACCAAGTTGGATTCTGGGTTTAATAGACAGATTTTCAATCTGTTATTTACAAAACTCTTTCGTAAACCAAAGAAGAAAAACAGGGTCAGCGAACATGGTGCCGGTGGGCAAATCTTCAATCAGTTCTTTTTCCTTTAGCACAGATTTGATTCTGGAAACGTTGGACTTGGTCCCCAAATCATGGTTTTCCAGCACTTCTTTCGAGCCGAAATTGGAATGTACGCCTTGGGCGACGGCTTTCAGGAAGTTCATTTGATAGGCGGTCAGGCCGTCCAACTGTTGCAGAAACAGCAAGGAGTTTTGGTTCAGTAGGTCCTCGATAGCCACATTCAGCGTTTGTTCGGTGACGATGTCGGTGGCGTTCAGCATCACGTTTGAGGCCAATTGCTGGACATACGACGATTGGTTCTGAACGGTCGAGCAAATCTGCCTGATGATTTCGTCGGAGATTTGGATGCTTTTTTCCTCAAATTTGCGGCGAATAAAAGGAATCCAATCTTCCGTGGAAATGGGTTGGAGAAACACGATGTCGCCAAACTGGTAGAACGGCATTCGCTTGTTTTGGAAAATGGTGGAAAGCAGGTGTTTCTTGCTCCCAAACAGGCAGTAGGAAGCGTTGCTTTGCAGTTGCCAGATGCCGCGCATTTTCTTTTGGACCGACAAGGAATCATGGAACTCACCGATTTGTTGGAACTCGTCGATGCATACGACGATGTGTCTTTCCATCTTTTCGGCCATCCGTTCCGGAAGTTGCAGAATCTCTTCGGGCGAGTAGTTCTTTGGCGTAATACCCAATGACAACGAGACTTCCGAGTTGGGGTCGGGGCTGAAGCCTACTTTTGGTGACAAACGTACCAAAAACTCCTTGATGTTTTTCATAACGGCTTCAGCTTTGCCGGCGGTTTGTTTCATCAAGGCGGCGGCAAACTTGTTGTAGAAGTCGTATTCGTTGCGGCAATCGTAGGCGTCGATGTAAACCACGCACACTTTTTTCTTGTCGACGACGGACTGCACCCGCCTGACGAGCGAGGTCTTGCCCATCCTTCGCGGCGAAATCAGCACGACGTTCTGTCCGTTTTCAAAGTCCTGCTTGAGTCGTTTGGTCTCTTTTTCGCGGTCGGTGAAGTTGTCGCCCTCCACGGCCACGCCGTAAATGAAAGATTTCTTCATGGCTTTCTTCGTTAGGAATGACGGTGCAAAGGTACACTTTTTTTCTTTGGTACACCAACTTGTGGACCACAAAGTTGTGTACCGTGGCGGAACAATAGTTCTTTCGTAGTGCCAAATTGCATTATACTTAGCCATAACTCGAAAAAATTCCGACTTATGGCTGATTATAGCGCGTTTTTTTGGAAAACCGAAAGCAAGGACGGCTACGAAAAACCGACGATTTTTCCAATTGGGGCTGAAATTGTAGAGGTTCCTCAAATTGTCTGGCTCGTTTTGCCGAAAAACCCGTATTTTTGCGCACTTTATGCTAACTCAAACCGTTTCTATGAAAAGCCGCTTGATTCTTTTGCTGACGCTCTTGTGCAGCGTCCATTTTTCCTTCGCCGCCGTCACCGTGAAAGGCCGTGTGTGCGACAAATCGACAGGTGCGCCGATGGAATACGCCACCGTCAGGGCTTGCACTTTACCCGATTCCACTTTTGTGGCGGGCTGCATCACAGAGCCTTCGGGTGCCTTCTCCTTGCAATTGGAGAAAGGCCGCTATGTGCTTGAGGTGCAGTATATGGGCTTCGAGCCTGTCTATAAGAACCTTACCCTCGACGGGACGAAGAGCACCGTCGACGTGGGCAAAATCAGCCTCTCGCCCGACCATCAGATGCTCGGCGAGGTGGACGTGGTGGCCGAACAAAGCACCTACGAGATGACCTTGGACAAGCGCGTCTTCAACGTGGGCAAGGACGTGGCCAACACCGCCGGCAACGCCATCGAGGTGTTGGAGAACATCCCCGCCGTTTCGGTCGACGTGGAAGGCAACGTCAGCTTGCGCGGCGACGACGGCGTGCGCATCCTCATCGACGGCAAGGAGTCGGGACTGTCGGGCATGAGCACACAGGACGCACTGCGTACCCTACAGGGCGACATGATCGAGCGCATCGAGGTCATCACCAACCCGTCGGTGCGCTATGACGCGGAAGGCTCGGCGGGCATCATCAACATCATCCTGAAGAAGGACAAACGCCAAGGCTTCAACGGCGCGGTCAACATCCGCACGGGCTATCCGTGGATGTATGGCGCGAGCCTCTCGGCCAACTACCGCCTGAAACGCTGGAACCTCTTCGCCAGCTACGGCTTCAACAGTCGCTCCAACATCGGCGGCGGCGTGAACCAGACCAAACGCTTCGACCTCATCGACGGCGACACGATTTTCACCCAACTCACCGACCAGACCACCGAGCGCCGGATGCGCCGCATGGGACACAACGTGCGCGTGGGCGCCGACTATTACATCACCGACCACGACATCGTGAGCGCGGCCTTGGTGTATCGTTACGGCAGGTTGGAAACGCATCCCGTGGTGAAGTATTCTGACGAATATCCGATCTTGGGCGTTTCGTCCTACGACGTCCGCGCCGAGGATTATGTGGAATACGAGCCGATGTATGAGGTCACGCTCGACTACGACAAGACCTTTGAGCGCAAAGGCCAAAGCCTGAAAGCCAACGTGCGCTATTTCACCAATGCCGAAAACTCAAGCTCCGACATCACGGAAACGGTCTATCCCGACCAAAGCATGGAGCAACTGCTGTCGTCGCTCTACCAGAAGACCGCCAACGACCAGCGGATGCGCAACCTGCAAGCCAGCATCGACTATGTGCATCCCTTTGCGCAGAAGGCCCAATGGGAAATCGGTGGGAAATACACCAACCGCAACATCAACAGCCTTTCGTCGGTGACCGAGAAAGACAGTTTGGGCGTTTACCAGCCTTTGCCGAACTATTGCTACGACTACGAATACAGCGAGCAGGTGGCGGCACTTTACACCAGCCTCGGCAACGACTGGGGCCGCTGGTCGGGACAGGTGGGCGTGCGTGCCGAGATGACCGACATCTACACCAACCTGAAAGGCTACGCCCACGACGGCACCGACTCCATCAACGGCGGCAAGCCCTACATCGACTTCTTCCCGAGTGCGCACCTCAACTATTCGGTGAACGAGAACAACCAGTTCCAGGTGAGCTACACGCGCCGCATCCGCAGGCCAGGCTTCTGGATGATGAGTCCGTTCCGCAGCTACAACGACAACCGCAACATCCGCATGGGCAACCCCTCGCTGAAGCCGACCTACATGGACAGCTACGAACTCGGCTACATCCACTTCTGGGACAAGGCGAGCTTCAACTTCACGGCCTATTACCGCCACGGCACCAATATGATCAGGCATTACACCTACGAGGACGACGGCGTGTTCTACAGCATCCCCGTCAACTTTGGCAAGGCCGACGACTTCGGCGTGGAGTTGGTCGCCCAAGGGCAGATGACGAAATGGTGGAACCTCAACGGCAACGTCAACTTCTTCCGCAGCTACACGAATGGCTACATCGAGGACAAGTATTACGAAACAGAGTCGTGGATGCTCTTCGGTCGCGCCGTCTCGAAGTTCAAGGTCAAGAATTGGTTTGACTTGCAACTGACCGCCCACGTCATGGGGCCTCACAAGGAACCGCTCGGTATGCGCGACGGCGAATGGTGGATGGACTTGGCCGTGAGCAAGGAAATCCTGCACGGCAACGGCACCGTCACCTTCAATGTGCGCGACCTCTTCAACTCACGCAGCATGGGCGGCGAGTCGTGGGGCGACGGCTTTTGGCAATACAGCACCAGCACATGGAACCGACGCTCGTTCTCGCTCAACTTCAACTACCGCATCAACCAGCAGAACATGAAGCGCAACCGTCCCGGCGGCGACGACGACGATGACGGCGGCAGCGAGGAGCAGTCGGACGACGGGTACTGATGCAAAAAAGGATGGCGACCTCAATAGGCCGCCATCCTTTTTGTGGTAGAGACGTGCCATGGCGCGTCTCTACAAAGGAAATGGAATTATTTCGTCACGGTCACGCGCTTGACGGTGACACCGCTTTTGGTAGTGACGAGCACCAAATAGATGCCGCCCTTGAACTTGCCCATGTCGATGACCGTCGTGTCGCCATTGACGGGCTCGTCGTACATCTCTTGGCCGAGGATGTTCACCACGGTGACTCGAGTCATGTCGGGAGCCACCACATTCACATCGCCCGAGGTGACGCTGGGATAAACGGCCACGTTGCTTTCAAAATCGCCGAGGACATCGTATTCGTCGACGAAGGCCCAAAGGAGGAAGCTGTAACCTTCACCGCCTTGTGCGGAAGCCAAGTCGAGCCACATGTTGTATGACTCGATGCCTATCCAACGGCTGTTGGGGTCGCCCATGTCCGGCATGAGGCAGGCGGGGCCTTGCACTGTGCCGTCTTGATACAAGGTCACCCAAAGGTTCTGTGAGCCATCGATGAGGACGGGCTCATCAAGCGGCAGCACGACGATGTCGCCAACAGTGCCCGTCACCTCGAACTTTTGGGAACAGGCCAGACTTTCGGGAGCGGCATCACCGCCCAACCAAACGTGGACGAAATAGGTGCCGGCCACCGACTCGTCGCCGCCGTCTACATAGGCCACATGGGTGAGATACTTGCCCGCATATTCCTGTATCATGTTGGCAGGGAACATGTAACCCCAGTCAAAAGCCATTCCGCCGAGGCCGGCAAAGCCCGCGACTTCCACGGGTTCAGGGGCATAGCTCAAGGTAATGGGGTCTTTGGCCATCGAAATCACGCTGTTTGTGCTCTCGTTGACCGTAAGGGTGATTTGTTCTTGGGCTTGGGCTACGCCACCGATGGCGAGGCAACCAACCATCATCAATGCAAAAATGTTTTTCTTCATGTTACTTAAAAAATTAAAAATTCATAGAATCAATAAACTTAGTTTTCAACTGAGGCGCAAAAATAGAAAAAAAACCAAAATATAACGAAGCCAAAAGACAAAAAATAAGAAGTGCGCCTTAAGCGACACACTTCCAAGAAAAAAGGGAACCTCCATACCATAAAAGTGCAATATAGATTAGGAGCCTAATCCATTGCAAAAAGAAATTGCCTCTGACAAACTAGCATTATTAACGTGATAAAAAATATGAAAAAAATATGGAGCGTTCCCTGTGTCATGGTTCGTATAGGGTCATTGTTGTGTAATCAGTAAGTCTTCCTTGATGTGTGTCAGTATGTTGTTGCACTCCTCTTGGTTGTCGTAGAAGAAGAGCCAGAGGGTGTTGCTGTGGTCGTCGGCAGCCGATATGTAGCCGCTGTGGCCATAGTTGCGCGAGCTTCTCATGGTGGAGTCGATGACGCGCTCGTAAGGCAGCGATTCTGGCATGTCGTTGGTGCTGTCGTTGAAGGCCACTATTTCTTCGAGCAGGCTGTTGCCGATGGCGACGGCCAAGGCGTGGGTGTATTCGTCGGTCGACATGCTCTCGCCGTCAAGTTCGATGGCAGTTTGTCCGACGATGACGGCATCGTTGGCCTTGACGCTGTCGGTGATTTCGAAGCTGCCGACGATGTCGCGGATCTTGTCGGCGATGATGTTGGTCATGGCCTCAAACCGTTCTTCGTCCACTTGGTCGAGGTTGGTGATGGTGTCGAGTCCCAAGGCGTCGAGGAAATCGGTGTCGAATCCGATGCCCACGGCCATGGTTGCCGAGTCGTCGGGGCAAACCGAGAGGTTGCCGATTGTGCTGTCGCAACGGGGTGTCATTGCGAAATCGAGCTTGAGTTGCTCCCATTCCGAGGGGCTGTCGGTTTGTATCATCAAGGCGTCGATCTTGTTGCCGCCAAGGGTGAGGTCGCCCAAATAGGCCACGGTAAGGTTTGTGTTGTCGGCATATCTGTAATACAGTTCGAGTGCGGCGTTGTCGGGTTCCACCGTGAGTTCGGGATGTTTCTGTTCTCTTTCGCATGAGGCGAGAAGGGCCATGACGAGGATCAGGAGATATGTGCTGAGGTGTTTCATCGCTGCTATTGTTTAATCACATCGTTGACGGCGAGCATGACTTCCTGTGCCGTGCAGCCGTTGTTGCACATGAAGAGGATGGTTTGTCCTTCCACGTCGGTGGGCGTGATGTTGGCTTGTGGGTCTGGGTTTTGCTGCTTGTGGTTCAATCCGATGGCGGCCACGCCGATGACGAGGCAGGCGGCGGCTGCGTACGGGATCCAACGGGCGTGTCTCTTGGCGGTGAACGGGGTCACCGTTGCTTCTTCGGCCTGAGTTTGCTGACGGGCAAGCTCGGCCATGTGGAGGATGGTGGCGTCGTCGGGCAGCGTGTATTCGGCTATCTCTTGCCACTTTTGTTTGCGATGTCCCCACGCTTGCTGAAAGTCATCGCGTTTTCTCATTTGTTCCATTTCGTTATGCATGATGATTCTTATTCAATTAATATGGTGTTATGGTGTTTGCTTGGTTTTCGTGATCGTACATCTTTTTGAGTCTGCGTTTGGTCCGTGCGATGCGCATGGCTACTGCGCCCACCGTGCTGTTGGTCATGTCGGCGATTTCCTTGTAGGAGAACCCGTCGAGGAAGGCGCGGACGGCGGTGCCGTCTTTCTCGGGCAGCGCGTCAATGAGTTGTCGCAGTTGCTGTAGGCTCTCGTCGAAGGGGTCTGGCTCGTCGTTGCTTTTGGTGTCGTCCGCGATGCTCTCGATGGTCGGGCTGTGCTCGCATTTGCGGCGCAGCATCAGCATGGTGTTGGTGGCCACGCGCCACACCCAGGTCTTTTCCGAACTGCGTCCCTCGAAGGTCTCGAAGCTCCTCCAAAGGCTCACCAGCACTTCCTGCACACGATCCTCGATGCTCCAGTCTTGCCCGAGGTTGTAGTCGGAGCAGACATGCCAGATCATGGCCTTGTTGCGCAGCAGCATGGCATTGAAGTCGGCTTCGTTGGATTTCTTGGCCGCATGTTGTCCGTTTGGCTCGTGGGACTGCATTCGTGCTATTTTTGTTGGCTTAGGTGCAAGGGCAAACGGAAAAATAACGCGATGTCGTATTTTTTTTGTCCATTTGTTTTCTTGTGAAACGAAATCCGCCAGTTCCGAGGAAAATTTTATCGGCCTTGTTATGATTTCGTGATTTGTTGCACCAAATGATAGACAAATTGATGAGCAAATTCTGTTTACAAATACAACCAAATTTCAATCAAATCATGAAGAAACCTTTTTTTGCTTTCTTGTTGGCAATGTCCTGCCTTTTTGGACATGCCCAAACCATCACTTCCGCGTTGGCCGATGAGATGAGTCGTCGGTCGGACGGTGAAAAAATCGATGTCATCGTCATTATGGGACAGCAGTACGACAGCGAAATGCTTGGCCGTCGCGCCGCCAATTTCGCAACTCGCACCGAGCGCCGCGAGTTTGTCGTCAATGAATTGATGCGGTTTTCTGATGCCTCACAAGCCGATTTGAGGCATACGCTTGCTGTAATGGAAAGCCAAGGCATGGTGTCCAACACGAATGTCCTTTGGATTGCCAATGCCCTCAGCCTTTCGGCCACCAAAACCGCCATCCTCGACCTTGCGCAAAGGAGCGATGTCGGGGTTATCGGCTACGACCAGATGGAACAGGTTGTCACCAAGCAACCCCATACGCCGTCGGATGCAGATGCGAACACCCCAAGCCGTGAGATTGGCTCACACCTTACCCATATCCATGCCAACGATGTGTGGGACATGGGCTTCACGGGCCAAGATGTCGTGGTGGCTATCATCGACTCGGGTGTCAACTACAACCATCTCGACCTTGCCGACCACCTTTGGGACGGCGGCTCTGAATTTCCACACCACGGTTACGATGTCATGAACCACGACAACGACCCGATGGACGACTTTGGGCACGGCACCCATTGTGCGGGCATCATCTGTGGCGACGGCACGGCGGGAGAGCAAACCGGCGTGGCACCCGATGCCACGTTGATGTGCGTGAAGGCCACTGACGACGAAGGAGCATCGGCCCCTTCCTACCTTGCTAACGGGATGCAATGGGCCTTGGAACATGGATGCGACCTGATGAGCATCTCGATGGGATTCACGGGGCAGCAAGCCTCATCCATGCAGCTGATTCGCAATACCTGCGTCAACGTACTTAATGCCGGTGTGGTGGCTTCTTGTGCGGCAGGCAACGAGGGCAACTACCAGTCGACTTACCCGATTCCTTATAATGTACGCTTCCCAGGCAGTTGTCCTCCTCCATATCTTGACCCCGACCAGAATGCCAACCCAGGCGGGTTGAGTGCCGTGATTTGCGTGGGCTGCGTCAACACCAACGACGTTCCTAGCTCGTTCACTTCCCATGGCCCATCATGCTGGTCGAACACCTCTTTCGGCGACTATCCTTACAACCCTGGCATCGGCTTGATTCGTCCCGATGTGTGCGCCCCCGGCGACTGGGTCCTCTCCTTGGATTATGAGACCATCGACGACTACTACAGCGAGGGCGGTACCTCTCAGGCTACACCTTGCCTGACGGGTACGATTGCCTTGATGCTCAGCAAGAACCCGAACCTTATGCCTGCGCAAATCTGTCAGCTTGTGGAAGAAACCGCCGTGCCTTTGGCCCGCACCAAAAGCAACGTCACGGGCTGCGGGCGAATTGACGCTTTGGCCGCCGTCAATGCCGTTGGTGGTGGCACACAGAACTATAACGTTACCGTGTCGGCCAACCCGAGCAACGGTGGCACTGTTGCGGGCGGCGGCACTTACCAGCAAGGGCAAAGCTGCACCGTTTCGGCCACGGCCAACACCAATTTCACCTTCACCAACTGGACGGAGAACGGCAGCGTGGTCTCCACCAACGCCAACTATACCTTTACGGTGAACAGCAATCGTAATTTGGTCGCCAATTTCACGGCCATCCCACAAAACTACACGATTTCTGTTTCGGCCAACCCGAGCAACGGCGGCACCGTTGCGGGAGGCGGCACTTACCAAGAAGGACAAAGCTGCACCGTTTCGGCCACGGCCAACGCGGGTTACGATTTTCTGAATTGGACGGAGAACGGCAATACCGTCTCGACCAACGCGAGCTATACCTTCACCGTGAACGGCAACCGTAATTTAGTCGCCAATTTTGAGCTGCAAACCTTCGAAATTACCGCTGAAGTCAACCCTGAGGTAGGCGCAACCATCACCGGAGCTGGCACCTACAACTACGGTGAGCAAGTCACTTTGAGCGTGACAACCTTCACCGACTATGTTTTTGAGCATTGGAGCGAAAACGGCGAGGTTGTTTCCACGGCGCCAGCCTACACTTTCACGGTTACCGCAAACCGCCACCTCGTTGCCAACCTGCTTTATACCGAAGGCCTCGACGAAATGGGAGCACAGGCCGGTATCTTCCCCAACCCCAGCACAGATGGCTTCACCGTCATTTGCGAAGGCATGAGCCTAATCCAAGTCTTTTCGATGGACGGGAGGTTGGTACAAAGCTTTGAAACGCGAAGCGACTTAGAGCAAATCAAAGGCCTTGCCCAAGGGAGCTATTTGTTAAGAATCACTAAAGGAAGCGAGACATTGACGAGGAAAATCGTGAAGTTTTGATGCAGATATTTTTCTACAAATATCCCCCTCATTGAAAAAAAGACTACCTTTGCAGAGCAAAACATTACACGATGATGTCAAATGCCGTTTATTCGGAAGATCAGGTTCGCGACATGGCACGGGCAATGCTCCATTTGGAGGAGACGGAATCGGCCCAGGCTGGTGTCGGTCAGCTCACTTCGTTCAATCAGCTGGGCTTTAAGGGTGTGAAGGACCGTCCTGACGGTTGGTATTTGCCCAACGAGACACACTATCCGGCCCTTGTCCTTGAGGTGAAAGGAAGCAACATCAAATTGGGCGGCAAGGAACGCGAAGAACTGTTAAAAAACATCGGAATTGTCAAAGCAAGATACGAGCACGTTGTAGGTTTGCTTTACAATGGCTATGAATTGGAGGTTTTTAAGGACGGCGAGTTGGTTGAAGGTGAAGTCGAGTTGATGGACAAGGAGCATTATTTAGGGCTTTTCTCAACCAACCGAATCAACAAAATGCTCATCTACTCCCTGACGCACAGCATCAACGATACACTACACTTTGATTTTCTCATCAAAAACCTTTACCATCGGATGATTTTTACCGCTTGCGCGTTGGTGGCCAAGCGATATGGAGCAGTGTTGGTCAAGGGGATGTCCTTCAGGCTTTTCACTACTGCCATTCGGGAAACCTTGGAGAACTCTCTGTCAGAAGATTTGGCCAAGAACAAGAAACTCCAGATTCTGATTGATGTTTTTTCGGAAATCAAGTTGAACACGCAATGTAAGCAGGATGCCATCAACCAGTTTATCGAAGATGTCTCAAAGATTTCCGACAATATCAATTCCGACTTCTGGAACGGCGAAGACGTGATGGCCATTTTCTTCAACGAGTTTAACCGCTACAAGGCCAAGTCTGAGTCGGGACAAGTGTTTACCCCCGACCACATCACCTCATTCATGTATCAGATAACCGACACGACAAGGCAGGACACGGTGCTTGATGCGGCTTGCGGAAGCGGTGCTTTCCTTGTTAAGGCAATGTGCAACATGATCAAGGAAGCAGGAGGTGTTCGTACCCAAGAAGCTCGTGAGATTGCCCAGACGCAACTCTATGGCATCGAATTCGACCGCGAAATCTTCGCATTAGCTTGTGCTAACATGCTGATCCACAAAGATGGCAAAACCAATTTGGAACACATGGACAGTCGCTCGGTGGATGCTGGATGGTGGATGCGCAGCAAGCCTATTACGAGAGTGCTGATGAATCCTCCATTCGAAAACAAATACGGATGTCTGGATATTGTTGAGAACGTGTTGAACAACGTGCCGCAAGGAACAATTTGCGCTTTCATTTTGCCCGATAACAAGTTGGAAAAAGCGCGTGGACGGGTGCGTCGATGGATGCAGTTCCACAGGCTGACAAAGATCATCAAATTGCCCAAAGAGATTTTTTCAGGGGTTACTACGAGCATATTCATGTTCACGGTTGGCACACCCCAACGCAAGCAAGAGATCTTTACCTGCTATATGGCCGAGGACGGGTTGGAAACCATCAAGAACCAAGGCCGTCACGACATTCGCGGACGATGGGAAACCATTGAGCGGCAATGGGTTGACATCGTTCGAAAACAAACAGGGAGCGACACCATCAAGTGGATACACCCCGACGAACATCTGAGTTATCAGGAAGATATTGAGGTTCCAATGCCCACTCGTGCCGATTTCATGAAACGCACGTTAGCCTACGCCCTTTTCAAGATGCACATCGAGGAACAAGATTTTTTTGGGAACGCAAGAGACCACATGCTGTATGGCACACCTTTGGCCAAGGAGTATGAGCCGTTTTTTACACCCGTCGACGGAACCGAAATGCCTCTTGACACCGACCGATGGAAGAGTTTCCGATTAGGTGGCAAGGACGGCCTTTTCACTATCACCAAAGGCAACCGCCTAACCAAAGCCGACCAACGTGACGGACGCATCAATTATGTAGGCGCTTCCGCTTTCAATAACGGCATCACCAACCATATCGGCAACGATGACCAACTATGTCATGCGGGTACCATTTCCGTCTGTTACAACGGCTCTATTGGCGAAGCGTTTTATCAAGACGAGCCTTATTGGGCCACCGACGACGTGAATGTGCTGACACCCAAGTTCCAGCTTACGCCTTGCATGGCTGTTTTTATCGCCACCGTTATCAAGAACGAAAGTGTGAAATACGCCTTCAACAACAAGTGGACCAAAGAACTGATGGAGCAATCCGAAATAGTATTGCCGGCTAATTCCGATGGCACTCCTGACTTTGGTTTTATGGAACGTTACATCCAGTCCTTGCCTTATTCAAGGTTTTTCTAGATTGCGTTCTCAAATAAATCAACCCCGTTTCAATCAAAATTCCAATAAAAACCCTACCTTTGCGGCATCGTTTTATGTATAAAACCTTGCGCTTATGATATGCTTTTTCCAGCCTGATAATCAGAGAATTATCGCAGTTGATTCCAAGTCTGAACTTTCCGAGGATGCCGTTTCGCGTCTCGTTTGGCTTTTCGGCGACGCCCAAAAGGTCGAAAAAGATTCGGTGAAAGGCCATTTCGTCGGGCCGCGTCGCGAAATGATCACGCCGTGGAGCACCAACGCCGTCGAAATCACCCAAAACATGGGCATCAAAGGCATCGTCCGCATCGAGGAGTTCTTCCGCGTCGAATCGAAAGACGCGCCCTACGACCCGATGTTGCAGAGCCGCTATGAGAACCTCGACCAGAAGGTGTTCACCATCGACCGCAAGCCCGAGCCGCTGCAATACATCGACGACATCGAGGCCTACAACCAACAGGAAGGCTTGGCCCTCAGCGACGAGGAGATGGACTACCTGAAAGGCATATCCGCAAAAATAGGCCGCAAACTCACTGACAGTGAGGTGTATGGCTTCGCGCAAGTCAACTCCGAGCACTGCCGCCACAAGATCTTTAACGGCACCTTCATCATTGACGGGAAGAAGATGCCCAACACGCTCTTCGCCCTCATCAAGAAGACCTCGAAGACGAACCCCAACAAGCTCGTTTCGGCCTACAAGGACAACGTGGCGTTCATCCTCGGTCCCAAGGTGGAACAGTTTGCCCCCGCCGAGCCTAACAAGCCCTCGGCGTTCCAAATCAAGCCCATCGAGACGGTGATTTCGCTGAAGGCCGAGACGCACAACTTCCCGACCACCGTGGAGCCGTTCAACGGTGCGGCCACGGGTAGCGGCGGCGAGATCCGCGACCGCTTGGCTGGCGGACAAGGCAGTTTGCCCCTCGCGGGTACGGCGGTCTATATGACCTCCTATCCGCGCACCGAGGCCGACCGCGACTGGGAAAAGGACATCGAGCCGCGCCAATGGCTCTATCAGTCGCCCGAGGAAATCCTCATCAAGGCCTCCAACGGTGCCTCCGACTTCGGCAACAAGTTCGGCCAACCGCTCATCAACGGCAGTTTGCTGACGTTTGAACATAGTGAAAAAGAGACACTTGGCTACGACAAGGTCATCATGTTGGCGGGCGGCATCGGCTTCGCCAAGGTGAGCGACGCCAAGAAACTCGAACCCGAGGAAGGCGATGTCATCATCGTCCTCGGCGGCGACAACTACCGTATCGGCATGGGCGGCGGCGCGGTTTCGAGCGTCGATACGGGCCAATACAGCAACGCCATCGAGCTGAACGCCGTGCAACGCGCCAACCCGGAGATGCAGAAGCGCGTGAGCAACGTCATCCGCGCCATGGCCGAAAGCGACCACAACCCCATCCGCAGCATCCACGACCACGGTGCGGGCGGCCACCTCAACTGCCTCAGCGAGCTCATCGAAGACGCGGGCGGCGTGGTGTATGTCGATAACCTGCCCGTCGGCGACCCGACCTTGTCCGACAAGGAAATCATCGGCAACGAGTCGCAGGAACGCATGGGCCTGTTGGTCAACAAGAAAGATGTGGCCATCATCAAGGAGACCGCCGAGCGCGAGCGTGCCCCTTATTATGAGGTGGGCGAGGTGACCGGCGACGAGCGCCTGCGTTTCGTCCGCAAGAAAGGCAAGGCCCCCATCGACTTGGCCCTGTCCGACTTCTTCGGCAGCGCACCCAAGACCGTGCTGCACGACACCACCAAGCCCCATCATTTCAAGAAAATCAGCTACACGAAACGTGACATCCACAAATACTTGGAGCGCGTGCTGCAACTCGAAGCCGTGGCCTGCAAGGACTGGCTCACCAACAAGGTGGACCGCTCCGTGACGGGTCGCGTGGCGCAGCAGCAATGCGTGGGCGAGATACAACTGCCTTTGAGTAACCTCGGCATCAGCGCGTTGGACTACAACGGCAAGCGCGGCATCGCCACGGCCTTGGGTCACGCCCCCATCGCGGGCCTCATCGACCCTGCCGCCGCTTCGCGCCTCTCCGTTTCCGAAGCCTTGACCAACATCCTCTGGGCACCGATTGAAGGCAACCTTTCGGGTATCTCGTTGAGCGCCAACTGGATGTGGCCTGCCAAACAGGAAGGCGAGACGGCCCGACTCTACGAAGCCGTGAAAGCCTTGAGCGACTATTGCGTTGCTCTGGGAATCAACGTGCCGACGGGCAAGGACAGCCTCTCCATGACGCAGAAATATCCTGACGGCGAGAAGGTCGTGGCTCCCGGAACGGTCATCGTTTCCGCCGCCGGCGAGGTGTCGAACATCCGCCAGGTGATTCGCCCCGTGATGAAGACCGACGAGAACACTGAATTGCTCTACATCGACTTCTCGAAAGACGGCTTCGAACTCGGCGGCAGCAGCTTCGCCCAAAGCATCGGCGCCATCGGTCAGGCCACGCCCGACGTGAAGAGCGTCTCTTACTTCAAGAAGTGCTTCAACGCCGTCCAGAAACTCATCGAGAGCAACTTGGTCTTGGCCGGTCACGACGTGTCGGCAGGCGGACTCATCACCACCTTGTTGGAGATGAACTTCGCCAACACCACCTATGGCATGAACCTCGACCTGAAGGCTTTCGACAAGGACGACCTGATGGCCGTGCTGTTCTGCGAGAAGCCCTCGGTGGTCATCCAAGTCTCCAACGACGGCATCGCCAACCGCATGTTGCGCGAGTTGGGCATCGGCTTCAAGGTCATCGGCAAGCCCATGGCCAAACGCCAGATCATCATCGCCCACGCCGACCACAACTACATCTTCGACATCGACGCGCTGCGCGACACGTGGTTCAAGTCGTCGTACCTGCTCGACCGTCGGCAGAGCGGCCCGCGCAAGGCCATGGAGCGTTTCATGAACTACAAGAAACAGTATCTGCACTACAGCTTCGGGCGCAAGTTTACGGGCAAGGCCGCCGACATGGGCATCGACTTGCACCGCCGCAAGCCCACGGGCATCAACGCGGCCATCATTCGCGAGAAAGGCTGCCAGTGCGACCGTGAGATGGCCTACGCCCTCTATCTCGCCGGCTTCGACGTGCGCGACGTCACGATGACCGACCTCGCCACAGGCCGTGAGACGCTGAAAGACGTCAACATGATCGTCTTCGTCGGCGGGTTCTCCAACTCCGACGTGCTCGGCTCGGCCAAAGGCTGGGCGGGCGCTTTCCTCTACAATAAGAAAGCCAAGAAAGCCCTTGACGACTTTTACGCCCGTGAGGACACCCTCAGCCTTGGCGTGTGCAACGGCTGTCAGGTGATGATGGAACTCGGCCTGCTCTATCCCGACCACGAGGAACACCCCGTGATGATGCACAACGACTCGCACAAGTTCGAGTCGGGCTTCCTCAACGTGGAGATAGCCCAAAACGAGAGCGTGATGCTCAAGTCGCTGTCGGGCCACCGCCTCGGCGTGTGGATCGCCCACGGCGAGGGCCGCTTCTACTTCCCCTGCTACCGCGACAAGTACAAGATCGTGATGACCTACGGCCAAGACGAATATCCGGGCAACCCCAACGGCAGCGACTGGTCCACGGCGGCGGTCTGCTCCAACGACGGTCGCCACTTGGCCATGATGCCCCACTTAGAAAGGGCCTTCCTGCCTTGGCAGTGGGCCTTCTATCCCGACGAGCGCAAGAACGACGAGGTCAGCCCGTGGATGGAGGCGTTTGTGAACGCACGGGTTTGGGTGGAGGAGAATAGGAAGTGAATGATGGTTAGTCTTTTGGAAGCAAATCTTACATAAATCTGAAACAAATTTTTTGTGGATTTGTGTGAGATTTGTTTCTTTTTACCTTGAAAAGGTGCAAAAACGGCATCTAAAACACCTTGAAAAGGTGCAAAAATCGGCAAGAAAATTGCTTGAAAAGGTGCGAAAAGTGACAAAAAAGTTTCTTGAAAAGGTGCAAAAGTTGTTGTTTCGTAATGTTTTGTATAATTGTAAATATCTTGTATTCAGTTGGTTGTAAACAAGAAAACGGATTGACCTATCTGCCGTTTTACATGACACCGTTGTTGTAGAGGGTTGGGAAACAAATCTTCCATAAATCTGAAACAAATATTTTTGGCTGATTTGTGTGAGATTTGTTTCTTTTTTTCTTGCATATCCAGGGTTTTTCTTATTTTTGCAACTCTATTTCAGAAAATAAATGATAGATTAGTATAAATAAATGATAGTATGTAAGTTATGAAGAAACTATGGATGTTGTTAGTGGCCTCATTAATAATTTGTGGCTTTTCAGGATGCCAGAAACAAAATGATGACAATAACGAAAATGGGTCTAGTTCTGAGGTAAAAGTTACAACTTATGATCCTCAAAACATAACTGAAACATCAGCTGTATGTGGCGGCGATGCTATAGTGCTTCAACAAGGTCTTGCTCTTTCGAAACTTGGAGTGTGCTGGAGCATTAGTGAGAATCCTACCATAGAAGATTCTTATCTTGTCACAGAAGAGTGGAACGAACCTTTTGTTTGTAATCTTAGAGAACTTCAGCCAAATACTACATACCATATTCGTGCTTTTGTATTACGTGGATTGATTGTATATTATGGTGAAGATAAGTCGTTTACTACATTGGGACTCCCAGTTGTGAAAACCTTTGATGTTGATGAGGTTTTTCAAACATCAGTAATATGTGGTGGGGAAGTAATAAGTGAAGGAACAGATTATGTTAATGAAAGAGGAATCTGTTGGAACACTTTAGGCAATCCAACAATTAACGATGAACATATAGATAGTGGTTCAGGCGTAGGCTCATACAATATTGAAGTCACAGGGTTGTCAGGAGGTGTAACATATTATGCCCGTGCTTATGCTATTAATAGTGTCGGTGTTGGTTATGGTGAGGAGGTTAGTTTTAAAATTATAAATTCTGAATATCTATCTTCAATTGTAAATCAGTTTTTTAATTATACAATATCACCAACATATATCAACCTTGCCGAGCAAACTCAGTTGCTGGTGGATAGACTTGTAGAGTTAAAGGATAATCCTATGCAATCAAAGGTTGACGAAGCGGCTGTAGTTTTTCTTGAAGTGCATCGATGGTGGGAACTGAGTGAGGCGTTTCTATATGGAGCAGCGACAGATTTTGGTATAGTTTCACAAATTGATACATGGCCATTTGATGAGAATGCATTTAATAGCCTGATGTCAAGTCCGAATATGGTATCAATTCTTGAAAATGATGAAGATGGTACTATCGCAGGAGATTTACTTAGTAATACATTGCTTGGATTCCAGGGATTAGAATTTGTGCTTTTCCAAAATGGGCAACCTCGTAGTGTGGGTGATATAAGTGGAGATATGATGTCATATATGTTAGCAATTGCTCGCAATTTACGTAATCGATGTTTCCAACTTGAAGTGAGTTGGTTGGGCAGCACAGCTCCAAGTTTTCATTGTGCTTTGGTGGAATACTTAGGACTAAACACAACAGTTGTTGGAGGCCAGTTGAATTATGGTGATAATTTCTTGGAAGCGGGAAGTGCTGGAAGTACTTATCTTACCATAGATGATGCTCTTGTTGATTTGATAGACGGTTGCGTTGTTATTGCAGATGAGGTGGGTACTTCTAAGATTGGCAAATGCCATACGGGTGAAGATGTGAGTTATGTGGAATCGCCATACAGCCAAAGGTCAATCGTTAACTTTTACAATAACATTCTTAGTGTAAAGTATTCGTATTTAGGCTCTATTCAAGGTCAAATCGATAATCGTTCGCTTCATAAATTAGTTAATAGTGTAGATGCTTCATTGGATTTAGAAATAATGAATGCAATTGAGGATGTTCTTAACAGTATTAATAATATGAGAGCACCTTTTGCTATTTATTATGCAGATTCTAGTGCTGGTGAAGCTATGGAAGCTTGTCAACATCTTTCAAGTGTTTTGGTAAGAGTTAAATCGCTCGTTTTGTCAAAACTTTGACATTCAATTATTTTTATAAATATTGTGTGAAAAGTAATTATGAATGTATATGTTGACAATAATGTTCTGATTGATTATGAGGAAAAGAGGATTAAATTGCCTATAAGAGAGAATTTGTATTACTATTATTCTTATGTTCATATTGATGAATTGATTGAAAGTGGGAAGAGGATAAAGTCTATTCTAAAACCCCGTTTTGATGCTATAAGAACTCTTACGGAAGGACGGTTTGTACAACATGATGAAAACTATGAATTAGAGTCAATCATTGTTTCGCCAATAGAGGTCTTTAACCTTTGTTTGCAACCAAGCCGTGTTAAGAATATGGAGAGATTAAGAAAGGCTAACAAGAATTTTCCGTTTGGATACGATAGGAACAGGTTGACTGAAAAACTGGAAATCAATGTGAAAGAATTGAATAATTATTCTGTGGAGAAATTGTATTCAAAGTATGGAGATTTGATTGTGGATTATGTGGTTTCATCGGCAATTACTATTCAAGAAGGATTTCAATCTTTTTTTAATATACTTGATTGGATAGGGTTTTGGAGAGACAAGTATACAGAACGGTCCAATATGGCGAGGTCTTACGATGCAAATCATGCCTATTTTGCAACATATTGTGATTATTTTGTTACGAATGACAAAAGAACGATGAACAAGGCGAATGTAATATATCAGGCTTTAGGATTTAAAACTGTTGCGGTTTCTTGTGCCGAGTTTGGCAAAATTGCAAATGTTGAGTTAAACCATTAATTTTGTCCTTTTTAATAAAAATAAAATAAGATAGCCAATGACCATCAAAGATGTAAAAAAGATAATAGCACACAACGAAACCCGCCAAGTGGAACTGAAGAAATCGACGGGCGAGTTGAAGGATGCCATGCACTCGGCTTGCGCTTTCTT
>CALFIT010000221.1 GCA_937877465.1 uncultured Bacteroidales bacterium | reverse complement strand
GTCAATCGCCTCTTTGTCGATGTGCTTGTTGGTGCGGGTGAGGCCTTTCAGCAGCTCGTAGGCGCCTTCCACCTGCTCGCGGCGCAGGATGGTCTGGATGGCTTCGGCCACCACGGCGTAGTTCTGTTGCAGGTCTTGACGAATCTTGTCCTCGTTGAGCAGCAGCTTGTCCAAGCCTTTCATCAGCGACTTGAGGGCAATCAAGGTGTGGGCGATGGGTACGCCGATGTTGCGCGTGACAGTCGAGTCGGTGAGGTCGCGCTGCAGGCGGCTGATGGGCAGCTTGGTGCTGAGGAAGGTCAGCACGGCATTGGCCATGCCGAGGTTGCCCTCGGCGTTCTCGAAGTCGATGGGGTTCACCTTATGGGGCATCGCCGAAGAGCCGACTTCGCCCGCCTTGATCTTCTGCTTGAAGTATTCCATCGAGACGTAGAGCCAGATGTCGCGCGAGAGGTCGATCAGGATGGTGTTGACGCGGCGCAGGGCATCGAAGTAGGCGGCCATGTAGTCGTAATGCTCGATTTGCGTGGTGGTCTGCTGCCGCTTGAGTTTCAGGCTCTTCTCCACGAACTTCTTCGCAAAGGCGGGCCAGTCGATGTCGGGGTAGGCCACCTTGTGGGCGTTCATGTTGCCCGTGGCACCACCGAACTTGGCCGTGAAGGGCACGGCGTTGAGCATCTTCAGTTGGTCGTTGAGGCGTTCTACGAAGACATAGACTTCCTTGCCTAAGTGCGTCGGGCTGGCGGGCTGGCCGTGGGTCTTGGCCAACATCGGGATGTCGCGCCATTCCTCGGCCATCGCCTTCAGCTTGTCGATGAGGTCTTCCAAGGCGGGCTTCACCACGAGTTTGTGTGCCTCCATCATCGAGAGCGGCACGGCGGTGTTGTTGATGTCTTGCGAGGTGAGGCCAAAGTGCAGAAACTCCTTGAAATCAGAGAGTTCCAACTCGTCGAAGCGGCGTTTCAGGAAGTATTCCACGGCTTTCACGTCGTGGTTGGTCTCTTTCTCTATCTCTTTGATTTCCAGTGCGTCCTCGATTTGGAACTCCTCGTAGATGGCGCGGAGGTCATCGTAGTCGCCGTCGAACTTTTCGAGTTGCGGCAAAGGCAGCTCGCACAGGGCGATGAAGTATTCCACCTCGACCATTACGCGATAGCGGATGAGGGCAAATTCACTGAAAAAGTCGTCCAATTCGGTGGTCTTGGAACGGTAACGCCCGTCGATGGGCGATATGGCGGTTAAAGCGTTGAGGTTCATGTTTCTGCGGATTGTGTTTTTCTATGGATAGTGTATTTTCTACGGAGTAAGGGAGTATAGGAGGTTGGGGTTGGTATAATGTACAATGTGTGGTTATTCTATCTTGTGGTTGACAACAGTATGGATGCCTTCTTTAAGGTTTTCGACATTGAAATTGATGACATAACCTAATTTACAATCTGTAAGCCTAAGATATGTATATAATTGCTTTTCAAATAGTTTCTTGTATTCTGTTACTGATTTTAGCTCGATGATGACCAAATCGTCAACGATGAGGTCAAGGCGTAAATCGTCTCGGATTTTCTCGCCTTTGTAATATACAGGAACAGATACCTGACGCTTGACTTCAAAACCATTGTTAGAGAGTTCTCTATAAAGAGCCTCCTCGTAGATGCTTTCCAATAAGCCTGGGCCTAACTCGTTATAAACTTCATAAGCGCAATGCAGCAATTCGTAGGTGTAGTCTCTTGGTATCATGTTCCTGTTTTCTATGGTTAAATCTACAGAGCAAAGGAGGAATGGGCTTTATTGTCCCTTTCTCCAAAGCTCCGTAGAAAAAACAATTCATCAGCAGAGGAAGATCAAGCCTCTTCCAGCTTGTCGTTAGACCCCAAAACGTTCACGATCTTGTGGATGTAGAGCTTCTTCATGTTGTCGCGGGCGGGACCGAGGTACTTGCGCGGGTCGAACTCGGCGGGCTTCTCGGCGAAGGCCTTGCGGACGGCGGCGGTCATGGCTAAGCGGCTGTCGCTGTCGATGTTGATCTTGCAGACCGCGCTCTTGGCGGCCTTGCGCAGCTGCTCCTCAGGGATGCCGACTGCCGCCTTCAGCGAACCACCGTATTTATTAATGGTGTCCACCTCGTCTTGCGGCACCGACGACGATCCGTGCAGCACGATGGGGAAGCCGGGCAGCTTCTTCTCGATGGCTTCGAGCACGTCGAAAGCCAACGGAGGCGGCACTAAGCGACCCGTCTCAGGGTCGACGGTACACTGCTCGGGCGTGAACTTGTAGGCACCGTGTGAGGTGCCGATCGAGATGGCCAACGAGTCCACTCCGGTCTTGGTCACGAAGTCGATGACTTCCTCAGGCTTGGTGTAATGGCTCTCTTCGGCGGCCACTTCGTCTTCCACGCCGGCCAACACGCCGAGTTCGCCTTCCACGGTCACGTCGTATTGATGCGCGTAGTCGACCACCTTGCGGGTGAGAGCCACGTTCTCGTCGTAGGGCAGGGCCGAGCCGTCGATCATCACCGACGAGAAGCCCATGTCGATGCACGACTTGCACAGCTCAAACGAGTCGCCGTGGTCCAAGTGGAGCACGATTTCGGGATGGGCGCAGCCGAGTTCCTTGGCGTATTCCACCGCGCCTTGGGCCATGTAGCGCAGCAAGGTCTGGTTGGCGTAGTTGCGTGCGCCTTTCGACACTTGCAGGATTACGGGCGACTTGGTCTCGACCGCCGCCATGATGATGGCCTGCATCTGTTCCATGTTGTTGAAGTTGAAGGCCGGGATGGCATAGCCGCCATCGACCGCCTTGGCGAACATTTTACGGGTGTTCACAAGCCCTAATTCCTTGTAGCTTACCATGTTATGTTGTTTAATTGTTGATTGTTTAAATTGTTGAATTGTTGCAAAAATAGGAAATACTTCCGTTTCTTCGTCATCTAACGCTCACTTTCTTGCTGCAACTGCCATTTTCGGAGTTCAACTTGATGATATACAGCCCCGAAGCCAATCCGCCCAAATCCAAGGCAAGACTCTCGCCTTTTGCGGGATGGCCTATGGCTCGCGTCATCATGCGCTCGCCCAACAGGTTGTAGACCTCGACGGTGGCCTTGCCTTGCAGCGTTTCGTCAAACACCAAGTTGACCTTGCCGTCGGTGGGGTTGGGGAAGAGGCTGAAAGCGGGTGCCACCACTTCGGGAAGCCAAGTGCCAAGGATGTGGATGCTCTTGCTGATAGGCTCGGCATCGCAGCCGTTGTCGGCAGTCACCGAAAGTACAGCTTCGGCATCGTTCGCGTGCAGGTTCCAAAGGATGTCGATTTCGTTTCCACGGCTGAAGACGTGGCCTTCTGAGGCGGGTTCCATGTGCCAAAGGTAACGTACCCCCGTTTGGCCTTCGATGGAGTAGTGGCTGACGGGTGTCGCGAACTTGCTGACTACGCTGTCGCCGATGATGTCGCCTTCCAACACGATTTCGTCCAACAAGGTGATCGTAGTCATGCTTGTCGACGTGCCGTTGCCGCCCACGGCGTTGAGCTTTAGCGTGACTTTGTTGTTGGCAAAGTCTTGTGCGCCAGGATAATATACTGTTTTGGCAACGGTGTCGTTCTCGAAATGACCGTCGCCGTCGGTGGCCCAAAAGAGGGTGTCGCAGTCGTAGGCATAGGCATGGCTGAGTTCGACGGGCGTGTCCTTGCACCAAAGCAGGTCGTCGCCGGCGTAAGCCATCGGAGTGTGCGGCGGCGGGAAACAGAGGTCGTCGAGTCGGATGCCAAACTCTTCCTCGCCATTCATGACCATCTCAAAGTCGAGGGTTTCGCATTCGGGAAAGACCGTGGCCTCCCAATACCTCCAGTCCGCGCTTGAGAAAGTCTGGGTTTTCGTGCCTGATGCGGTCTTTTCCTTCAGGGTCATCGTTTCAAGGCTGTTGGTGCCGTATTGGCCGGTCTTGACAAGGAACGACATTTTTCCTTCGGGGATGTAGCCCTCGGTGCTGAGCAACAGCCTGGTGGCCCTGTTTTTTGGCGGTGTGGTCTCCATGCAACGGCGGCCTTCGCCGGCGTCGGTGTCGCTGTAATACCAAGGGTAGTTTGCGGAGTTTTCCCAAGAGAAGAAGGGGTTGAGCGTGTCGCTTTCGAAGTTCTCGAAGATACCGCCGTATTGCAACGAAGGCTCAAACACGACTTCGAGTGCCTCCATGCTGAGGCTGAGCTTGGCTTGGAGCCATGCGCCGCCGATGTCGTTGGGCAGGGTTTCGATGGCAAAAGTCAAAGTTCGCGTGCTGCCAGTCGGCAGGTTGTCGACGACGATGCGGGGCGTTTGCACCGTGATGAAGGGAGCCATGACCTCGAAATCGGCGATGAACGGGCCGCTGTCGGTTTGGCCGTAGTTGTAGATGGTGAATGTGATTTCAGTTGTGCCTTCGTAAGGGATATGGGTGGTGCGCTGCTCGTCGGTTGTCAGGGTGAATGCCGACAGGATGCCAAGAATGGGTGCGGAGGCGATGCGCTGGAAGTCGATTTCTTGGATTACAGTGCCGTTGTCGAGGATGAGCTTGAAGTCGATGGCGGTTTGGTCGGGGATGTCGTGACGTAGTTTGAAGCTGAATGCGTTTTGAAGCGTGACGCGGCTATCAGCCTCCAGCATGGGGCAGGTGGCGGTTCCGTTCAGGATTTCCACATATGGCGACTCGCAAACCAAGTTGATGCTGGTGTTTTCGGCCATGTCGAAACCCGCGTTAAACAGCATGAGGTCGATGTTGGCGGCTTCCCCGAACTCAAGGGTGTCGTTTGCGTTGTCGTCGCGCAGCAGATAGCCCTCCATAATCATATATGGCCCCGTGGCGGGAATGACGGTCACGTTGCGATGGAAGCGGATGCGTCCTGGATGGGTCACGGTTACGTCGAATTGCTCGCCGGCTGCCATCGTAGGTAGGGCAAAGGTCTGGGCCTGCCCTGTGGCAAGGACGAGGTGAAGGATTTCTTCGCCTCGTGCGATGCATACGAGTGTGCCTTCCTCTGCCGTAATCGTGTATTCGGGTAGGTTTTCGCTATGGTAGGCAGCGGCTGCAACATTCAAAGGCTGTGGCACTTCGGTAAAGAGGTTGAGGTAGGTCTCGCCCAAGAAGTTGAACAGGTTCAGCGTCTTCTCGGTCTCGGTGGGCCACGAAGCGTAGGGCCTGAACGACTGCTGGCTAAGGAACAGTTTTCCGGCGACGAGGGCGTAGGCGGGATAGGCAAAGTCGGTGACGGTCTGGCTGCCCAAGGTAGGCATGAAATCGGGCCAGAGATAGTCCAACATGCCCCAAGTGATGATGTCGTTGAAGTGGGAATAGGTGACGCTGGCCGCACCGATGACCCCGATGGCTCCGGGCTCGGCCTTAAGGAACGTCTCGGAGAGGCAGGTGGTCCAATTGTCCCAATAATTGTTGGTCAGGCATCCGATGGAGAAGATGAACGTTGGCCAATCGGCATGTATTTGTGCAATGTCTTGTGCGTCAAACATCGGACAGGCCCAGGAATCTTCGCTGGAATGGTCTCTGTAAAGGGTGAGGAAACCGCCTTCACTCATGGCATCGATGAGGGCTTGGGGATCAGTCATGCTACCCCAATGGTCGAGATTCCCGACCGATGAAGGGATGTATTGCAGTCCATTGGGGCCGAAATAATCCAAGACCGCTTGTGTGTTCTCTCCCGTCGACCAGAGGGAGTCGGGTGGGTCGGAGAAGGGATTCCCTTGGTCGAAGACCATGTAATTGTTGGTTGGGTGTCGTTCCAGCTTGTCGCAGAAATAGCTGTTGATGATTTGGGATGTAATCAGGAACCATTTGTCTTCTTCGTAACCCGAGGTGATGACGGGATGGTCATAGTAGTGAGGGTCGGTGGGAGGATTGAGCTCGTATTGGATTAGCTTCTCGACTTGTTGTTGGTATTCGGAAGGATATTTGGCCACTATGCGGCTGACGGCCAAGTCGGGGATGCTGTCGCCGTTCATGTCGGCAAAGGGGTTGTCGGAAGGGTAGGTGTAAGCATGGCCGTAGCTTGGTGGGCTGATGAAGTTGAAAGGCTTGATGCCGAACTCGGGGGCTCCTTTGTGGTTCTCGCCAAACAACAGCACAGCGGCAGGCGGGATAGCCCAAGAGTAGTAAGCGTTAAGTATGTAGTTGCGAACGTCTTCGGTGTCGTTGCTGCCGCATTCGGTGGTGGTGACTATTTTGGTCGGAATGCCTTGGCGAAGGCGGAATTGTTTCAAGGTGTCGGCCCAAGCCAAAATGGCAGGGTCGTCGGGCGCGATGATGAGGTATTCGCAGCCTTCCTCACGGTTGTGGAGGGCTTCGTTGAGGAAGTCGTAGTAATGCGCCTCGGGCAGCATGTCGCCGTTGACGACTAAGTCGCGCAAGAGGTTGTCCCACGCCGGATTGCGGTAACGCGGGTCACCAAACTGTCCGTTGCCGCCCTCGAAACGCACCTCAATGTCGATGTCGTAAATCACCTCCAATGTCTTCCTGACGGGGTTGTAGCGAAAAGGCGTCACGCTGAGAAGCACCACGTCGAGGTTGCGAATCTGTGTGGTTTGTGCGACGACGACGTTTTCCGAAGGGAAGTCGGCGTCTTTCCCGAAGATGTCCATGTCCCAGCGCAGCGGCGGACGGCGGTCGTCGCCGTTCATCTGCAAGGGTGCGGCAGGCAGCAAAGTGATGTCGCCGAGCGTCTTCGAGGCCTTTTCCTTCACCTCCACGCTGACTTGCGCCCCTTGTGGCACGGCGATGTAACGGTTCGCGAAGGGCAGGTTGGGCCGACCTTCGGCATTGGGCGCGAAGCATCCGTTCAGGACGATCTCGTGGCCTTGGGCTTCGCCGTTGTCGATGTCGGCAATGCCGATTTCATGGATGCCGTAATGCAGCGAAAGGCCCTCCGGCGTGCTTCGCTCGATGCTGAAGCCTTGTGGCGCGTCGGCGTGGAAGGCATAGTGGTTTTGTGCGGTCAGGTTCGTGATGCCGATGATGGCGATGAGCAATGGGAAGAGGCTCTTCATGTGGAAAATAGTTGGTTTGAAACGGCAAAGATAATAAAACAAAAAAAATCCGCCAAAGGTTTTCGGCGGATTTTTTGGATTTGTCGCTGTAGAGACGTACGTGCTACTCTCTACCAATTGAGATTAATCTTGTGCCAAGAAGGGATATCCGTAGGCGGCAGCGGGAACGAAGGTGTTCTTGATGGCGCGGGGGCTGGTCCAGCGGATGAGGTTCCACAGGCCGCCGGCCTTATCATTGGTGCCGCTGGCACGGGCACCGCCGAATGGCTGCATACCGACCACAGCTCCCGTGGGCTTGTCGTTCACGTAGTAGTTGCCCGCAGCATGGCGCAGCTTGTCGTTGGCTATCTTCTGGGCTTTCAGGCAGTTGCCGAAGAAGGCGCCGGTGAGG
>CALFIT010000220.1 GCA_937877465.1 uncultured Bacteroidales bacterium | reverse complement strand
TCCCGACCATCTACGGCATTGCCTTGACCGACACGGGCGACGACGCCAAGATTGGGGCGGCAGGACTGATCATGGCCATTTTGGGTGGCAGCGTGTTGCCTCCGTTGCAGGCCCGCATCATCGACGGTGGCGGACTTTGGAGCATCCCTTCGGTCAACCTGAGCTTCGTGCTGCCGTTGGTCTGCTTCGTCGTCATCGTTGTTTACGGCCGGTTCATCTCAAAAACAAACCATCACCCCCAACTCCCAACTGAATAACTGAACAACTATCAACTGTCAACTGTCAACTGTCAACTGAAAAAATGAAACGCTATTGCCAAACATTAGAACTTGTGGACGACCCCGAACTGATCGAAAAATATTGCGACATCCATGCCCATGTGTGGCCCGAAATCATTGAAGGCCAACGCCAAGTCGGTATCCTCGACATGCAAATCTATCGTTTTGAAAACCATGTGTTTATGATTTGCGACACGGTGGACGATTTCGACTGGGAGCGCGACATGGCCCGACTTGCCACGTTGCCACGACAGGCCGAGTGGGAAGCTTATGTGGCCTGTTGCCAAGGCGCCGACCCTAACCTCCCCTCGACGGGGAAATGGCATTTGATGGAAAAAATATTTTGAAAAATCTAAAAACAGTCGTAATTTTGCGATTTTCAATTGGATGTGATCTCATGAAAAAACTAATTAAACGCTTTTGTGACTTTATTTTTGGCAAATTTAAAAGCAATACTTTGCCACGATATTGGATTTTGGCAACCGATATGGCCATTGTCCTTTTCGCTTATGTTATAGCGATTTTTATGGTGTATTTCAACGATATCACCAGGCTGAACTTAGTTGTTGACTGGAAACGTGTTTGGCTTTTTCCTTTGTTTTATCTCCTTGCGTTCTTGATTAGCAAGACTTATGACGGCATGTTGCGTTATTCGGGTTTCAACGACATTCGAAAGATTTTCTCGTCATGCACCTTGACTTTTGTTGTCATCATGTTAAGCAAGTTGTTTTTCATCAAAGTCTATCCGCCTGTTGCCGTCAACTATTACCCTCCCTTTACCATTATCGTTTATCATTACCTCATCACTTTGGTGCTGATGATAATGTTGCGCTTCACCATTAGACGATTGTACAATGAGGTCTATAAAAATTCAGGCGACAAGATAAACACTATAATATATGGCGCAGGTGATGGTGGCACTGTGCTGATGCGCACCTTGAATCAAGACACCCATTCGAAATTCAAAATCAAGGCCTTCGTCGACGACGACCCACAACGTGCCAAGTCGCAAATCAACACCATCAAGGTGTATCCGCCCACAGTGGCCATGACGCCCGAGTTTATCGAGAAATACGGCATCGACGTGATGATTGTGGCCATTCCCAGCCTCAGCGAAGAACGCAACAAGGAAATCATCGAGCAGGGCCTGGCGCTTAACCTCACCGTGAAGTCCATCCCCTCGTTCGACAAATGGGTCGACGGCAAGCTCACGACCAACCAAATCCAGGACATCAAGATCGAAGACCTCTTGGGGCGCACCCCCATCATCATCGGCAAGAGCAACGTCATCCGCGAAATCAACGACAAAGTGGTGCTTGTGACAGGTGCCGCCGGCTCCATCGGAAGCGAGATTTGCCGTCAGGTGATGCACTACAACCCCGCCAAGCTCGTCATGCTCGACCAGGCCGAGTCGCCCATGTACGACTTCCAGTTCGAGATGAACAACACAGACGATTTCAAGGAGATGCACGACCGCATGGCCTTCGTCATCACCAACGTTAAAGACCCCGTGCGTATGCGCGAAGTGTTTGAGACCTACCGTCCGCAGGTGGTGTTTCATGCCGCCGCCTACAAGCATGTGCCCTTCATGGAGGAAAACGCTTACGAGGCCGTGTACGTCAACGTGTTCGGCACCAAGCTCGTGGCCGACCTCGCCATCGAATTCGGCGTAGAGAAGTTCGTCATGATTTCGACCGACAAAGCCGTCAACCCGACCAACGTCATGGGCGCCACCAAACGCATCGCCGAGATTTACACGCAAAGCCGGCAGGGCAACACCAAGTTCATCACCACGCGCTTCGGCAACGTGCTAGGCTCCAACGGATCGGTGGTGCCGTTGTTCCGCAAGCAAATCGCGCAAGGCGGCCCCATCACCGTCACCGACCGCCGCATCACGCGCTATTTCATGACCATCCCCGAAGCATGCAGCCTCGTGCTCGAAGCGGGTTCCATCGGCGAAGGCGGCGACATCTTCGTCTTCGACATGGGCGAGAAGGTCAAGATTTGGGATTTGGCGGAAAAAATGCGCCAATTGGCCCACCGTCCCGAAATCGAAATCGTCGAGACGGGACTGCGCCCGGGCGAGAAACTCTACGAAGAGGTGCTAGCCAACGAGGAGAACACCATCAAGACCGACAACGAGAAGATCATGCACACCGTGGTGCGCAAATACGAAACTTCCGAAGTGGATGACTTGATTGCCAAGCTGCACGCCGAGTTGGAGACTTGCGACGCAATGAAGATCGTGGCCCAGATGAAAGCCATCGTTCCCGAGTTCAAAAGCAATAATAGCGTGTTTTCAGCGTTAGACAAGTAAAACTCTAGCAATGAACAACAACTACTGCATCATCATGGCCGGCGGCATTGGTAGCCGCTTCTGGCCCCTCAGCAAGGATAACTATCCCAAGCAATTTCTTGACATATTGGGTACTGGAAAGAGCTTTATCCGCAGCACCTACGAAAGGTTCAGCCCCGTCATCCCCGACGAGAACTTCCTCGTGGTGACCAACAAGGCCTACAAGCATTTGGTGCTCGAGCACCTGCCCATGCTCCGCGACGACCAAGTGCTGTGCGAACCGGCAAGAAGAAACACGGCGCCCTGCATCGCCTACGCCGCCTATCACATCCAAAGCCGCTGCAAGGACGCCAACATCGTCGTCACCCCCGCCGACCACCTTGTGACCAACGAAACCGAGTTCCAGCGCATCATCCGCCTTGGCTTCGACTTCTTGGCCCTAAACCCACAGGCGTTGATGACCATCGGCATCAAGCCAAGTCGGCCCGAAACGGGATATGGCTACATTCAATGCGGTAGCGACGCTTTGCGTCATTGCGAGCAAAGCGAAGCAATCCATGACAATGTAGTGAAAGTGGAAATGTTTAAGGAAAAGCCTGATTATGAGACGGCGGTGAAGTTCGTCAGCGAAGGCAACTACCTCTGGAACAGCGGCATCTTCCTCTGGACTTTGGACGGCATCATGCAGGCCTTCAAGCAATACCTGCCCGAAATGGTCGAAGTGTTCGAGAAAGGCATCTACAACTTCGGCACGCCCGAAGAGCAGGACTTCATCAACGACCACTTCGTGGACTGTCCCAACATCAGCATCGACTACGGCGTGATGGAGAAGTCGCCCAACACCTTCACCATTCCCGCCGACTTCGGCTGGAGCGACATCGGCACTTGGGGCTCGCTGTTCACCCACGCCAAGAAAGACGACGGCGGCAACGCCCTACGCGGCAAGGTGGTCTCGGTCGACAACACCAACACCATTATTAATATAGAGGAGGGCACCGAAGCCGTGGTGGAAGGCTTGGACGACTACCTTGTGGCCTACCGCGACCACTCGCTGTTGGTATGCAGGCTTCACGACGAGCAACAGATCAAGGTTTGGATTGAAGGACTGAAATGATGGAAACACAGCCTTTGGTTTCGGTCATCATGCCGAGTTACAATGCTGAAAGGTTCGTTGCCGAAAGCATTGAATCGGTGCTGCATCAAACCTACCAAAACTGGGAAATAGTCATCACCGACGATTGTTCAACCGACCCGACGCCCCAAATCGTCCAATCCTATTGCGACAAGGAACCAAGGATTAATTTTGTCGTCGCGGAGCAGCATTCAGGCATCGCCGGCACCCGCAACCAATGTCTTGCAAGGGCAAAAGGGCGTTTTGTGGCTTTCCTCGACAACGACGACCTTTGGCATCCCGAAAAATTGGAACGACAGGTGAGATTCATGCTCGACAACCATTGCGCTTTCAGCTATTCCGAATATGAACTCATCAAGGAAGACGGTTCGCCAAAAGGCAAGATTATCAAGACGGCTGGTATTGTCAATTATGACAAATATCTGAAAAACACCATTATAGGTAGCGGAACCATCATGCTCGACACGGAGAAGACAGGGCCTCTGACAATGCCCTTCAACGCCACGAGCGACGACATGGCCCTATGGTGCAAGATCCTGAAAGACGGACACTGCGCCTATCCCATTCAGGAAGTGCTGATGAAATATCGCGTCAGAAGCAATTCGGCATCGGCCAACAAATGGAAAGCCGCCCGGGATGTTTGGAAAGTGTATCGAAACCAAGAAGGCTTGCCTTTTTTCCGCTCGGTAGGATGTTTTGTCTGCTATGCATTCAACGCCGTCAAAAAACGCCTGTGATGGATGGATTCTACCTATATCGCAAAGCATGGCGTTTCGACGGCGCACCGCACGAAGAACCCCAACTGACCAAGCAGCAAAGGAAAGCCCTGCTCAAGCAAAGCGGACTGATGGTGCGAAACACCTTCGACTTTGATTGCCGAGAGGAAACTTGTTTCTGGAACCTCATCAAAGACCGGTTTGGAGGAATGGAGGAATTGGACTCGAACACGAGAAACCGTGTGACGAAATCGCTCAACAAACTCATTTTCAATCGTATCGACTTTGCCTTGGTCAAAACCGAAGGCTATCCCATACTGAAAGCGACTTTCGACGACTATGCCACTGTCGACCGCCCCATGAACCCCGATGTCTTCGAGGAGTATCTGCGACATTGCCAAAGCAAGGATTACGAATATTGGGGTGTCTTTGATAAAAATACCAACGCGTTCATAGGGTTTTGCGCCAACAGATTATGGGAAGATGCGGCAGAATATGGCATCATCGGAATATGGCCGCAATATAAGCACAATGGCTCTTTCCCATATTATGGCCTTTTCTACACGATGAACCAATACTACTTGCAGGAAAAAGGCTTTCGCTATGTCACCGACGGCTCGCGCAGCATCACCGAGCACTCCAACATCCAGCCTTTCTTGGAGGAGAAATTCCATTTCCGCAAAGCCTACTGCCGGTTGGCCGTGCATTACCGCTGGTGGATGAAAATCGCCGTCAAGGTGCTGTACCCATTCCGAAAAACCATAACTTTGCCGCGCGTTAAGGCAATACTCAACATGGAGGCCATGCAACGTGGAGAGCAATAGGCACAAAATAGGGTTCTTCTTCAAGTGGTGCTTCGACCGCATCGTGGCACTCGTCGGGCTTGTCGTGCTTTGCCTGCCACTGCTTGTCATCGCCGTGCTCATCAAAATCGACTCGAAAGGGCCAGTGTTTTTCATGCAAAAACGCATCGGGAAAAACGGCAGGCCGTTCAAAATCTGCAAGTTCCGCACGATGTTGCACCAATCGGAGGGCGCCACGGTCACCACTGCCGACGACCCGCGCATCACGCGCATGGGCCATTGGCTGCGCCACAGCAAGGTGGACTGCCTCACGGAGTTGGTCAACGTCCTCATCGGCCAGATGAGTTTCGTGGGGCCACGCCCCGACGTGCCCGGCTATGCCGACCAACTCATTGGCGACGACAGGAGGCTTCTCCAACTGCGCCCCGGCATCACCGGCCCGGCCAGCATCAAGTACCGCAATGAAGAAGAGTTGCTCTCGCGGCAACCCACCCCCAAGGCCTACAACGACGAAGTGATTTGGCCCGACAAGGTGAGAATCAACCTCGATTACCTTGACCATTGGAGCTTCTTGGGCGACATCAAACTGATTTTCAAGACGATATTCCATTGAGAAGCCATGAATGAACAAAGCCGTATCGCCAAGGTTGTCAACAGCAAGTTCTATCCGTTGCTGCTGTTTTTCGTTTCCTTCCTCTTCGTGACCTTGTTCTCGCGGTCGACGTCGTTTCTCTACTTCTACGAAGGCTTCGACGCAGCTATCTTCAAGCAGATGGGCCTGGCCGTTTTGCATGGCAAGACCCTTTATGTCGACTATTTCGACAACAAAGGCTGCCTCTTGTACCTCCTCCAGGCATTAGGATTATATCTTGGAGGCAACTTCGCCATCGTGCTGATGCAGACCTTGTCACTGACCCTCACCTTGCTCATTTGGGACAAAACCATCGCTTACTTTCGCGACGGTCGTTCGCGCCTTGCCTGCTTGGCCGTTGCCCTGTTTCTGGTGTTGTGTTTCTACGACGGGGGCGACCTGTCAGAAGAATGGTGCCTGCCATTCGCATCCTATCCTGTTCTATTGTATTTCCGACAACTGAAGACAAACAAGGAAATCAAAAAAACGGAGATGCTGGCCATCGGCGTGTGCTTCGGCATCATTGCCTTCATCAGGATCAACAACGCCAGTGCTCTCCTGGGATTCGTCTTTTACCTATTTTTGTCCTACTTGGCCAAGAAAGACTTCAAAAAATTCTTTTCCAACGCCTTGCTGTTTTTCCTAGGCGCCGCTTTAGTAACGGGTTTGTGCATCCTGTATTTTTATCTTAAGGCCGGTAGCCATGGAGTGGACGAGATGCTTTATGGGACATTCCTGTCCTATTTCGAATATTTCAATTATCGAATCCCCAAGACGGTCTCTCACTATGTCCTCTACATCTTGTTCTTAACACTTTGCATATCGCTTCTTTGCATCAACAACCTCAAGCAAAAGGAGATCCTGCTCCCAGTGTTGTTCTCCTATGCCATTTTCATTGTGTCGTCGGGAACTCGTTGTTTCACCCACTATCTTCAGGCCACCCTGCCACTGCTTGTAGTGGTCGTCATGACCCTCGATCTCGGGAAGCACCGCAAAGCCAACCTGACCTTGGCATTGATTGCTCTTTTGCCTTTGTCGGTTTATCTCGTCAGACCAGTGGTGTTCTTTTTCAACGACGTGGTTTTGGGCAAAGAGCCTTTCAAGAACAGTTATGGCGAGTTCCACCGCTGCATCGAGGGAATTCCCGCCGCGGAGCGCGACTCCATCTACAACTACAACCTGTCGGGAATCGGGGCCGGGATGATGCAACACGAAGGGCTGCTTCAATGCAACCGAGTGCTGTTTTCGCCTTTTGCCTTCCACCTTCCCACACTCCATAACGAAGAAGTCGCGAAACCGTTCGGCCTGCCTAAATGGATCATGGTTTCTGCCGAAAACGGCCTCGATAAAACCGATGCTGAAATGATCTTTGAAAACTATGAGATGAAATACTCCTTCGTGCATAACGCTCTCTATGTAAAAGGCTTGGATTTCGGAGAACGGCACACGGTGTATTTCTATTGCCGGAAATACTGAACTGTCGGTTCCTGCCGTGACCTTCCTATGACGGCACAAAAAAACCCCGTAGAAACGGGGAGAATCTACGAGGCCAAAAAATTAA
>CALFIT010000219.1 GCA_937877465.1 uncultured Bacteroidales bacterium | reverse complement strand
ACGACATCACCAAACCCACCGTGTGCAAGTTCTTCGGCACCGAATTAGAGTTTTGCCAAGCGGCCTACGACAACGTGGTCGCGATTTTTGCCCGTCGCGGCTTCCCGATGAGCGAGCGCAACCGCAGCCAAGCCTTGCTGCCGAAGACGTGCCAATATATCCCAAACACCTACGGCACAGCACCTTGCATGTGGTTAGAGAAAGAAGGGACGGTTTTCGTATTCATGCCGGGCGTGCCGTTTGAGATGAAAGGCATCTTCAACGACGAACTGCTGCCGCGCATCAAGGAGCGGTTCCATTCCGTGCCTTACGCCAAGCGCGTCGTGATGACCACGGGCATCGGCGAGTCGTTTTTGGCCGACAAGATCAAGGATTGGGAAGAACGCCTGCCCGACTTCCTTTCGTTGGCCTACCTGCCGCAATATGGCATGGTGCGCCTGCGCCTGAGCGGACGGCACGAGAACGCCGATTTGCTTCGCGAGACTTTGGACAACGAAGTCGGGAAACTGACGAAACTGATTCCCGAGCACATTTTCTCGATGGAGGACAAGCCCATCGAGCGCGTGGTTTTCGACCTATTAATAAATAAAGGTATGACTTTCGCCTCGGCGGAGAGTTGCACAGGCGGTAATATCGCCCATGTCATCACCCTGATTCCGGGGAGTTCGGAAATCTTCAAAGGGACGGCGGTTACCTACGCTACTCCGATGAAAACCAAGGTCTTGGGCGTGCCCGCCGCAACGATAGAACATTGTGGCGTGGTGAGCCAAGAAGTCGTTGAAGGCATGGCCAAGGGCGTCCGCGACCTGATGGAGTCCGACTTTGGCGTGGCCACCACGGGCGTGGCGGGTCCGGGCGGCGGCACTGACGAAAACCCTGTCGGCACGGTGTGGATTGGCGTGGCTTCGGCTCATGGCGTGGTTTCCAAGTGCTTCAACTTCGGCAACGTCCGCGAAAACGTCATCAACCGCGCGACGATAGCGGCATACGAAATGCTCAGACAACAGATAGTCCCGTAGGGACGACATACCCATACAGGCGACTCAGTCCCTGCAAAAACACAAGCAAATGAAAGCAAAACCCTTAATTATCATCACCCTCGCGCTCTTGGTCGCCTCATGCCAAGAAAAAACACCCGTCTACAAGGCCAAGCTCGACATCAAGGCAGAGCCATACGACCTCGAATTTGACCGCTACGAGGACGTGCTCTTCAACTTGGACACCGCCGATTTCCAGCAAGAACTGATAAAAAGCCAAGACCGTTACCGCGTCTTTCTCAGTGGCGACCTTGGCAACACAGAGGCGGTACAATATCTGAAGGATTTTGCCACCGATCCGTTCAGCGTCTTCCTGTATCAAAAGGCGAAAGCCTCGTTTCCCGACCTCAAGCAGGTTGAGCCGGTGGTGGAGGACGTGTTGGCACATTTCCATTACTATTATCCCGACATCGAGCTGCCAAAAAAGGCTTTTACTTGCATTACGGGTGTGCATCCCGACGAGCCGCCGGTCCAAATCATCGACAACCAGATAGTGATTTCCTTGGACTGGTATCTCGACGATGAAGAGGTCTATGACCAAATCGGGATGCCGAGATACATGTCGCTGCGCCGCAATGGGCCGACCTTGGCCAAGGATGTGGCCGAACAGCTCTACATGCATTACCTTTACGAATGGAGGAAGCAAGGCCAGATTGTCGGGGAAATGGTGTTCTACGGTCGCCGCAACTTTTTCGTCGAGGCGATGTGCCCCAACTTGCCCGACAGCGTTTTGCTCGGCTATTCGGCGCATCAATGGCAATGGGCCGTTGAGAACGAGGGTGAGGTCTGGGCCGACATCGTGGGCAACCGCCGTCTCTACGATGCGGGCCTAGACGCCTACATGATGTTTTTCGGCGACGGGCCTTTCACGCAGGCCTATAGCAATGACGCGCCCTCGCGCCTTGGCGAGTTTTTCGGACTTAATATCATCCGTTCCTATGCTTCCAACAACGATTGCGACTTTGTCGAACTGATGGATCGGAAAAACTTGCAGAACATTTTCCAAGATTCTGGGTATAAGCCAAAGAAATAGTTTCCAGTTGGCAATTTGTAACTGCTTGAGGTTTAGGTAAAAAACCGACAGCAAACGACAACAAACGACTACTGTCGACTACAAACGTTTAATCAACGGCTTTTTCTTGACAGATGGTGTTCCTTTGCAGCATGAAACTTTAAAACTCAGTATCATGTTAGTAAAGACATTCGGATGTGCCCTTTTCGGCATCGACGCTATCACGGTCACCATCGAGGTGAACATCGACCGTGGCATCAATTTTTATCTGGTCGGCCTGCCCGACAACGCGGTCAAGGAGAGCCAGCAACGCATTGAGGCGGCCATCGCCAACCTCGGCTATTTCTACCCCCACAAGAAAATCGTCATCAACATGGCGCCCGCCGACATCCGCAAGGAAGGCTCGGCCTACGACCTTCCCATCGCCATAGGCATCCTTGCCGCCTCCGAACAGATGAACAGCGACCTTCTCGAACAATTCATCATCATGGGCGAACTCTCGCTCGACGGCACGCTCAACCCCATCAAAGGCACGCTGCCCATCGCCATCAAAGCCAAACAGGAAGGCTTACGCGGACTGATTGTCCCCAAGGAAAACGCACGCGAGGCCGCCGTGGTGGAGGGCTTGGAGGTCTATGGCGTGGAGAACATCCACGAGGTCGTTTCCATCCTCAACGGCGAGAACCAAATCATGCCGGTGGCCATCGACAGCACCGAGTCGTGGCAAGACGTCGGCTACGAGTTCGACTTCAGCGACGTGAAAGGGCAGGAGAACATCAAACGCGCCCTTGAGATTGCGGCGGCGGGCGGCCATAACGTCATCCTCATCGGGCCTCCCGGCAGCGGCAAGACCATGCTCGCCAAGCGTATGCCCACCATCCTTCCTCCGCTGACGATGGCCGAGGCCTTGGAGACCACCAAGATCCATTCTGTGGCTGGTTTGGTCGGTCGCAACTCCTCGTTGATAAGGACGCGACCCTTCCGTAGTCCGCACCACACTATCAGTGATGCGGGTTTGGTAGGCGGCGGCACCTATCCCCAACCGGGTGAAATCTCGCTCGCCCACAACGGCGTGCTTTTCCTCGACGAACTGCCCGAGTTCAAGCGCACGGTGCTTGAGGTGATGCGCCAGCCGATGGAAGACCGCATCGTGACCATCTCGCGGGCGAAGATGACCGTCGATTTCCCCGCCAACTTCATGATGGTGGCGGCCATGAACCCTTGTCCCTGCGGCTACTACAACCACCCCGACAAGGAATGTACCTGCAAGCCCGGCATGGTGCAGCAATACCTCAACCGCATCAGCGGGCCGCTGATGGACCGCATCGACCTGCATGTGGAGGTGGTGCCTGTGGCTTACAAGGATCTGTCGTCGAAAAGCAGCGGTGAACCGAGTGCGGTGGTGCGCGAAAGGGTCATCAAGGCGAGGAAGATTCAGGAGGAACGTTACAAGGACTATCCCGCCATCCACGCCAACGCGCAGATGAACACGCAACTCATCCAGAAGTATTGCGACTTGGACGAGGCTTGCCGCGCTTTGCTCAAGAACGCCATGAACCGCCTCGGCCTGTCGGCACGGGCCTACGACCGCATCCTCAAAGTGTCGCGTACCATCGCCGACCTTGCCGCCAGCGAATACATCCAAACCGACCATCTCGCGGAGGCGATTAATTATAGGAGTCTTGATAGGGACAACTGGGGGAGCTGAAAATCCAAAATCTTATGGATCATGGCTATTCCGAAACTTTTTCGTACCTTTGCACCCCGATTCAAAAAGCGAGCTTTAATTTGTATATTATTGATAATCAGAGAATAAAATGAGCTTAAACATTTCAAAATTAAGAAACATCGGTATCGCGGCGCATATCGATGCCGGAAAGACCACGGTTTCGGAACGCATCCTATTCTTCACGGGCGTCAACCGCAAAGTAGGGGAGACGCATGATGGTCAGGCCACTATGGACTTTATGAAACAAGAGCAGGAACGCGGCATCACCATCGCTTCGGCGGCCATCACCGCGCATTGGAACGGCTATCAGATCAACCTCATCGACACTCCCGGCCACGTCGATTTCACCGTCGAGGTGGAACGCTCGCTGCGCGTCATCGACGGCATGGTGGCGGTGTTTTGCGCCGTGGGTGGCGTGGAGCCGCAGTCGGAGACGGTGTGGAACCAAGCCGACAAATACCGCGTGCCCCGTATCGCTTTCGTCAACAAGATGGACCGCACGGGTGCCGACTTCCAAGAAGTGGTCAACCAAATGCATAAATACTTGGGTGCCAACGCCGTGCCGCTGCATCTGCCCATCGGGGCTGAGGCAACGTTTGAAGGCATGGTCGACCTGGTGCAGATGAATTCGGTGCGTTTCGTGGAGAAGGAACGCATCGTAGGCCCGATTCCAGAAAACATGATGGAGCAAGCCCTTGAAGCTCGTCGCAACCTCATCGAGAAGGTGGCCGACTTGGACGACGAAATCGCCGAGCTTTACCTTGAGGACAAGGAAATCCCGACCGACAAGCTGATGGCCGCCATCCGCACGGCCACCATCAAGCTGATGATGGTGCCGGTGCTTTGCGGCGCCGCCTACAAGAACAAAGGCATCCAGCTTCTTTTGGACGCCATCGTCGACTATCTGCCGTCGCCGAAAGACTTGGGGGCTGTCATCGCGCACGACCCCGCCAACGAGGAGAAGACCTACCAACGCAATCCCTCTGAAAACGAGCCTTTTGCGGCCTTGGCCTTCAAGCTCATCAACGACCCGTATGTGGGGCAGCAGACCTTCATCCGCATCTTCAGCGGCAAGTTGGTGAACGGCATGAGCGTTTATAACACCAACAAACTGAAGAGCGAGCGCGTGGGCCGCATCTTCCGCATCAAGGCGAAGGAACGTGAGGAAATCAGCGAGGCCGGCGCGGGCGAAATCGTGGCCTTAGTGGGCATGAAATACACCAAGACAGGCGATACGCTTTGCGACGAGCAGCAGCCTATCTTGTTGGAATCCATCAACATACCGCCTGCGGTCATCGAGATGAAAGTGAACCTCGACGACAAGAAAAACCGCAGCAAGCTGAGCGAGGCCTTGGCGAAGCTCTGCAACGAAGACCCGTCGTTCCACGCCCACTTCGACGAGGAGACGGAAGAGACCATCATCGCGGGCATGGGCGAGTTACACTTGGAAATCCTCGTCGACCGCCTGAAAGAGGAGTTCAAGGTTCCGGTGACGGTGGGTGCGCCTTCGGTGTCGTTCCGCGAGACCATCACCGCGCCTTTCGAGTGCAACTACCGCTATGTGAAGCAGACCGGCGGCAAGGGCCAGTTCGCCCACACCGTCATCCGCTTCGAGCCGAACCCTGGCAATGGCTTCGAGTTCGTCGACATCACCAAGGGCGGCGTGATTCCGAAGGAATACATCCCCTCGGTGCAGAAGGGTTTGGCGGCGGCCATGAACAAAGGCCCTTTTGCCGGTTATCCCGTGGTGGACGTGAAGTGCGTCCTCGTCGATGGCAGCTCACACCCCGTCGATTCCAGCGACATGGCCTTCCAGCTCTGTGCCCAGATGTGTTTCAAACAGGCGTTCATGAAAGCCAATCCCGTGCTGCTTGAGCCGGTGATGAAGGTGGAAATCAACACGCCCGACGACTACATCGGCAACGTGACCGGCGACGTCAACAAGCGTCGTGGCCGCATTGAGGCCATGCGCCGTTTCCGCAAGGGTTCGCAGAAGCTCGACGCCTTCGTCCCGCTGATGGAGATGTTCGGCTATGCCACCGCCTTGCGCAACCTCACCTCGGGTCGCGCCAACTACTCGATGGAGTTCCACCAGTACATGCCGACGCCGAAGGACAAGCAGGAGGAGATTGTCAAGGAGCGGAACCAGAAAGAATAACGGTTTTTTGCAACGAATTTGGGGTGTTGTCGGCTGACAGCACCCCGTTTTTTTGTAATTTTCATAGGGACAAAATTTTGTCCATGCCAAAACTATACCACTGTCCTTCAATGAATTAAAAATGGACAACCAAAAAACACATGGACAAAATCCGGAGGTGCCCAAAACACCTCTTGACAAGCGTTTTTTCTCCATATTTTTGCAGCGACAAAGCCCTGAAAGGGCGACTCTATTTCAACGGGGATTTCAATCCCCGACTTAAAACACACGTCAATGAAAGCAAAAATAACAAACCTCATCCTCCTGCTCCTCGCCCTCAGCATGGCGTTGGCCTCGTGCGACACCGCCGCCAAGCGGCAGCAGCAGGCCCGCACCTTGTATAATAATGGTGTCGAGTTGCGCGAACAACGCCTCTCGGAGGAGGCCGC
>CALFIT010000218.1 GCA_937877465.1 uncultured Bacteroidales bacterium | reverse complement strand
ATGAGTTTTTGAGGGTTGGTGACCACCTTGCTCAATAGCCAATCCCGCCGCGCCATAATGTCCACTTTCTCGCTCTCGAAGTCGCCGTGGTGCCTTGTGGCGACGGCGACCCAGACGGCTTTTGCCGCAACAATGGCAACGATGATGGCCAAAATGATGATTAGGGCTTTCATGGATGGGTGGATGGATTTCATTGCTTGTTACTATTCGTTGTTTATTACTGAGCGTTGCAAAATTCGGCAAAAATTGTCGGGTGGAGGTGGCAAAAAAGTGCTTTTGTTTACGCGCCACGACAGCGCAAATATCACGTAAATATCATGTAAATCTCGCGTAACATCATCTAAATCTTTGTTGTTCTCATGTTTTTAATAGTTATCAAAGTTCAGTGTTATTGATCTCTTGCCCGGCATTTCTCCGCAATTCATCCCAATACTCATCGCTTCCCCAACAAAATGCTTTTGCCAATGGTTCGATTCTCAACATCATGCCTGTACCTATCTTTTCTTCAACATCTTTGGGGTTAAAATGCCACAACTCCTCCAGACATTTGATTTTATAGCCCACCGCTTCTGACACTATCGGGAACAACTCCTTCATACGTTCTTCCTTTATTATCAACCTGCGTTTCGTCTCTTCATCAACAGGAACTTCCCTATATTGGCCAGCGCTAATGTTTTCATCTATGACAAACCTGTCTTCTGCTTTTTCCAATTTGGCTTGCATGACGCCGTCTATTTCCTCAAATCGATAGCGGTATGTCGCACAATGAAAGATATAAGGCTTCCAAGTCTCTCTTGTAGTCCTGCTTTCTATCAACAATTCATTTGGCGAAGGATGTATTTGTTCGATGATCCAATCCAAATACTCCTTGTCAGGTGGCGTTATCACCCCATTAAAGATAGTCTTATGCCCCGCTACATATTCTAACCGATATGCCTTGTAATACAGGTCGTGCCTAAACCATCGTTTGATATGCGGCAGTTCGACTTTTCCTGAAAACGCTTTTGTAAAAGTCACACCGCCTTCGGTATACTGTGACCACTCTGGTAGCCTTGGGATTTGCGACTCGCTTTTGCGATAACGGCATTCGCCTTCTGGTATGACCCTGACTAGTATTCTATATTGTATCATGACGGATGAAATTATTTAAATTTTGGCAAGTGATACCCTGTTGCCATTGCAAACTCAAACATAACTTCCCGGAATTGGCTGGGCAACTTGTGAATTGCCTTTGCCGTGATTTTCCTGGGAATCTGTCCATAATATGCCTCGGCAATACCTCCAGCAATGCAGGCTTGCGTGTCGCTGTCGCCGCCAAGCGAAACAGCCAGACGGATGGTGGACTCATAGTCTTCGCCATCCAAGAAAGCAATGATGGCTTCGGGAACGCTTCCATCGCAAGTAAAACAAGCTTGATAATCAGGTCGAATCTCATCGCAAGTACGGTTGAGGTCGTAACCACAGTTTTGTACTATAAAATCCTTGATGTCCAATTTCGATGCTTTGTTTCTTGCCAAAAAAATAGCCGCAGCCACCGCTTTTGCGGCAGTGATAGCCTCCAAACTGTCATGTGAGACTGCCGCTGACAATTCCGCAATTCGCAAAGTGTCGTCCAAATTGTTAAAAGCCCATCCTATGGGACTCACACGCATGGCTGCGCCATTGGTAAAGGATCCGTATGGCTGTGGCTCATCGCTGTTGAGCCAAGCTTTAGTGGCGTGACTGAAGCCAGCATTAGGATACATCCTCCCGTATGTTTGCATCAGCTTAACCAAGATTTCAGGATTGTTTTCTTTGTCTCGCATTAGCCAGTCGGCAACAGCGATGGTCAACACAGTGTCGTCAGTGAACTTGCTGTCTTTATCGAACAACTCAAAATCCGTAGTCTTGATTCGGCTATGGTGGCTCTCAAACCTTGAGCCTACGATATCTCCTATGATTGCGCCTAACATGATTTTATGATTTTATAATGTTGATATTTAGATAATTATTATGTTATCTTATGACCATGCAAAGTTACTATCAAAACCTCACTTCCACAAGGGGTGTTGAAAACTTTTTTTCATCATCTGAATCCGATGCTACCTTTGTTTTCCGATGTGGTGTTGGGATAATCCCGTTCAATGTGAGGATAAATCCTATTGTAGGCATTCATCGCTTCGCCAATAACCCGATAGGCACAATCAAACTCTTTCATGAAGTCCTTTGCATTGGCGATGGCAGTCTGATAGGAACAGCAGAAGTGGTCGTCAAGCACGACAAAAGTAGTAAGGGTATTGTTCGTATTGATGCAATTTGCCGCTCGTGACCAGCCTTCCATGCTCACTTTTCCGAAGTTGTCATCCCAGAAATCATAAAGGAAGTACAGATGCTTTATCCTTCTGTCTAAACTATCCCTGATACATACGCGGAAATGATTGTCATTTTTCGTGATATACAATGTGCCTTCTCGTTTTTCGTGTGGATAGCCCTGATTGTCGAGTCGCTTGCAGATACGACGCTCCAGGACTTCAGTGTTTTTCAATGGTCGGCATAGAATAAAATATAAAGCGACTACCGCCATAAAGACAAATCCCATGACCGAGGAATAAACAGGGACTGAGGTGATAAGGTCGTATATAAAGTATCCGAATAAAGCCACGCAAAAGCAGATGCCCAAGATTGTTCCAATAATCTCTCGTGTTTTTGATTCTCTTTCAAAGGAGGTGTATTCGTTTTTGTATTCTTCCATGGTTGTTACATTTTGCGTTTATTTCAAGCGCAAAAATACTACAGCCAATAATGTACTTCTGATTTTTACAAGCCTTGCAAATCTACTAATTCGCGCGGTAGGGTGATTTTCTTTGGTTCACCGCGCTTGCCAGTGATGAAATAATGCTGGGCATAGACATAATCGAATTGCTTGAGAAAAGCTTCTCGTATACGGGTGCATTTTTCGTTGATGGAGTTTTTGGTTGGGTCTGTGATGTCTTGAATGCTTCTCAAAATGTTTTTCTCTACAACCCTGTTGCTGATTTGTTTGTAGATGTCAAGCAATTCGGAGTAATAGTCGTGAAGATGCTTGAACAGGATGCCCTCAGGATGCTTAAGGAAAAGCAGATACACCGCCTTGGGAAGTGGTGACATGGTGATTTCAACATTATTGTAATCAGGCAAGAAAATCCTAAAATCCTTATCAACGACCAAATGGCTCAATGTGGGTTGCTCCTCAATAAGGTCTTGCAGCAATCCCAGTTGATACCCCCTTTTGCGCAATTCATTAATCCTTTCGCGGATTTCATCCACTAACCTCAAATCATCTGCTTTCAAGTGTAAAGCACATTCATTGAAGGAATCTGCGTCGCCATCATCAAAACACCAATCAGCCACATCGTCACCATATGGCAAAGCGACCCTGTTACAAGGACCTTTATCGTCAAAATAGATGATATATCTGATATACCACTCAAATTGGTCGTCCAATGGAACATCAGAATTAGGCACTAACGGACAGTATGAAAAAGCGTGCGTGGCAGTGCCGTCATTTTGCGATGCAACAGAGTGAATCAATGCCGGACCTTCAATTGCCCCAAAAATCAAGTGCTTTTGTAGTGTTTCGATGTTGATGTTTTTGTTGACGAATGAAAAATCAGCTTTCAGAAAGGGGAACATATAATGGAGCACATCTTTTTGGATAGTCTGATTGCAAACTCTTGGATAGTAATTAAAAATCAGGTGTTTATTTGTAAACTTCTGACACAATTCATCATAATGCTCCAGAATAAACCCATTAACCGCAGGGTTGTATTCGTTTTCCACATAAATTACATCCACAAAACTAGGCGTGAAAGGCAAATCAATGTCAAAGACGACATGCTTTTGAGTAGAGTTAGCACCCCATTGCTCTGGCGGCGGAATCTCACGAATTGTTTCTCTCTTGTGTCTGTTAGAGAAGAAAGCTATGTAATATACGGGGACAGGAATCAAAACGAATAAGACGATTAGCGACAAAATCGCTGGTTCAATCAGCAAACAAAACAAGCATGCTAAAGGCCATTCCCACCATTTTAAATCCTTCGAGAAAAGGTCTTTGCAGGACAGCAAGATTTCTTTATAAAATGGCGGCAGACTCTTCCATGCATTCCTCACAGGCTTGAACACTAGCATGGCCAAGTTGATAGCAAGATATACGCAGAGAATTATAACGAGAGTAGACATGTGTTTGCATCTTATTGACGAAGCAAAGATAGGAATTGCAAGGTTGCAAAATACAAATGGAACAACATTTTTGTTTACTTTTGCAGAAACAAAACTCAGCAATTATGATAGAGGCACATTTTGAAAACATTCGCAACCTCATTATTGACAATATCAGAGCTTCAAAATCTGAAATCAAGATAGCAGTGGCATGGTTCACTCAGAGGCAGTTGTATGATGCAGTATTGGAAGCTTTGGAAAGAGATGTCAAGGTTTCATTGATAATGATGAAGGATTTCATCAATTGCGGTATTTATGGCTTGCCGTTGCAAAGCTTTGTTGATAAAGGGGGCAATCTCCATTTTGTGACAAACCGAGGTTGGACTATGCACAACAAGTTCTGTTTGTTTGATAACAGCATGGTCATCTCTGGCTCATACAATTGGACTTATTCCGCCGAGACAAGAAACGCCGAGAATGTGATTGCAACGGATGACGACAATGTTTGTTCTCATTTTGATGACTATTTTAATCGACTTTGGGAAGAATCATTCGCTGAAGAAACTATTCCAATTGTTGAAATCAGCTCTGAAGAGGTAATTCAAGACTTCTCATTTATTCATGATGAATTGGAGGCGATGGTAAAGAATGATAGGGCACCGCGAGATGCAATAGATAATTTGAAAAAGACAAAAGACGATGCGGATGCTGAAGTTGCTAAGATTGCGAAACCTATAATGCCTTTGGGAAAAGCCCGTGAACATGTTTCCGAAAAAGAAAACAACTTGAGGCAAATCATTATTGAACCAGTATATTTTGATGGGAATCCTATCAAACCTGGCGAATGTGTATTGTTGAAAACTATTTCTATGCCATTTGCTAGCGGCAGGGAATGGGTATTTGCCAAGCGAGGAGACACATTACCCAAATCCAGCAATAGAAATCTTTGTAATGCAGTAGACCTTACAGAAAAGAACGAAGGAAATGTAATATGTTGCAATCTGAAGAAATATATTGAGGAAACCATATTTGATGCAACGATTGAAACATATTTAAATGAATCAGAATTACTTAGAATCGAAAATTTACCCTGTTTACCAAAAAACAAGTGCCGTTTCAAAGGCAGAGTGGATATCTCAAAAAGTGGGCTGCTAACATTTTCGGTATATTGTTATACTACCAAAGAAAGAAAAAACACTGAGATTCAGCTTATTGAAGGCGAGGATTTTATCATTGGGTAATCAATATCTCAAAGCATTCTTATTATAGTTCTGATTTCATTATCCATCCTCTCAACATCAATAATTTCATACGTGTTAAAATCTGGATGAAGAACCACCAATTTCATAGATTCGATGTTCATTCCATACTGATTTTCAAGTATGTATCTATAAAGATTTTGTTGAAGCTTATAATGGTTTAAAGTGGTGTCTTCTAAATGAGACAAAGCTCCCAAACGATACTGTTCCAAAAAGTGTGTCTGCGCGTTGCCGCGAGAAAAAAAGGGATTGGCCGTTGCCGACCAATCCCGAAAGTCTGTAATTTTAGGGTGCGCAAACTCTAAAACACAGACTAAAAATGAAGTTTACAAAGGAACAAATTTCTGAGCTAATGTGCAAGCATGCACAGAAAGAAAATGGTCTCCATGACTTGCTGGAGATCATGATTGAGAGTATGATGGTCGCCGAGCGAGGCGAGTTTCTGTCAGAGAATCAAGGGAATAAGGGGAACGGCTACCGACCCGGACACGCCTACGGGCATGGGAAAAAACTTGAGTTCCGTATCCCCAGAGACCGTTACGGCAACTTCCATCCGCGCATTTTGGCCATCCTTCGCGACCAGGAGGAGGAATGCGACCGCCTCGCGGGAGTCCTCTACACCAAGGGGCTGACGCAGGAGCAGGTCGGCGACGTCTTCGACGAGATCTACGGGCAGCACTATTCCAAGTCGAGCATCAGCAGGATGGTCGAGTGCGTCCGCACACAGGTCGACCAATGGCTGGGGCGCGGCCTTGACGAGTACTATCCCGTAGTGTTCGTGGACTGCGTCCACATCAAGATTCACCGCTGCAAGTCGGTGTCAACGGAGGCGTTCTACGTTGCCCTGGCGGTGACCGAAGAGGGCACGAGGGAGGTGCTTGGCATCTTCAACATGCCGGTTGAGAGCGCCACAGGATGGGGCGGGATATTCGACGAGCTGAAAGAGCGCGGTGTCCGACGTGTCGGCCTGATGGTGGCTGACGGCATCACAGGGCTTGACTCGGTGGTAGGACAAAAGTTCCCCGGAACACCTCTACAACGCTGCGTGACGCACCTCAAACGCAACATGCTCGCCAGGGTGAGGCATGGCGACAAGGCAGCCCTGGCCGAGGACCTTCGCGACGTGTTCCGCACCGGACAGCGTGACTACACGGTGGAACTGGCTTGGAAACGGTGGCAGGACATGTGCGACAAATGGGGCAAGGACTACCGCTCCTTCAAGTCACTACGTGACAATGCCGACTACAAGTCACACCTGATTTACCTCAACTATGCGCCGGAGA
>CALFIT010000217.1 GCA_937877465.1 uncultured Bacteroidales bacterium | reverse complement strand
ACGTCCATGTGGTTGTTGGTGTAGACGCGGCGCGGGATGCAGAGGCGCACGAAGTCGTTGCCGCCGAAGCGATTCTCTCGGGTCACGGGGTCGCGGTCGGCGAGCACATAGCCGATCTCGCAGGCGCGGATGCCGGCCTCAAGGTAAAGCTCGCAGGTCAACGTCTGGGCGGGGAACTCCTCCTTGGGGATGTTGGTCAGCACCTTGTCGGCATCGACGAAGATGGCGTGACCACCGGCGGGACGCTGGTAAGGAATGCCATATTCATCGAGCTTGTCGGCCAAGTACTGCACCTGCTTGACGCGGGTCTCGACCATCTCGAACTCGATGTTCTCCTTCAGACCGACGGCCAAGGCGTCCATGTCGCGACCGTTCATGCCGCCGTAAGTCAGGAAGCCTTCGAAGGGGATACAGAACAGCTTGGCGCCTTCGTACCAGTCCTGCTTGTTGGTGGCGATGAAGCCGCCCATGTTGACCAAGCCGTCCTTCTTCGCGCTCATCGTCATCGAGTCGGCGTAGCTGAACATCTCGCGGGCGATTTCCTTCAAGGTCTTGTCGGCGTAGCCTTCCTCGCGGGTCTTGATGAAATAGGCGTTCTCAATGAAACGTGCGCTGTCGATGTTGACGGGCACGCCGTACTTGTGGCACAAGGCGCAGGTTTCGCGGATGTTCTTCATCGAGACGGGCTGGCCGCCGACGGTGTTGTTGGTCACGGTGAGGACGAAGAACGGCACGTTGCCCTTGTTCTCCTGCAGCACCTTTTCGAGCTTTTCGAGACTGACGTTGCCCTTGAAAGGCACCTCAAGCTGGGTGTCGTAGGCCTCGGGCACGGTGACGTCGACGGCGAAGGCCTTGCGGCTCTCGATGTGGCCCTTGGTGGTGTCGAAGTGGGCGTTGCCGGGGATGACCATGCCGGGCTTCACCAAATAGGAGAACAAGACGTTCTCGGCGGCGCGGCCTTGGTGGGTCGGGATGACGTAGTCGAAGCCGGTAAGCTCGGTGACGGTGTCCTTCATGTGGTAGAACGAGCGGGCGCCGCCATAGCTCTCGTCGCCCATCATCACGGCGGCCCACTGCCGGTCGCTCATGGCGCCGGTGCCGCTGTCGGTCAGCAGGTCGATGTAGACGTAGTCGCTCTTCAGCATGAAGATGTTGTTGTGGGCTTCCTTGAGCCACTGTTCGCGTTGTTCGCGGGTGGATTTGCGGATGGGTTCGACCATCTTGATTTTCCACGCTTCTGCAAATGGTAATTCCATGATTTATTGATTTAAAGATTTGAAATTTAAAGATTGAAGGATTCGATTGGGAGGGTGTTTTTTGACTTGGAACGGGAGATATGATTGGCGTGACGCGGGGACTTACGTCGCCCGCTTACTGATCTGTCGTCCCTACGGGACTCCTCAGAAACGGTCACGTTCCTTGACGTTGAGATAAACCATATTACCAAAAATGTTGGGCATATTAATAATAAGGTGCTTCAAAAAACGGTCAAAGATAGGCATTTTTTCGGAGATACAAGGCTAAAACCTCGTTTTTTTCTCCCATCCCCAACAATTAATGATTGCAAACCGACAAAAATCCCAAAATGTGGGGATTCCACAGGTCGGCAAAAGGCCGTTATTTTGCATCCAGATTTTTGTCATACTGTTAGAGAATGAATTTTTGAGTTAGTTTTCACCGTGCGAGGCGGATGCAGTCTGCCTCGCACGGTGTTTTTTGCATCCTCACAAATAACGAATCGCCGCCCGAAAAATAGCCATTTGTGGGGATTTGGACTGCAAGGCGAAATTCGGATTTTTGCAGGCGAATTTGAATAAATAGCATTCATTATGAAACTGAAAACGATAGCACAATGCGCCGTCTTGGGTTTGGCCCTGAGTGCCATGCCGTTACAAGCGCAAAACCAAAAAGCCGATTCCACCAAACTGTTCTCCCTCTCGCGCCTCTCGGTAGGCGGCTACGGAGAGGCTTTCTACACCCGCAACTTCTACAGCGACAACATGTTCCGCTACTCCCATGCCGACCGTTACCGCGACGCCAAAGGCCACGGTCGCGTCGACCTGCCCCATGTGTGCATCAACCTTGGCTACGACTTCGGCAAGGGCTGGAGCATGGGCAGCGAGATCGAGTTTGAGCACGGCGGCACCGAAGTGGCCGTCGAAATCGAAGCCGAAGAGACGGGCGAATTCGAGCACGAGATTGAGCGCGGCGGCGAGGTGGCCCTCGAGCAGTTCTGGATCCAGAAGTCGTTTGGCAAAGGCTTCAACATCCGCATGGGCCACATCATCGTGCCCGTGGGGCAGACCAACAACGCCCACTTGCCCACCGACTTCTTCACCTGCTACCGTCCCGAAGGCGAGCTTACCATCCTCCCCTGCACATGGCACGAAACGGGGCTCAGCTTGTGGGGTCGCCTCGGCAACTGGCGCTATGAGGCCATGGTCATCCCCGCCCTCAACTCCGACATGTTCAACAACGCCAACTGGGTCAAGAACGCCTCGGCGTCGGGCTATGAGTTTCGCGTGGCCAACCACTTGGCCGGCGCCGTCCGCATCGACAACTACAGCGTCAAGAACCTGCACATCGGCGTGAGCGGCTACATCGGCAACACCTTTAATAATGACATCGTCACCAACGAGTTTTCGGAGACGAGCCAGTACAAGGACGTGAAAGGCACCGTGGTCATCGGCACAGCCGAGTTCGACTACAAGGCCAACGGACTTGTCGTGCGCGGCAACTTCGACTACGGTCACCTGAGCGACGCCTCGCTCATCTCGGCCTGGAACAAGAACCAGAACCACCAGAGCTTCTCGCCCTACCCACGCTCGCTCGTCGGAGAGGCCGCCATCGCCTACGGCGGTGAGGTCGCCTACGACATCATGCGCCCGATGAAACGCACCGGCGGACAGCAGCTCTACCTCTTTGGCCGCTACGACTACTACGACAGCTACATCCCGTCGGCCACGGCCCTCACCGACTACCAATGGACCGACCGCCACGTGATGACCCTCGGCGTGAACTACTACCCCATCAAGCAGGTCGTCGTGAAGGCGGAATATGCCAAACGCTTCCTCAAAGAACAGTATAACGACGAACCCATGTTCTCCATCGGCGTGGCCTACAGCGGGTTCTTCACGAAATAAAACGACAAATAAACATCAACATCAATCAACAATCTAAACATCAAACAAAATGAAGAAATTAATGAGAAACGCAGCCTTAGCCGCTGCAACCGTTTTGCTTGCCGTGAGCTTCAGCTCGTGCAACAAAGAGAATGAGGTCAAAGACGAAGCCAACAAGGAAACCAAGGACGCCATCATCAAGCAGTACCTGAACCACACCGTCTACCCGACCTACCAGAATTTGGCCGCCGAGACCGACAAACTCGTCGAATGCCTTGAGACCCTGCAAGGCAGCATGACCCAAGCCAACGTCAACGCCGCCACCGAGACCTTCCTCGAAGCCCGTCACTGGTGGGAGATGAGCGAGGCCTTCCTCTTTGGCGCCGCCTCCGACTTCGGCATCGACCCGCACATCGACTCGTGGCCGCTCGACGAAGATGCCTTCAACAACCTGATGGCCAGCCCCAACATGATCGCCATGCTTGCTGACGACGAAGACGGCTCCGTGGCCGGCGAACAGCTCGGCAACGCCCTGCTCGGCTTCCACGGCATCGAGTTCATCCTCTTCCGCGAGGGCCAACCCCGCAACGTGGACGAAATCGACGACGACATGGTCACCTACATCGTGGCCGTCAGCCGCGACCTGCGCAACCGTTGCTTCCAACTCGAAGTGAGCTGGAACGCCGACGCTCCCGCCGCCCATGCCGAACTGATGGAAGAGCTTGAGTTCAACACCACCGTCAACGGAGGCGACAACTCCTACGGCGAGAACATGACCCTTGCCGGACAAGCCGGCAGCACCTACGCCACCCGCACCCAAGCCCTCCAAGCCATCCTTGACGGCTGCATCGACATCTCCGACGAGGTGGGCACCTCGAAGATCGGCAAATGCTTCAATGGCGAGGACGTGACCTATGTCGAGTCGCCTTACAGCCAAAAGTCCATCAAAGACTTCACCGACAACATCACCAGCGTCCAGAACGCCTACATGGGCGGCATTGAAGGCCAACGCGACGAAGCCCTTTCGGTTCACAACTATCTGAAAGACATCGATGCCGCACTCGACACCAAGGTCGTGAACGCCATCAACAATGCCATCGAGAAGATCAAAAACATGAAGGCTCCCTTCGTCCTCAACTACACCGATGCCAGCGCCGGCGAAGCCATCGAAGCCTGCCAAGAGCTTTCCGACATCCTCGATGAGGCCAAGGACGCTTTGAACGAACAATAAACCACCATCATTCATTTGAAGATTCTGAAGGCATTTCACCTCCGAAAGGCGGTGATCCGATGCCTTCAGAATCTTCGCAATTATCGAAAAAAACGACATGTTCAGACACAAGATAACCGGACTCACGCTTATGGGATGCCTTTTGGCAGCAAGCATCGTCTCATGCAAGCCCGACGACCCCGTTCCGACCGTCGTAAGCGAAGAGACCTACGCCGGCGGCGAGTTGGGCACGACGTTCAACCGCTCACATTCGGCCTACCAAGACCCGACGCCAGCTATTGAGGAAGCCGGATTGAGCACCAAGTTCAAGTATGGGGAATACTTCTTTGAGCGCTCGTACACTATCAATAGCGAGCCATTCAAAGGGCTTGGACCACTTTATCTGCGCACGTCGTGCAATGCCTGTCATCCGGGCTACGGTCGCGGAAAGCGCGTCACGCGCTACGATTCCAACGAATGGGGCAACAGCTACCTGCTCATCGTGACCAACAAGCAAGGAACCATCGTCGAGTCGCTGGGACTCGTCCCCATGACGAAAGCCGTGGCGGGCTTCAAGCCGATGATCGACGAAAGCAAAGTGAGCATCAACTGGCTCAACTATGTGGACGAATGGGGCAACCAATTCCCTGACGGCGAGACCTATAGCCTCATTTATCCAGAACTTGTCATCCCTGAAGATGCCTTTTACGCGCCCCTCGAAATCGGAGGCCAAATCGTGCCTTATAGCGAGTTGGACATGACCCTTGAGGCCACCATCGGCATTTATGGCACCGGCCTGCTTGATGCCATCCCCGACGACTCGCTGAAAGCCGAATACCTGAAACAGGAAAGCCATGGCGTGACGCTCAACCCGACCATATGGGCAGGTGGCGACTGGGCGCCGACCGGCCTCAACACCGATGGACACCCCTTCCGCCTCGACTATGCGCTCGACGCCTCATCAACGCAAGGCAACGTGAGCCTTTGGGAAGTGACCAATGTGGTCACCGACCCCTACACGGAAAACTACATTCCCGAAGCCTACTCGCGCACTGCCGCCTCCGACCCCGACGTGCAGGCCACTTTCTACGACCTTTATCCCGAACAAAACATCACAGGAAACGTAGAAACCGACATCTATAACTATTTAACCAACAATAATATAGAGTTGGAAATGAGCAGTGAGGATCACTACCTGCTCAACTTGTGGATTCGCGGTTTGGCCGTGCCTGCCGCCCGCGACCTCGACAATGAGGAAGTGCAATTGGGACGCAAGCTGTTCCGCGAAATCGGTTGCGCCGCCTGTCACCGTCCCTCATGGACCACCGGCGACGACAGCCAACTGCAAGACCCGTACGACGTTTTCGCCGGACGCGAGTTTCCCCGCTATCCCAACCAGAAAATCTGGCCTTACACCGACCTCGTCCAGCACCGCCTTTTCATGGAAAACGACATCCGCACGGGCTGGTGCCGCACCACGCCGCTGTGGGGCAAAGGCCTCATGCGCACTTGCGCTGGCCATAGCGACCGGCTTCACGACTGTCGCGCCCGCAACGTGATGGAAGCCATCATGTGGCATGGCAACGCCCAAAGCGATGCTCGCTGGACCATCGAGAAGTTCCGCAACCTACAGAAAAACGAGCGCGACGCCATCGTCAAGTTCATTGAAGCCATCTAACGATATGACAACGAACTAATTCAAATTTATAAAATTATGAACAACTACAGAAATCTGAAATTGCTGTTTGCAGGCGGCCTGTTGGCTTTGGCCTTAGCCTCCTGCCACGGCACTGAAGAGCCGACCACCATCGTCAGCGAGGAGACCTACGCCGGCGGCGAGTTGGGCACCACGTTCAACCGCTCGCACACCGCCTACCAAGACCCCACGCCTGCCACGGAACAGGCCGGCCTGACCGCCAACTTCAAGTATGGCGAGTACTTCTTTGAGCGCACTTTCACGCAAAACAACGCGCCTTTCAAGGGCCTCGGTCCACTCTACGTCCGCAACAGCTGCATCGCCTGCCATCCCAGCTACGGCCACGGCAAGCGCATGAACCGCTACAGCTCCAACGACTGGGGCAACGGCTACCTTCTCGTCTTCGTCGACAAGAACGACACCTACCTCAGTTCCTACACGGGAATGCCTCAAACCAACGCAGTGGAGCCTTTCAAGGCTCCGCTCGACGAGACCCAGATCCAGATCAACTGGCTGAGCTACACCGACGAATGGGGCAACCAATTCCCCGACGGAGAGAGCTACAACCTCACTTATCCCGAAGTGTACATCCCCGAAGAGGCCTTCTACGTGCCGCTTGAGGTGAACAACCAGCCCATTCCCTACAGCGACTTCGTGTGCCGCTTGGAGTCGACCATCGGCATCTATGGCACCGGACTCGTCGACGCCATCCCCGACGACTCGCTGAGGGCGCAGTACCAGAAGGAATACAACGACGGCTTCATGCAGAACGGACTCAACCCCGCGATGTGGGCCGGCAGCGACTTCGCCCCGACGGGTTACTATGGCAACACCAACCACCCGAAGCGTTACACCTACGCCCTGACGCGCGGTCCCTTGCAGGATGCCCCGGGCGCCAACGCCATCTGGAACATCACCAACGTGACGCACCCCACCAAGATGGGTCACTACATGACGGCAGCCTACGCTACGACGGCTTCGCAAGACCCCGACGTGCAGGCTGAGTTCTACAACTACTTCCCGCAATACAACCTCACGGGCGACGTGGAGACCGACATCTACAACTACCTGATGATGGCCAACATCCCCGACGAGCTGAAAGTGCCCGAGATGAGCGGCGAAGACTACTCCGACTTCATGGTTTGGCACCGTGGTTTGGCCGTTCCCGCCGCCCGCGACTTGGACGACCCCGACGTGCAACGTGGCCGCCAGCTGTTCCGCGACTTGGGTTGCGCCTACTGCCACCGTCCGTCGTGGCAGACCGGCGACGACATGTTCACCGACCCGGCCGGCTTCTTCAGCGACGGCGACCCGCGCCTGCCGCGCTATCCCAACCAGAAGATTTGGCCCTACAGCGACTTCATCCAGCACAAGCTCCACATGGAGAACGACATCCGCACGGGCTGGTGCCGCACCACCCCGCTTTGGGGACGCGGCCTGAGCACGCTCTGCACGGGCGCCGGCGACCGTCTGCACGACTGCCGCGCACAAACCGTCATCGAAGCCATCATGTGGCACGGCAACGCCCAAAGCGATGCCCGCCGCTCGGTGGAGCAATTCCGCGAGCTGAGCAAAGAAGACCGCGACGCCGTCGTGAAATTCATCGAGGCGATTTGATTTTCATTTTTGTCAGACACAGTAGAGGCGTTGCGTGCAACGTCTCTACTTGTTTTTAGGGATAGGCCGTATCAACGCAAACAATATGTTTGTAGTTTTGGGAATAATGTGTATTTTTGCAGGCGAAAAAACAACAAAACAACAAAACCATGTCAACTTATGCCATAACACTGAACGAGCGCACCACCAGCGGCAAGGCTTTGATGGCCTACCTACAGGCCTTGGGCGTTCTTGTCAAGAAGATTACACCGTCCGTCACAGACGACCAAATCACGCCAGCCTTATCTGTGCGGATGAAGAAGGCTCGAGAGGAATTTGCCAATGGCGAAACCATCGTGTGCCACACGCCTGACGAAATGCAGAAATACTTCGACAGCCTATGACATATTGCATTGAATACTCAAAGGATGCCAACAAGACCTTGAAGAAATGGAAGAAATCGAATCCGCGTCTTTTCAAGAAGGCCACACAGATTCTGTTCGACATTATGGAACACCCTCGAACCGGGCTTGGCCACCCCGAGCCTTTGATTGGCGGAAATGATATGACCTATTCGCGACACATCACCGCCCACGACAGGATTATTTACGACATTTATGACGAGCGTATCACCGTGCTTGTCATCCAAGTTGAAGACCATTATAATGACAAGTGATTTTTATTTTTGTCAGACACAGTAGAGGCGTTGCGTGCAACGTCTCTACAGCCGAAAAATCCCGTCATTCGTGGCGGGATTTTTTCGTTTTTGCAATTCCAGTCCAGCATTTTTTTTGTACCTTTGCCGCCTATTCCAAATCGCACCACATCTTGTGATATGTGACATATTGTAATTCTTTGAATATCAAATATTTTAATCTTAAACACTAATAATTACATTCCAAAATGAAAAAAGGGAAGTATATACCAGTTGACACAAGGATTTTGTGAAAAACGGCACAAAAATAGCACAATTTTCTGATTTTCTGTAAAAAAACTGGTTTTTACGGTTGAATTTTTGTATGTTTTACACTATAAGATTATGTAAGACAACAATGATTCACTATGATAGATTTTGACAACTTCACATCTCTCTTCCAAATTGCCGATTATTTCAATACCGATGAAATCTGCAAGCAGACCATTGCACAAGAAAGGTGGGGCGAAGGTGAGGCCGTTTGCCCGTATTGCGGACACACCCATACGTACAAGTGTGCCGACGGACGCTATTCCTGCCCCAAATGCCACAGGAAATTCTCCGTCCTTGTCGGGACAATCTTCGAGAACACCAAGATTTCACTCCGCAAGTGGTTCATGGCAATGTACCTCATTTCCTCGCACAAGAAAGGCATTTCTTCCTGCCAATTGGCAAGTGACATCCAAGTGACGCAAAAGGCCGCTTGGTTCATCCTACACAAGCTCCGTGGCTTGTATGGACAAGACAAAGACACCGTACTGAAAGGTCAGGTGGAAATGGACGAAATGTACCTTGGAGGACGTGAGACCAACAAGCACGAATGGAAGAAGGTCAAGGGGACGCAAGGACGCTCCACAAAGACCAAGACACCAATTTTCGGAATGGTTGAACGCAAGGACGGGAACGTGGTCGCAATGAAGGTCAGAGACACCAAAGGCGCAACCCTGTTGCCGATTGTGGACAAGCATGTCTCAAAGGAATCCGATGTGTTTACTGACGAACTTGTTTCCTACTCAAACTTGGATAGGAACGGCTACAACCACCAAATCGTCAACCACGGCAAGCGTGAGTTCGTCCGCTCCAAGGACATACACACCAATTCGATTGAGGGATTTTGGGCGCATTTCAAGCGTGTGGTGTTCGGTACATACCATTGCGTCTCTAAGGACTATTTGCAGCGTTACATTGACGAACAGGTGTACAGGTGGAACACGAGGAAGGAAAATTCCACAAAGCGTTTCCGTGATATGTTTGCCAAGAGCATCAAGCCGTTTGAGTACAAGGATGTTCTTATCCTCTCAACAATCGTTGACGGTGACTTCTGGGCCGCAAAGCATAGGTCTTATTACCATCACAAAGCCGCTTGATTAAGCCGTTGCCGTTTCAACCGTCCAGCCATTTGGTATACCATTGGCTCCAGTAACACTCCATGTTGCTTCTGCATTTTTTACGAATGTTCCGCTCGAAGCAACATTACTTACCCAATTTTTTGTATTTGATGATGAAGGAGTTGTTGTGAACATTGCCTTTATGTAATTCAAATTAGTACATCCATTAAACATATGTGAATAACAATAATTTGCCAAAGTTGTTGCAGGTAACTCAGGGGCTGCTGTTAACGATGTACAGCCATAAAACATATATGAATAACAATAATCTGCCAAAGTTGTTGCAGGTAACGTTGGTGCCTCTGTCAATGAGGAACAATTACGGAAAAGATTGTAACACCCATAAGAAGGCATTGCAATATCATAACCAACTTCATTGAATAAAGACGTAACATCCCCTGTTGCCTTTATTTTTCCTGTCATTACAAATTGATGATAGTTTGAAGTACTTACACCTAATGTTGTATTAGTTCCTTTGAACTTAACGGAATCTCCAACATTTTCAAGTGTGATTGTGTCACCAGAATAACCTTTTGTCCCTTGTACCGTATATGTGTAATCATTCCATGTTTCACCGTTATCAGTCGAATATTGTAAAACGGCATTTGCCAATGTTGTTGCGGTCCCAACACGGTTCAGTTGTATGGTACTGTTTGCTTCTTCTGCTGTGAATTTAAGTATCGGGTATACTAATGGATTGTAATGTACTTCGTCCTCGTTTACGCATACTGATACATTGGGAGTTACATATTCTACCCCACCCCACTAAAATCTTGATAATCAGCGTGTTGTTCAAATTTCTTTAGATATTTTCTCATGTTTATCTGTTTTTAAGTATAAATAGTGCTGATTTTTGGTTTTGTCAGGGAATGTTTGTATATTTGCAGTATGATTGATATTTATAGTAAACAAATTGATTATGGCACTATTGAAAGAAGACGGTAGTTTGGACATTGAACGTATAAACAAACTACCATTAGAAGAGTACATGGAAGAAATGGGGACATTAACCCAAGAGCAAGTTAAGGAATATATCTCCAAACTGCCTGTTAATGAATCTAAAGAGCCCATGCAAGCAATCGTTGTTAATTATACATTAGATGAAGAATTAGACAGAGGTTGTATATTCGATGCCGATGAGGTTATCAATAATATAGGAAAAAATTGTGAAAAGTGATAAAGAAACAATGTTGGCTAAAAGAAGATAGATTACCATCAAGGCTTTTTGTCGGGTTTTCCTCCAATATCACAAAACAAATAGAAGCAATTAAGAATTATAACCAAAACAATATTGATGGGCTTTCTAAATGGCGTGATTATCTTGATGGTATGAAAAAGTATATTTCTAATCCCGTAATAGCATGGGATTATACAAACAGGCATCAAAGATTTCCAAATGGAACAATGTTCATTAGCGATTTTGATTACAATATAGGTTATACGATAAAAACCAATAACACCACACAACAGCAATATGTGTATGTTTTCATGGCGAACTTAAAGCCTGATGAATTCGGTTTGATTGTTCCACAAAAAAAATGAATCAATTAAAAAAGCGCTTTCACTTATTGAAAGAATCGAAAAATTATAATCAGTTTGTGTCAACTGGTATATACTTCCCTAAAAAAAAGTAAACTTTTGCTGCTGCTCATCGCGCTCGCAACGTCCTGGGCGGCAATGGCACAACAACAGTGCGACCCCATCACCTCCTTTCC
>CALFIT010000216.1 GCA_937877465.1 uncultured Bacteroidales bacterium | reverse complement strand
GAGCGAGGTCGCGCATACGGCGGTTGGTGCCTTTGCAGAAGAAATAGCAGCCTTTGAGGTGAGGCAAGGTCGTTCCGATTGGGAGTTGAGAGTTGGGAGTTGGGGGTTGGGAGTTGGCAGTTGGCAGTTGATTGGTGACGTTGACGACGATGTTGCCGCCGTTGCGCTCGGCCCAGCCTTTTTGCCAAAGATAGCCGGCCACCTCGGCCACTTGGTCGATTTGGTGTTTCAGTTCGGGGTTGTTGTTCAGTATGCTTTCCATATCAATAATCCTCTCCATAACGTTCCTTGGTGATTTGCGCCAACGACTTGCCGCGCGTCTCGGGGCAGCCGATGAAGCCCACGACAAGCGAGATGAGCAGCAACGCTATCATGCAGTAAGCCGCCACGGTGAAGCCTTCGCCATTCTCGCCGTAGATGTAGGTGAACACGAGTCCCCACAAGGCCGAGAGGCCGCGCACCACAAAGAACATCAGTCCTTGTGCGCCGGCGCGGAACTTGGCCGGGAATAGCTCCGAGCCCCACAGGGCGTAGAAGATCTGCACCGACAAGCCGCCTTCGATGCCCCAAAGGATGGTGAAGAGCCACAATCCGGCGGTGCCGTTGACACCTACCGTCACGATGATGACCCACGCGCTGATGGCAATGAGCAAGCCCAAGACATAAATCAGCTTGTGGCTCACCTTGTCGATGACTTTGGAGGTGATGAAGGTGACGGCGACGATAATCGCCCATTGTATGCAGTTCATCCAGTTGGCCTGCTCGTTGCTGATGCCGCCCGCCGTCTCGTAGATGTGCGGCTGGAAGAAGCCCAAGACCGACGCCACGAGGTTCCAAGTCAGGTAGATGGTGGCAAGAAATGCGGCGGTCTTGATGGCGGTTTTATTGGTGAACAGCACCTTGAAGGCGTGCCAAAGTCCGGTGTTCTCGCCCTTCGCCTTGGCTGTCTCTTGGCTGACTTTCCATTCGTTGCTTTCCTCTAATTTGCGCTGCATGTTCCAGGCGACGAAGGCCACAATCAGCAGGGAGCAGAACACGATGCGCGAGCTGAACACGTTGACCGCCTCTTGCGACAGGTCGGCACCACCGATGGCGTGGGCGATGCTTTCGACCCAGCCGAACAGGTAGCCGTCGGGGG
>CALFIT010000215.1 GCA_937877465.1 uncultured Bacteroidales bacterium | reverse complement strand
TTCTCCCGCGTCCTCTCCTACGTCAAGCCGTATTGGGGCAGCATCGTCCTGAACGTGGTCTTCAACCTGATGGCCATTTTCTTCTCGCTGTTCTCCTTCGCATTGGTCGGGCCGTTCCTCAACCTGCTCTTCAAGGAAGGCGCCATCGAGGTCGTGGCCAAGCCGAGTTTCGCCCTGACCTCCGACTACCTGATGAGCTACCTCAACTGGTTCATGAGCCAACTCATCATCAACGAAGGCAAATACAACGCATTGGTTTTCATTTGCTTGCTGTTGCTCGTGGCGTTCTTCTTCCGCAACCTGGGACGCTTCTTCGCCTGCTATTTCATGGCCAACGTGCGCGTGGGGGCCGTCCACGACCTGCGCCGCGACGTGTACGACAAAATCCTCATCCTGCCCCTCTCCTTCTACCACAACCGGCAGAAAGGCGACACCTTGGCGCGGATCACCACTGACGTGCAGGAAGTTGAGGTCTCGATTCTGAACTATCTCGAAATGCTCATCAAGGACCCGCTGACCATCTTCTTCTATTTCGCCTTCATGGTCACGCTCAGCCCGAAACTGACCCTTTTCGTCTTGGTTGTCTTGCCTTTGGCGGGCCTGCTCATCGGCAAGGTCGGCAAGCTGCTGAAAAAGGAGTCGAAGGAAGGACAGACCAAGTTGGCAGGCATCATCTCCACCGTGGAAGAGACCATCTCTGGACTTCGTATCATCAAGGCTTTCAATGCTTTGCGTTATTCCAGCGACAAGTTTGAGGAGCAAAACGCCGACTACACCAAGGTGCTGCGCGGCATCCACCGCAAGCGCGACATGAGTTCGCCGATGAGCGAATTCCTCTCGTCGGCGGTGGTCATCCTCGTGCTGTGGTTTGGCGGCCAGCTCATCTTGGGCGGCGGCGGCAACATCACGGCGGCCAACTTCATCAGCTATATCGTTGTGTTCTCGCAGATTATCACCCCAGCCAAGTCGTTCTCGCAAGGCTACTACAATGTGCAAAAAGGCATCGCCTCGGCGGAAAGGATTTTCGAAATCTTAGATGCCGAAGAGGTGATTACGGAAAAAGAGAACGCATTGGAAATCAAAGACTTCAATGAAAGCATTGAGTACAAAGACGTTTGGTTCAGCTATGGCAAGGACGACGTGCTGAAAGGCATCGACCTGAAGATTCCAAAGGGCAAGTTCGTCGCCCTCGTCGGCGAGAGCGGTGGCGGCAAGTCCACCTTGGCCGACCTATTGCCGCGTTTCTACGAAGTCGGCAAGGGCAGCGTCAGCATCGACGGACACGACATCCGCGACTACAAGATTGGCGACCTGCGCGGCTTGATGGGCGTGGTGTCGCAAGAAACCATCCTCTTCAACGACACCGTGTTCAATAATATCGC
>CALFIT010000214.1 GCA_937877465.1 uncultured Bacteroidales bacterium | reverse complement strand
GACGCCATTTCATTAACCCGATGCAAGCGCAGCGCAGCTTCGGGCAGCAGCGACCTACAGCAGCGACTCAGCACCCCGTCAGGCCCAGCCCCGCATGGGCGACAGGCAGGTGTGGAATGTAATGCAACGCCTGCCGAAAAAAATCGGATTGCAAATCCTCATATTCCATTACGGCGGATTGCAAATCCGCCTGAACTGGGCATCTTGTCAAAGCCGAACTCGCTCGGCAGGAGCGCACCGTGGCGTGGCTGGCCCGCAAGCTGCATTGCTCGCGGCAGAACATCTATCACCTTTTCGAGAGCCAATGGGTGAACACCGAGACTCTTTCGAGGCTTTGCGATATTTTGGATTGCAATTTCTGCAAGGTGTATTCGGATGAATGAGAAAGCAGGCGGGTGACAAAAGAATCGGTTTTTTGGGAAAACAGGGATTTTTTGTGAAACAATTCTCTTTTGCGAAAAAGTTGTAATTTTGCAGCATAATACAAAAGGTAATAGTTATGGAAGATTATGTTGTTTCGATTCCGCCACGTGATTTGAGTCTGATGGAGGAACTGTTTGCTCGTATGGGATGGAAGGTGCGCCCACGACGGGCATCGATTGAGAGATCCGTCAAGTCTTGTCCTACTTCTCCGATGATGACGGATGAAGAGATTGCGGCAGAAGTCAATGCAGTACGTTGATTTCAGATTTTGAAGTATTTCGATTTTGTAAACAAATTGTTGTAATAGAGATAAAGAGTATATTATATGGTTACTACTATGAAGAAATTTGTTGTTGTTTTTGCATTTTGTGTGACAAGTCTATTGCTTGTGAGTTGTAGCAAAACGAAAGTGTGTAGATGCACTCATTATTATAATGATGGTTCTTATTCGGAAGGGCTATTTAATCCTGACGCGGAAAATGTAAAGAGTTGTTCGCAGCTTGAATACAAATTAAATACTATTTATGGCGATGGCTCATACAGTTGTTTTAAACTATAAACTATAGCTGTTTCAACCTTTCTCAAACTGCTTCAAATAACATCATATCTTCCCGTCAAACACAGCGTAACTGAAATCATAAATCCAATTTCCGACGATAGTATTAACGTCAAGTTATCCATATATCTTTACGGAATTGTTACGGCTCTGGCAACGCCTCAACGTCTTCCGCAGGCAACAAATAATCGCTTGCCTTCTCGGGTGAAATGATGCTGCGGCCCAATTGGCTTTCCAACTGGTTGCGGGCGGCTTTGGCAACGCTGCCGCCGTCTTTGGCCACTTGTTTTTGTTGGCGGAAACCTTGTGGGTCGCGTTGTTTTGAGAGTTCGGTGGCAGAGGCTTCGGCCAAGATGTTGAGCGCGATTTCAAGGTTGGTCATGTTGTCGCGCAGGTTCTCTTTTTTCAGGCCTTTGAACTGCTTGTATTGTTTGGTGGTCAGGCCGCTCCATTCGCGCGTGATGATGTCGGTGAGCGAAGCATATTCCACACCTTCCTGAACGCCAGTGCGTTTCCATTCGTCGGTCAGTTCCTTGCGCACTTCGATGGACTTGATGCGCTGGTTAATCCAAGCCTCGGAATAGCCCAGTCTCCTGTAGTCGGCAACGGCCTGGTCGATGCTCAGTTCAGGGTTTTGCATCTGGTCGATGCGTTGGCTGGCTACTTGTGCCATCCATTGCTTGAAAGGCTCGGCCTTGGGCGAGGGAATGGATTGGATGAGGCGGAATATTCCTTCTGTTGAGGCAAAATTCACTTTTTGTTTGCCTCCTGCAGTTTGTACAGAAAGGGGGGTGACAATTTGTCCCCACCCTTCAGCGAGCATGGGGTCGCGCTTTCGCATTTTCTTGATGTAATCTGTTGGATTGGCACTGTCAGTAAGTGCTTCAACAACATCGGTAACACAGAAATACCACTTCTCTTCTTTGTCGTCCCAAACGGTGCGGACTTTTCTCTGTTCAAACAATTGTAATGCTTCTTTCTTAGTCATATATAGAGTTGTTTTTCAATGAGTAGCTTCCTCAAATCGCTTCAATTCAACATTTTCCCCGTCAAACACGGCGTAGGTGAAGTCATAAATCCAATTCCCGACGACGGTGGTCAGGGCATGGTCGCCGGTCTTGTATTGCATCGGCTTGTGCTGGTGGCCGAAGACGAAGAAGTCAATCGACGGGTCGAGTTGGGCTTGCTCTTGGGCGTATTGGTAGAGGCGCGTGTTGGGGATGTCGTCGTAATAGCCGCGTTCCACCTCGTTCTTGAGTTTCTTCAGGCGGTGGTTGTGTGACCATTTCAAGGCCAATCCTATGCCCAAGTCGGGATGCAACCATTTGAACAACCATTGGTTAGGCTTGAACTCGAACACCTTTTTCAAGAACTTGTAGCCTTTGTCGCCCGGACCTTTGCCGTCGCCGTGGACCAAGAAGAATTTCTTCCCCTTGATGGTCTTGACGACTGGCTCGCGGTGCAGCTCTAACCCGATTTCGTCATGCAGATAGCCGAAACTCCAAAGGTCGTGGTTGCCGATGAAAAGATGCACGGGAATGCCCGCGTCGGTGAACTCGGCCAACTTGCCTTGCAGCCTTACGAACCCTTTGGGAATCACGGTCTTGTATTCAAACCAGAAGTCGAAGAGGTCGCCCATCAGGTAGAGTTCCTCGCAGTCGGGACGAATCGTGTCCAAGAAGCGCAACAGCTTGCGCTCGCGCTCGTGACTGTCTTCGAGCGTGGGGATGCCCAAGTGGAAGTCGGTGACGAAATAGACGGCCATCAGAACTGGATTTCGGCGCTGCGGCGGATGAGTTCGGTGATGAGGGTGATGAGCTTCGGCTCGACGGCATTGACGGCGGCGATGACCTCCTCGTGTGTGATGGTGACGGTGTGGTCAACGCCATAGATGTTGCCCATGTCGGAAACGATGCTCAGGCCGAAGACGGGCAGCTTGCCCTGTCGCGCCACGATGACCTCGGGCGTGGTGGACATCCCGATGGTGTCGGCCCCGATGATGCGGAAATAGCGGCACTCGGCGGGTGTCTCATAGGTCGGGCCGGTGGTGGAGCAATACACGCCGTGCTGCACCCAGATGCCTTTTTCCATCGCGATTTCGTCGGCCAAGCGGATGAGGCGTTTGTCGTAAGGCTCGCTCATGTCGGGGAAACGCTCGCCGAAACGCTCGTCGTGCGGCCCAATCAAAGGATTAGGCATGGCGTGGATTTGGTCGTTGATGATCATGATGTCGCCCACATGGAAACTCGGGTTCAACCCTCCCGCTGCGTTGCTGAGAATGAGGAACTTGATGCCCAACTGCATCATCACGCGGATGGGGAAGGTGACCTCGCTCATCGGGTAGCCCTCGTAATAGTGGAAACGGCCCTGCATGGCCACGACCTTGCGACCCGCGATGCTGCCAAACAGCAGTTGCCCTTGGTGGCCCTTCACCGTCGAGACGGGGAAGTCGGGGATTTCAGAATAGGGGATAGCACATTCCACGGCGATGCCGTTGGCCAAACCGCCCAAGCCGGAGCCTAAGACGATGCCGACTTCCGGACGGAAGTTATTGGTTTTCTTGTTGATATACTCAACGGTGGTGATGATTCTGTCGTACATAATTCAATATTTCTTCGTTAAACTTTTCTTCCTCATCAAAACGCACGCTCACGGGCAAATCGTATAGCGGCGCGGATTCAAACTGACAAAGATAGGGAGAATTTGTCAATCGGGCGGCATCTTTTTCGGTGGTGACGATGATTTTCCGCTCGCCCGCAAGGCTCTCGAACTGACGGAGCACCTTTTTCACGTCGTTTTCGGTGTAGGCGTGATGGTCGGCAAACGTCAAGGCCTCGACTTGCTTGAATTGCGTTTTCAGTCTGTCAATCAACGGGTTGGGACGGGCAATGCCGCAGAACAGCAGGACGGCATCGGCGTTTTCGGCTGCAATGTTTCTCGCCGCCGCATTCAAGGGCTGCATAGGCTTGTAGTCCAAATGGGAGAAAAACACCTTTTGCCGTTCCGTTGGATTCAGTTTGTTGATAACCAACGCTTTGTCTTGCTCCGAAAGCGTGTCGGGCGATTTGCTCACAACGATGATGTCGGCGCGTTGGGCCGAGGATTTCAGGTCGCGCAAACGGCCTGCCGGAAAGAGTCGGTCGTCGGTGTAAAGTCGTTGGTATTCAGTCAATAGGATGTTCAGTCCAGCCGTGATTTTGCGGTGCTGGAAGGCATCGTCGAGCAAGATGACCTCGGGCGGTTTTTCGCCTTCGAGCAGTCGGTTCACGCCTTCCACGCGGTTTTCGTCAACGGCCACCGTGATTGCCGGAAACTTCCAGAAATATTGCAACGGCTCGTCGCCCAAGTCCTCGTAGGTGCAGGCGGCATCGGCCATCTTGAAGCCTTTCGTCTTGCGGCCATAGCCCCGACTGAGCGTGGCAAGGCGAAACGAGCCGCCCAATTTATTAATAAGGTATTCCACGGTGGGCGTCTTGCCCGTCCCGCCCATGCTGAGGTTGCCGACATTGATGACGGGCATGTCGAATCTTCTTGATTTGAGAATACCTCTGTCGTAGAGTTTGTTCCTGACAATCAAGATGATACGATACAATAGCGATATGAATACCAAGAAAGTTCCCATATAAGCGGTCAAAATTAGACAAATTTTCCTAATTTTGAGCCAAATTTTGAAAATATGACCGTAAACGACATTCTGAACTGCATCACCGAGATTGCCCCTTTGCAATGGCAGGAAAGCTACGACAACGCCGGCCTGCAAGTGGGCGACCTCAACGCCGAGGCACATAAGGCCTTGGTTTGCTTGGACATCACCGAAGAGATTGTGGACGAGGCCTTCGCCAAGGACTGCGATGTCATCGTGAGCCATCATCCGCTGATTTTCAGGGGATTGAAGCACCTTTCACCCGAAACTTACATCGAGCGTGCCGTGATGAAGGCCGTCAAGCACGACATCGCCATGATTTCGATGCATACCAACTTGGACAACAGCTATTTGGGCGTGAGCCGCGTCCTTGCCGAGCGTTTGGGCTTGAAGGATTTGCACATCCTCCAGCCTGTTACCGAAGAACCTGACCTTTGCGGCGCGGGCATGGTGGGTGAGTTTGAAACGCCGATGGAAGAGCTTGGTTTTCTTGCACTTGTGGCTGAAACCATAAAAACACCTTGCTTGCGCCATTCTGCCTTGACGGGCCGCACAATCAAGAAAGTGGCGCTTTGTGGTGGATCGGGCAGTCCGTTCATGCAAGATGCACTGGACCAAAAAGCCGACGCCTACCTCACCGCCGACATCAAATACCACGACTTTTTCATCCCCGAAGGGCGCATTTTGTTGGTCGATGGCGGGCATTTTGAAACCGAACAATTCACGAAAGAATTAATATGTGGATTAATTCGGAAAAAATTTCCTACCTTTGCAGCCGAAATCGCTGAAACGGAAACGAATTCAGTCCATTATTTTGTCAGAAATAAGTAATCAACAATATGGCTAAGAAAGAAATCAAGGAAGTTGCCGAAGTGACTGAAGTCGCTGAAGCAAAGAATGTTAAGGAAACCAAGAAGGCTACCAAGAAAACTGCCAAGGCTGTAACCGAACCAGAGGCTAAGGAAGAGCCTGCTGAAGAAGCAAAGCCCAAAAAGGTTGCCAAGAAGACGACCAAAGCTGTAACCGAACCAGAGGCTAAGGAAGAGCCTGCTGAAGAAGCAAAGCCCCAAAAGGCCACCAAGAAGACGACCAAAGCTGTAGCCGCCCCCGAGGTTAAGGAAGAGTCTGCAGAAGAAGCAAAGCCCAAAAAGGCCGCCAAGAAAACAACCAAAGCCGCGTCTGAACCTGTGGCCAAAAAAGAGGAAGTCGCCACTCCGCAAGTTGAAGCACCTGTCGTGAAAGAAGAGGCTCCAAAACCAGTGGAAGACCCTGTTGAAGTGAGTGTTGAACAGAAATTGGTCGCGCTTTATACCCTGCAGCAGGTCGACTCGAAAATTGACGAAATCCGAGCTTATCGCGGCAACCTTCCTTTGGAAATCCAAGACATGGAGGACGAAATCGCTGGCCTCGAAACTCGTATTGCCAATTTCAAGGCGGAAAGTAAGAAAAACCAAGCCGAAATCACCAATTTCAAGATCAAGATTAAAGAGACTGAGGCTCTGGTCAAGAAATATGAAGAGCAGCAGAACAATGTCCGCAACAACCGTGAATACGACTCGCTGACGAAAGAGATTGAGTATCAAACGCTTGACATTCAGCTGTCTGAAAAACGCATCAAGGAAATCACGGCCAAGGACAATGATGTGGCCGACAAGGTGGCTCAGGCCCAGATGCACCTCAATGAACTGAAGTCGTCGCTGAAGGATAAGCAAGACGAGCTCCATTCGTTGGTGGAAGGCACCGAGAAGGAAGAAGAGCAGCTGTTGAAGCGCTCGTCCGACTGCGAGAAGTTCGTGGAAGACCGCCTGCTGGTGGCCTACAAGCGCATCCGCAAGAACGCCCGCAACGGCCTTGCCGTGGTGGGCATCCACAACGAGGCTTGCGGCGGCTGCTTCAACCGCATCCCGCCCCAACACCAGTTGGACATCTGCACGCACAAGAAAATCATTGTTTGCGAGTATTGCGGACGTATCCTTGTCGACAAGGGCATCATCGAGCAATACAACGAATGACAATAACGTAAATGCACTTATTGTGGGTCGCCTAGGACTGAGGCGGCCCTTTTTTTGTTTAGAAACGTACCTTGAGCGTGGCCAAGAGGATATGCCTGAATTGTCGCTGGCTGACGGACTCGATGTCCAACGCTCCAGCGTCGTAGAGGGTGAGATAGGATAGGCCGTGACTCAGCTCGTAGGCGAAATCGAAGGTAGTCGAAGAAGAGGCCGGCAGGCTGAGGCCCACCGATGCCTTCTTGACGCTGCCGCCATCTTTGCCGAAGCCGAAGGGACTACCGTAGTAGCCCGCACCCACTCTGAGGTAGGAGTCGGCAATGCGCCATTCGCTGCCGATGCGAAGGTTGAAGGTCTTGCCGTAAACGGCCTTGATGTCGGCGTTGACGTCGTCGTAGTTGTAATCGTCGGCTGAGAAACGGGCCTTGCCGAAGTTGGTGTATTCCGCATCGAGGCTTATCATGCCGCGTTGGCCAACGACGAATGCCGCGCTGCCCACCCATTTCAGCGGCTTGACGAAGGTGTATTCATAGCTCGATTTTTCGCTGATGTATTTGCGCTGGATGTAGCTGATTACCGATTCGGTCTCCGTCTGCCACGATTCGTCGAAAGCATAGGCGGTGGGCGTGTGGAAGGCCCCGCCCAAACGCAGCCAGCGGTTGGCATGCCAGATGAAGCCGACCTTGGCGTTGACGCCCATGCCCGAGGAAGTGATGTCTTCGCTGAAACTCCATCGGTTGAAGTCGGTCTCGGTGGCCTCGGTACGGCTTTCCTCGAAGACCCGTGTCCCTTCGCGCTTGATGTGGGTCAGGTTCACGCTGAGTCCAAGGAAAAGACGCTCGGCGAAGTTGGCGCTGCCCGCAAAGGTCCATTCCTCCGAGCGGCCCTTGAAGTCGTCGTCTTGGCTTTGCCAGATGTTGCCTTGCGGAACGGGACTGCTGTAGTAAAGCCCTTGCTCATCTTCATAAAGATCAATGAGATAGGTTTGCCAGGCGGGATAGATGTCGTAAGGGAAATACGCCTGCAATTCGTCGTCGGCATAGCCATCAATGCGAGCAAGGTAGTTGTCGATTCTCGAACTCGTCGGGTTGACGCCTCGCGCAAAAGTGTGCATGTTGTAGTCGTTGATGCGGGTAAGCCCGATGCCCCATTGAGTGAAGCGCAACGTGCGGAAGTTGCTTTTCTGCTTGGTGCCGACATAACCCACGTTGGGGATGGATAGGCGCCACTTGTTGGCACTTACGTCCGAGCCGTAATAGCATGAGACGTGATGGTTGTCGAGCAGGTTGAGCGAGGCGGTGAACTCGTTGCTGCGATAGATGCCCATCCCCGCCGGATTGATGTTGACGGCGGTCATGTCGCCGCCCACCGCGCCCATGGCGTTGCCCATGCCCAAGGCCTTGGCGGTGCCTTGGTAGAAAGCCTGCGAAAACAGGCAAGCGTCGTCGGCGGTTTGCGCGAATGCCGTTGCCGCACCGACGAGAGCGACGGCTATGGTGATGATGCTCTTCTTCATGATGGATGCGATATAAACAAAAAGACTACCATGCGTTTAGGCTGCAAAGGTAGTCTTTTTTGTTGTCAAACTTCGTCCTTGGGCCGAAAATTATCTTCTTCCGCCGCCCGAGCTGTGGCCACCGCCACCACTAGAGCTGTGACCGCCGCCTGAGCTATGGCTGCTGCTTGAACTGCTGTGGCTGCTCGAACCTGAGCTATGGCTGCTGCCCGAACTGCTGCGACTGCCCGAGCTTGAGCTGCGACTGCCGCTGTTGTAGCTACCGCTTGAGCTGCGGCTTGAGCCTGAACTTGAACCGCTGCGGTTGTAGCTGCCGCTGCTCGAACTGCTTCTGTTATAGCTGCCGCTGCTTGAGCCGCTCCTGCCCGTGCCGCTTGCCGACGACGGACGCGAGCTCGACGAGCTTGGGTTCTGCGGGCGCACATATTCGGAGCTGGAGCGCGACGGGCGGCTGCTGCTGGGCGAGGTGTAGCTTTGGCGTTGTCCGCTTTGGCTGCCCGTGTGCGTACCGCTTTGGTTGCCGCTCGACGGACGGCTGCTCGATGCGCTGCCGGTGCGTCCGCTGGCGGTAGCCGACGGGCGACTGCTTGCCGTGGGACGGCTGACGCTGCCGCTTGCCGTGGGACGGCCCGTGCTGCTTCCTGCCGTGGGACGGCTACTGGTGCCGCTACCCACTCTGGCGCTGCCGCTATGGCTGCTGCCCGACATGCTGCCGCTGCTCGTGGGACGGTTGCCACCGTTTTGCAGGCTGTGGCTCATTGAGCCTGCCGTGCTGTTGCCATGGCGCACGCTGGCCACATAGTTGCCGAAGCCGTTGCCATTGGGTTGATGCCCGCCAGGGTTGATGCCGCCCGGATGACCACCGCCGGGATGTCCAGGGTTGTGGTGGAAGTTGTGGTGATGCGGGTGATGCCAGCCGTACCAGTAGGGGTCCCAACCCCAGTAGGAGTAGTAGGGATAGCCCCAATAAGGATCCCAACCCCAGTAGTAGCTCCTCCAATAGGGACGATAGCCCCAGCCCACATAGAAACTCGGGTAGTAGTTCCAATAGAAGGGGTCGTAGCTGCTCGTGTAGACGTAATAGGTGTCGCCGCCGCCCGTGTAGTAGTCGTCGTAATAGTCTCTCGACGACGAGGCTTGCGTGCCGAAACGCTTGATGCGAGCCGCAAAGTCGGCGTCGTAGTAGGTCTCGGTGGTGGTGTATACCACGCCGTTGGTGTCGGTCACCGTCTCCGTGGTCTGGTAAACGGGTTCGACGGCGCTGGCGTAGTTCTTGCTGTCGGAATAGTAGGTCTGGTAGTCGTATTCCGAGCTGCTGCTAATGCTTGGGCTGACGTAGGATCCGTTGCCGGTGGCCAGCCTGCTGCCCGTGTTGCCGTAGGGCGAATAATAGGTGTCGTCCTGGGCAATGTGGCGGCTCGACGAACAACCGACGAATGCCACCATCAAGGCAATGATTGGAACAAGTCTTAACGCTTTCATTTTTTATAGGGTTTTTATTTGTCCTTGAATGATGAAATTGATTTGTGCATCGAATAACTTACAAATTTCGTACCAAAATCCGCTATTTCTTCAACGATTTTTGGCTTTATTCCAATTTGACGACGCGCCCCTCGCCAAGGCAGTGTTCGTCAATCCACGGATGTCCTTTATAATACACGTTTCCAATGCTATAGAGCGTGGCCGACAGCTCCGTGCGCGCCCAAACATAGATGTCGTTGGTGGAGCGCGATTGCACCTTGACCAAGTTCGTGTTCAGTGCCTCGGCATGGATGGGCCCGTAGCTGCGGGAGATGTGTTCCGCATAGTTGGCCCGCCCGCGCAGGTTGATGTCGGCGGTGCCGTTGATGAAATAGTCTTTCAACACGTCGCAGTCGATGGTCAGGTCGATGGGTCCCGAGCCTTCCTTCACCCTCAGGAGAAGGTTGCGGGTGTATAGCGTGTCGATGATGTCTTCCACCGTGTCGATGGTCATTTCCCACATGCCTTTGAGCGAGTCGGTGCAAAACAAATGCCCGTTTGAGGCAAAGTCGATTTCGCGCAGGCTGTCGTAATAGACGGTCATGTCGATGCTGTAGTCGAAGCTGCGGAGCCAGTTGAGGTCGTTCTCGTTCTTGATGTACAAGGTGTCGCCCATCACCTCAGTCGTCACCTTCTCGATGAGGTTTTTCGGGCAGGTCAGCTCCACCCGTGGATGGCTGTCGTGTACCAACCTGACGTTCACGTTGTGATACATCGAGATGGTCTCAAACCGATGGCCGAGGCTGCGTTGCTCGCTGACGGGTTCGCCGTTGCTGAACTTGCTGCACGAACCCAACATCAGCAGGCTAACGAGGGAAGACAGGACTGCGATAGCGTTTCTTTTCATGGCGCGGTAGGTAATATTTGTGTTGGACGTGGTATCCGATGCCGACGCTGATGAAGTCGGCCTTGATGTCGTAGGTGGTGAACGAAAGCGTGGCAAACAGGTTGTCGCTGATGTAGTAGCGCAAGCCGAGCTTCTCGTACAGCAGGAAAGCGTGGGCGGGCAGGGCCTCGTTGTTGCGTATGCCCACGTTGAACATGAAACTGACGCGGTCGAGCAGCATCTCGTAGGCGATGAGTCCGCCTATTTCGGTCCTCCAGTCGGGATGGGTGATCTTGCTGCTGTTGTCGACCACCACCTCCACGCCGATGCCCAAACGGTCGCGCTCGCTGAGTTGCAGCATGAGCTGTCCCGCAAGGTCGTGGATGAAGAAATACTGGTGCGTGCCGTATTGCTGGCTCATGTCCTTGAAGCCGAGCGTGTATTGCACGTCGGTGACGAAATGCCGCTTGCCGTCAAACTCGAAGAGGTAGTTCTTGGGCCTCAGTTTTTTGTCGATTTGCGCCTTGGGCGGTGCCAAATACCACGAAAGCCCCGTGGCCACGCTGAAGATGTTGATGCCCATGTTGGGCGTGCGCGTGGCGCCGTTCGAGAAATGGGTCAGTCCCGCCGAGGTCACCCAATGCAGACGGTCGGCGAGGCGTTGCCGGTATTCAAACGACAGGTTGACGGCGGCGTTCAGGTGCGAGCCGATGGCGTAGTTGTGGTAGTTCTCCTTCGGGTCGAACTTGTTGGTCAGGTAGGAGACACCCACGCCCAACTTGAAGGTCAGTTTGCTGCTCTCGCCCGGCGTGATGGGGAAGTTGATGAACGGATAGAGGGCAAACACGCGGCCCAACTCGGCGGTGATGCTGTCGTTGCCGAAGCCCGAATAATAAAAGGTGAGGCCGATGGAAGGGTAGTTGTGCAGCACTTCCCAACGGTGCTCGCCGTAGGTGTTGCGGTGCAGCGAAAGCTCCACGGCGGGCGCATGACGGCTGTAACGTCCCAAGGCGGAGTGGTATTCGTCGTTTTGGAAATAAAGATAGCCATAATGTGCCCGAGCCTCCACCTCGTAGTTGCGGTGGCTGAGTTGCGCCTTCGCCGCCGGGCCTATTAATAATAAGGTGCAGAGGGCGAAAAGGATGCTATGGCGTTTTTGTCGTTCCATTGAGCCTGCAAAAGTACAAAATTCCTTATTTTTGCGGCCAAAATCAATTAACTATGGACGAAAGATTAGTCGCTTTCAAGCGTTTATTAGACATCATGGATGCCGTGCGTGCAGGTTGCCCGTGGGACAGCACCCAAACCATCCACAGCCTGCGTCACCTCACCATCGAGGAGACCTACGAACTCAGCCAAGCCATCCTCAACGACGACCTCAACGAGGTGAAGAAGGAACTCGGCGACCTCATGCTCCACATCGTCTTCTACGCCAAGATAGGGCAGGAGCAGGACGTGTTCGACATCGCCGACGTACTCAACGGCATCTGCGACAAGATGGTCGTGCGCCATCCGCATATCTTTGGCACAGAGAAAGTTGAGAACGCCGAACAGGTGGAGCAGAACTGGGAGCGCATCAAGTTGGAACGCGAGCACAACCGCAGTGTGTTGGGCGGCGTGCCCGACGGACTGCCGTCCTTGTTGAAGGCCTATCGGATGCACCAAAAGACGGCAGGCGTGGGCTTCCGCTGGCCCGATGCGGAACAGGCTTGGCAGAAGGTGGAGGAGGAGAAAGCGGAGCTTTTCGCCGAACTCCAGAAGCCCGACAACGCGGAACGGATTGAGGAGGAATACGGCGACCTGCTTTTCGCCTTGGCTGCCTACGGCAACTACATCGGCGTGAACCCCGACGATGCCTTGGAGAAGACCGACAAGAAGTTCCGCCAACGTTTCGCCCATGTCGAGCAACGCGCCCGCGAGCAAGGCAAAGGCGTGCAGCATCTCACGATTGAGGAAATGATAGCCTACTGGAAGGAAGCGAAGGGGGAAATGCCTCACGCAGAATCCGCTGAATGAAGAGGAAACAAATCTAAAGCAAATCAAGAACAAATCATCCCGTTTCCCGGAATTTTGTTTATCTTTGCGGCATAAAAAAACAAGAAAAGAACAAGTGTATAATGAAACGGACAGGCATCATAGAATCCATTCGGAAAGCCTTTTCGGTGTTTCCTTATCCCGTTGAGGTTTGGCTCTATGGGAGCGAAGCCCGAGGAGAAGCGCGTCCCGATTCTGACATTGACTTGTTGGTGTTGGTCGACAAACCAACAGTGTCGGGCGATGATGAGAACTCGATTTTCACCCCATTATATCAGATAGAGCTTCAAACGGGTGTCATCATCAATCCTTTGATTCTTCCCAAATCTCAATGGGGGAAACATGTCACGCCCTTCTATGTCAACGTAACCAATGAAAGGGTCAGGATATGACAGGATTGACTGATGAGCAACGGGTTGACATTGTGAAGTATCGCCTTGAAAACGCCTTGAATACGCTCTCGGAGGTGAAAAGCCATCGCGAGAACGGATTCTTCAGCCCGACTAACTCCCAACTGAACAACCGTACAACTAAAAACTGAAAAAATCACTTGCATCAACCAAAAAATGATTATATTTGCTAGCCGTGCTGCAGGGCCCAGTTGTCGGTGTCCTCGGCCTCGGGCTCGTCGTTGCGATAGTGACCTATCATCCAGTAGTAGTCGTAGCCGCGCTGGTGGTGGCGTGTCTCCACCTCATTGTACCATGTGCCAAAGGCCATGCGGCATGCCCTGATGCCTCGGAAGCTCTTGCCCATGGGGAAATTGACGTTCAGGCACACGCCACGAGGCAGTCCCTGCTCCAGCACGCGGCGTGTTATCTCCACCACGTAAGGCCGCATGGGCTCAAAGTCGGCTTGTGGGTCGTGGTCGCACAGCGAGAACGCCACCGACGGTATGTACTTCATGCACCCCTCCATCGTAACGCCCATTGTGCCGCTATAGTGAGAGTTGACCGAGCCGTTGTCGCCGTGGTTTATTCCGCCCACCACCATGTCGGGCCACCGCGGCTTGCCGTCGTCGCCGGTGGGCAGCAGCTGGTCCAGGGCAATTTTCACGCAGTCGGCCGGTGTGCCGCTGCAGCTGTAAATGTCCAGTCCCGCCTCCCGGCGCTGCAGCGTCAGCCGCAGCGGGTCGTTGGCGGTGAAGGCGCACGAGAAGCCCGAGCGCGGCCCGTCGGGTGCACACACCAACAGGTCGGCCATGTCTCTGAGCATATCGATCAGTGTGTTGATGCCCTTGGCCTGATAGCCGTCGTCGTTGGAAATGAGTATCAGCGGGCGATTATTCTCTTTCATAAACTAAATGTATGTGTCGTTTGCGGCTGCAAAAATAGTGATAATTTTCCAATTGGCCGTCATTCTGCTCAAAGATTTTCTTTCCAAAGATTGACCCATCTGCCCCTTTTTTGTGCTATGCGGCAAAAAAGTTTGTTAAAATGTCGTTTTCTTCCAAAGATTTCGTAACTTTGCGGCCACGCTCCGAGCTATAGGGAAAAGTGAAGAGCGAAAAGTTGGAAATAGAAAAATAAGTAAAACGAAAATACAATAACATGGGAAAGATTATTGCTTTGGCCAATCAGAAGGGCGGCGTGGGCAAGACTACCACCAGCATAAACCTGGCGGCCTCGCTGGCCACACTCGAGAAGACGGTGCTGCTGGTTGACGCCGACCCGCAGGCCAACGCCTCCAGCGGACTGGGGGTGGACATTCAGGATGTGGAGTTCTCGCTCTACGACTGCCTGATAAAGAAGATTGACCCGCGAGATGCCATCTACACCACGGACGTGGAGGGGCTGGACATCATTCCGAGCCACATCAATCTGGTGGGAGCCGAGATAGAGATGCTGAACTTGGACCAGAGGGAACGCGTGATGAAGCGCATACTGGAGCCGCTGGCCCAGGACTACGACTACGTGCTCATAGACTGTCTGCCCTCGCTCGGACTCATCACCGTGAATGCCCTCACGGCAGCCGACTCGGTCATCATACCCGTGCAGTGCGAGTACTTTGCTCTGGAGGGCATATCCAAGCTGCTCAACACCATCAAGATCATCAAGTCGAAACTGAATCCCAAGTTGGAGATAGAGGGCTTCCTGCTGACCATGTACGACTCGCGTCTGAAACTGGCCAACCAGATATACGACGAGGTGAAGCGGCACTTCCAGGAGCTGGTGTTCAAGACCGTGATACAGCGCAACGTGAAGCTGTCTGAGGCTCCGTCGCACGGACTGCCCGTCATACTGTACGATGCCGAGAGTACCGGCTCGAAGAACCATCTGGCGCTGGCGAAGGAGATCATAAACAAGAACGCATGAGGGGTGTCTTGCAACTTCCGGTTGCGATGCCTGCATTAGAAAACTTTAACACAACTATCCACCTGTAGAATCGAATATTTTCGAG
>CALFIT010000213.1 GCA_937877465.1 uncultured Bacteroidales bacterium | reverse complement strand
CTGCAAAAATACAACAAATTTCCATACAAACAATTTAAATATTTGATATTCAACACTTTAATAATCCAAAATGGATACAGAAACTGTATCCAAAATGGATAATTTGGTTTGGAAATGGATGAAGTGGATGGGAAAAAGGAAACAAATCTGAAACAAATGAGCAATTACCTTGTTTTGAAGGAAACTTGAGACACAAACTTTATTTCTCTGAAATCGGATAAAAAGTACATTTTTTAGAGAAATAAAACATCTTATTTCTCTGAAATCAAAGTTTTTTGTATCTTTGCAGATAAATAAAATAGAACGAATATGGATGTTATTGGACGAAAAGTAGAAACAAAGGAATTGGAAAGACTTTATAAATCAGAAAGTTCCGAGTTTGTTGCCGTTTATGGGCGTCGACGTGTAGGCAAAACATTCCTCATAAAAGAGGTGTTCAAAGACAGGTTCACGTTTTGGCATACTGGACTGTCGCCCTACGATAGGGACAAAAAACACTTGCTGCACGACCAGCTGCAGGCTTTCCTCTATTCCCTGCAAGACTACGGGTTGGAGGAGGGCGAACCTTGCCCCAAATCTTGGCTTGAAGCATTTCGCCTGTTGGAAAAACTGCTAACAAAAAAAGATGATGGCTCGCGCCAATTGGTATTCATCGACGAGCTGCCCTGGATGGACACGGCAAGGTCACGATTCATTCCCGCTTTCGAGCATTTCTGGAACGGATGGGCCTCCAAACACAACAATCTGATGCTCATCGTATGCGGTTCGGCCACTTCATGGATGGAAGACAACCTTATCAATAATAAAGGAGGTCTCTACAATCGGCTGAACACAGAAATCAAGTTGCATCCCTTCACCTTGGCCGAGTGTGAGGAGTATTTCAAAAGCAAAAAAATGGCCATGAGTCGCTATGATTTGGCACAAACCTATATGGTTTTTGGCGGTATTCCACATTATCTGAGCCTGTTTGAAAAAGGGTTCAGCGCTCCTCAAAACATTGACAGACTGTTGTTTGAGAGAGATGCCAAACTGCGAAACGAATTTCAGCGGCTTTTCGGCTCCCTTTTCAAGAATGCGGAAGACCATATCAAAGTAATCAGGTTGCTTGCGCAAAAAAGAAGTGGTTATACCAGAAGTGAGATTTTGGAAAAAACGGGCATCAAAGACGGCGGAGGAGCCAGTGAGATCTTAAAAGGCTTGACGGAAAGCGACTTCATATCGCCATACGTGCCTTTTGGGGAACGGAAAACGCTAAGATACAAGCTTATAGACCCATATTGCTTGTTTTTCCTCCGTTTCCTTGACGGACAAAACAAATTGGACCCACAGTATTGGCAAAAGAACAACAACTCACCCCGGTTAAATACATGGCGTGGCTTTGCTTTTGAGGAACTGTGCTTCTACCATATCCAGCAAATCAAAAGGAAACTCGGCATTTCGGGCGTCAGCACCACAGAGTCTTCATGGATTGTCTATTCCCAAGAACAAAAGGCACAAGCGCAAATGGATATGCTCATCGACCGTTCCGACAATATCGTGAATCTCTGCGAGATGAAATACTATAAAAAGCCATTTGTCATCGACAAAGCCTACGACCAAGAACTCCGCGAAAGAGTTCAGACATTGACAGATGCCGTTTCACGAAAGAAAACCGTTCATTTGACTTTGGTTGCCGCCTACGGACTAAAGCAAAATGAATACAGCGGACAAGTGCAGAGCGTAGTGGCGCTTGATGATTTGTTCACACCCGATTTTTGACCATCCAATAGGGATAATTTTGGTTGAAAAAGGATGAAATGGATGGGAAAAACGTTGGAAGTTTCTTAGCTGCGCCAATAAAAAGAGATTGTTTTATTGCTTAGCTTGGAGTTCCACCTTTCGCCCATCGCCAACCCCGAAAAATACGCCATGGCCATCCAATGCGGCGGCTGCATGAGTACATGCAAACAATTAATTAATCGCACTAATCTCTTTGTCAATCAAGGCATTCCCATCAGCAACTATGGCATGGCTTTGGCCTACATGAACGGCATCTTCGAGCGTGTGATGGAGCCGTTTGCCAAAATAGGCTGCTGAGCCTGTCGAAGCGCCGTCGTTTCATTTCCCCAGCAAGTCGTTGATCACCACCGAGGCGCAAAAGATGCCGAAGGCGGCGGGCAAGTAGCTGATGGTTCCAACGTTGGAGACCTTGTTTTGCTCCTCCACGCCCTCTGTGACGATGGCCGACGCGTCGACGGGTTCGGGCGAGTAGACCGCCGTGATGCCGTCGAAAACGCCGAGGCGGTGCAGTCGCTTGCGGATGTAGAACGCCAATCGGCAGTGGTTGGACTTCGAGATGTCGGCGATTTCGATTCTCTCGGGATGGAACTTGCCGCCCGCGCCCATGCTGCTGACGATGCGCTGGCCGTTCATCTTGGCGTAGTAGAGCAGAAACACCTTTGGAGCCACCGTGTCGATGGCATCCACCACATAATCAAAGGGTTGCGCCACAAGGTCGATGATGGCTTGGTCTTTCATGTATTGGTTGACGACGGTCAGCTCGATGTCGGGGTTGATGTCGCGGAGGCGGTCGGCCATCACCTCGGCCTTGGGGCGGCCAAGGGTGCTTTCGAGGGCCAAAAGCTGGCGGTTGCGGTTGGTGACGTTCACCACGTCGCCGTCGACGAGGGTCATGCGGCCAATGCCGGCACGGGCTATTTGTTCGGCGGCATACGCGCCTACGCCACCCAGTCCTACCACAAGCACATGCTTGGATTTCAGCAGGTTGATGCCTTCATCGCCAATCAACAGGCGGGTTCTGTCTTGCCAGTGTTCCATAGGGCTGCAAAGTTAGCAAAGATTTGGGTTTTCAAAGCAGAAATG
>CALFIT010000212.1 GCA_937877465.1 uncultured Bacteroidales bacterium | reverse complement strand
GGTGATTTCTTCAATGTAATTCATGGGGGAGTTGTTCAGTTGTCAGTTGTCAGTTGTCAGTTGTCAGTTATCAGTTGTCAGTTGTTTAGCGGATTTTGAAGGTGATGAGTGTGAAGGCGGCCAAAAGGATGGTGACAATCCAGAAACGGATGGTGATTTTCACCTCGTGGTGGACGGTGTTGTGCCCTTCGCCGTGTCCTTTGAAGGTGACCGTCGAATTGGGCCAGGCCTTCTTGAAGTCGCTGTAGCTGGTGCGGAAATGGTCGTGCATGGGGCCTTTCTTCCAGATTCTGTGTCTCTTGCCGCGTTTGAGGAAGAGCTTCACGTCCAAGTCGGAAAGGATTTCGAAGAGGAACACGCCACACAGCAGGGGAAGCAGCAATTCCTTGTGCATGATGATGGCCGACACAGCGATGATGCCGCCAATGGTGAGGCTTCCCGTGTCGCCCATGAAGATTTGGGCAGGGTAGGAGTTGAACCACAGGAATCCGACGAGTGCGCCAACGAAGGCGGCCATGAAGACTACAACTTCTTCGCAACCAGGGATATACATCAGGTCGAAGTGGCTCGCCGTGACCGCGTTACTTGAGATGTAGGCGAGGATGACCAAGGTGAGTCCGATGATGGCCGAATTACCCGAGGCCATGCCGTCCATGCCGTCGTTGAGGTTTGAGCCGTTGCTGACTGCTGCCACGACGAAGACGGTGAGCAGCACGAGGAACACCCAGGCCAAGTTGTACATCCATTTCGGTCCCGCCCATTTGAAGAGGTCGGCATAGTTGAGGTTGTGGTTCTTCAGGAAGGGGATGGTGGTACGCGTCGACTTCACGTCGGGGCTTTTGACGACGATTTCCTTGTTGTTCTCAATCTTCAGTTGCACCGTCTCGTTGATTTGCACGGCGGGACTGAAACGCAGCGTGAGACCTACGATGAGGCCAAGCATCACTTGTCCACCCAACTTCACCACGGGCTTCAAGCCGTCTTTCTTGTGCTTGAAGGTCTTGATGTAGTCGTCGGCAAAGCCAAGGATGCCAAGGATCAAAGTGGTGACAACCATCAAGATGGTGTAGACGCTGTGCAACTTGCAGACGAGCAGCACGGGAACGAGGATGGCCATGATGATGATGACGCCGCCCATGGTGGGTACACCGACTTTTTGGGTGTTGTAGGGGTCGATGGACGCGTCGCGTTGCGTTTCGCTGATTTTCTTGCGCTTCAGAAACTTGATGAACCAGTTGCCGAACCACACCGCCACGACGAGGGCGATGATGACGGCCATTGCAGCGCGGAAGGTGACGTAGTTGAATACGCCCGCACCAGGGAAGTCGTGTTGGTCTAAATAATTGAACAGATAGTATAACATCAGTGTGCCTCCTTAAATGCTTCCGACAAGGCTTCCTTGTCGTCGAAATGGTTCTTTATTCCGTTGATTTCCTGATAGTTCTCGTGTCCCTTGCCTGCCAAGAGGATGATGTCGCCCCGTTTGGCCAAGGCCACGGCGGTGCGGATGGCCTCGCCACGGTTGGTGATGCTCAACACCTTGTGCCTGTCGTCGTCGGCCACGCCTGCCTTCATCTGGCGGATGATCTCATCGGGGTCTTCGTTGCGCGGGTTGTCGCTGGTGAGGATGACCTTGTCGCTGAGTTTCACGGCGACGGCTGCCATCTCGGGGCGTTTGGTGGTGTCGCGGTTGCCGCCGCATCCCACGATGGTGATGAGCGTTTCTTTGTGACAACGCACTTCATTGATGGTCTGTAGCACGTTCTCCAAGGCGTCGGGGGTGTGGGCGTAGTCGACGATGCCGACGATGCCGCTCTCCGAATGCACCATGTCGAAACGGCCATTGGCGCCCTTCAGCTTGCTGATCTCCACCAAAAGCTCGTCCTTGTCGAAGCCCAACGACAGTGCCGCGCCGTAGATGGCCAACAGGTTGCTGGCGTTGAAGCCGCCCACCAACTGGGTGAACACCTCGGTGCCGTTCACCTTGAGCAGCATGCCGTCGAAGTGGCTTTCCATGACGATGCCCTTGAAGTCGGCGTCGTGCTTCAAGGCGTAGCTGAGTTTGCGGGCCTTGGTGTTTTGCAGCATGAACGCGCCGTTTTTGTCGTCGAGGTTGGTGAGGGCGAAGGCCGATTGGGGCAGGCCGTCGAAGAACTTCTTCTTGGCGTTGCGGTAGTTGGCCATGGTCTTGTGGTAGTCGAGGTGGTCGTGGGTGAGGTTGGTGAAGATGCCGCCGGCGAAGTGTAGCCCCGCGATGCGCTCTTGCGCCACGCTGTGCGAGCTCACCTCCATGAAGGCGTATTCGCAGCCTTTATCGACCATCTGGCTCAGCAGGGCGTTCAGCTCGATGGGGTCGGGGGTGGTGTGGGTCGAGGGGATGACCTCACGGCTGACGATGTTTTCGATGGTGGAGAGCAGTCCGCAGATATAGCCCGCGTCGGTGAAGAGCCTATATAACAAGGTGGCGATGGTGGTCTTGCCGTTGGTGCCGGTCACGCCCACCAAGTGCAGCTTCTCCGACGGGTTGCCGAAGTAGTTGGACGCACCCACGCCTAACACATAGGCCGAGTTGTCGACCTTGATGTAGGTCACGTTGTCGGCTTTCTTTCGTGGCAGCTTCTCGCATACGATGGCCGCCGCGCCTTTTTCGATGGCCTTTTCGATGTAGTCGTGGCCGTCCACTTGCGTGCCTTTCACGGCGAAAAACAGGGTGCCTTCGCTGACTTTGCGGGAGTCGAAGGTGATGTCAAGGATGTCGATGTCCTTGTCGCCGACGATTTCCAGCAGGTTGCAGTTGACCAATATCTCTTTGATTTTCATTTCTTTGCGAGTTTTAGGTGAATGACGCTGTTGGGCTTGAGCGTGTCGCCGGCGTGCAGCGACTGCTCTTTTACTGTGCCTTGCCCGACAAACTCCGTCCTGATGCCCATGTTTTCGAGGAGGTAGACGGCGTCGGTGATGTCCATGCCGACCACGTTGGGCACGATGGTGGGTTTGAGTTTGGCTTCACGGATATGCGTGTCGCCGCCTTCGGTGGTCTCCACGGTGACCCAATCGCCGTTGATGGCAAAGTCGTTGTAAGGCACTGCAATGTCGTTCAGGTAGTTGGTCTCCTTGCTGTGGCGCACGATGACCGGCTCGGTGGCGACAGGCTTTTGCATGACGATGGAGTCGTCTTCCAATGTGCCGATGCGCAGGGCGTACACCTTCTCGGCGATTTCCCTGAAACCGGGAGCCGACACGCTGCCTGCGGCCCAGTAGCGGCCACGGGCACGGCTGATCATGATGATGCAGCTGTAGCGCGGCTTGTCGGTGGGGAAGTAGCCCACGAAGGTGGTGTTGTAGAGCTTTCTGCCGATGCCGGGTTCGTGGTAGGCATAGCCCTGCACGCGGTCGTAGTATTGCGCCGTGCCGGTCTTGCCGGCCACGCTCACGCCGCAGCCTTGGAATTGGCGCTTGGCCGTGCCACGGATGACCACGCCTTCCAGCATGGTCTGTATCTTCTCGATGGACTCGGGCGAGGTGATGTGCTCGTTGAGGACGATAGGGTCAAACTTCTCGACGGTCTGGTTGCCGCGACGGATTTCGGTGACGAACTGCGGCTTCATCATGCGGCCACCGTTGGCGATGGCGTTGTAGAGCGTGATGAGGTGCATCGGCGTGACGTTGACCTCGTAGCCGATCGACATCCACGGCAGCGACACCTTCGACCACAGCTTCCTGCCGTCTTTGGTCTTGTCGTTGGGGTGCTTGATGACGGGATTCGCCTCGCCGTTGATGCCCGTCCCGATCTTCTTGTTCAGGCCCAAGGCATAGAGCCCGTCGACGTATTTTTCGGGATGTGCGGCGAAGGCCTTGTTGATGAGCACCGCCGTGCCTTTGTTCGACGACTGCTCGATGACCTCCTGCACCGTGCAGATGCCGCCTTTGGCAAAACTGTGGTCGTCTTTCATCGTGCGGTTCGAGAACTTGATGGGTCCCGTGCCGATGTTCACCTTGTCGTCGAGTTTCAGGTCCTTGTTGTGGTTGAACAGCACCACCATCGAGGCAATCTTGAACACCGAGCCTGGTTCGTAGCGTTCGGCCAAGGCCACGTTGTATTTTTCCTCGTATTTGCCGGTCTCGTGGTTGAGGCTGAGGTTGGCCAAGGCCCTCACATAGCCCGTCTCCACGTCCATCAGGATGGCGCAGCCTTGTTCGGCCTTGTTCTCGGTCAGGGCGTTGTTGAGCGCACTCTCCACGATGTCCTGCAACTTGATGTCGAAGGTGGTGACGAGGTCGTCGCCGTTTTGGGCCTCCATGTCATCTTCGGAGTTGACGGGCATCCAGCCGCCGTGGTGCGTCCGCCTGATCACCTGACGCCCGTTCTGGCCTCTAAGGTAGTCGTTGTAGGCCCCTTCAAGGCCGAAATAATAGCCCTTTTCCTCGTTGGCCATGCCGAGCATGAGTCCGGCGAGTTCCTTGTAGGGATGCTCGCGACGGATTTTCTTCTCGGTGATGAATCCGCCATGGTATCTTGCCTTTTTTTCCTCACTGAAGATGACGAAGTCCTCCATCTTGCGCAGTTCGGGCTGGGTGAGGTTGATGGCAATCTTGTAATGCTGGTCTTTCCTCGCTATGCCCCGTGCGAAGAAGTCCTTCCATTGTGCGGGGGTGCGCTTGGGCAGCAACTCCGACATTTGCTGGCAGAGCAGGTCGATGTTGTCGGCCAAGAGCGCCGAGTCGACCGACGCGTAGTCGAAGAAGACATCGTAATAAGGTACGCTGGTGGCCATCAGCTGGCCGTCAGCCGAGTAGATGTTGCCTCGCGAAGCCTCAAGGACCTGGAGGCGGCATTCTTGCGTCGCGGCCAATTCTTTCAGCCTCTTGCTGTCTTTGGTCTGCACCAAGATGATCTTCACGATGATGGCGATGCCGAAAACGAGCACGAGGGAATACAACAGGTAGGTCTTCCAAAGGGTGTCGGTCTTGGGTTCTATCTTCATGGCTTGGCCTCCTTATCGTTGGTTTCGACTTCGATGCGTTTCACTGGCTCGGTGGCTTCCTTGAGCCCGGTGCCCGACAGCTTCCTCGACAGCACCGACTGTTTCGAGGCCTCCATGATGGCCGACTTCACTTGCACATACTCCACCTGCAAGTCGTTGAGCTGCTTGGTGGTTTTGCTGAGTTCGCGGATGCGCTCCTCGGCGATGTAGGTGTTGGTGATGATGGCCATGAGCAGCAGGGTGACATACACCATGAAAGGGAACTGCTTGGCGAAACTCTCCCTCACGAGAAACTTGCCGCCTAAGACCGACATGAAGCCTTTCTTGCCTTTCTTTTTCTTCTCTTTCTTTTCTTCTTGTTCTTCCATGGCTTATTTCCTTTCTGCGATTCTGAGTTTCGCGCTGCGGGCGCGGCTGTTGCTTTCGGTTTCCTCGTCGGAGGCGACGATGGGCTTGCGCGTGATGATGCTATAAGGCGTCAGCAGGTTGCCGAAGAAGTCCTTCTCCTCCTTGCCCTCGGCGTTGCCGGTCTTCATGTAGTTCTTCACCAAGCGGTCTTCGAGCGAGTGGTACGACATCACGACGAGGCGACCGCCTTGGGCCAGCACGTCGGGGCACTGGGCGAGGAAGGCGTTGAGGGCCTCCAGCTCTTGGTTGACCTCGATGCGGAGGGCTTGGAAGAGTTGCGCCAGCACCTTGTTCTCCTTGCCGCGTGGCAGGCGGCCTTGCACCACGGCCTTCAGCTGCTCCGTGGTCTCGATAGGCTCGCTTTCGCGGGCCATGATGATGTCGGAGGCGATGAGGTGGGGCTGCTGCATCTCACCGTAGAGGCGGAAGATGCGCGTCAGCTCGGCGTGGTCGTAGGTGTTCACCACGGTGGCCGCGTCGTTGGGCGTCAGCTGGCTCATGCGCATGTCCAACGGCCCGTCGAAACGGGTCGAGAAGCCTTTCTCGGGCGTGTCGAACTGGTGCGACGAAACGCCCAAGTCGGCCATCACGCCGTCGATCTTGCCGCCATGGTAGAGTTGGACGAAGTTCTTGAAATACTTGAAGTTCTGCGGGATGAAGGTGAAACGCGCGTCGTCGAAGGCGTTGGCTTCGGCGTCTTCGTCCTGGTCGAAGGCGTAGAGGTGGCCCGTGGTGAGGCGCTCAAGGATGGCCCGCGAGTGGCCGCCGCCGCCAAAGGTGACATCGGCATACACGCCGTCGGGCTTGATGTTGAGGCCTTCGATGCATTCGTCCAACATGACAGGATTGTGATACATGGCCGGCCCTCCTTATTTGATGTTTTCGCTGAGCAGGTTGAAGAACTCCTCGTCGTCAAGCTCGTTGACGGTCTGGTCGTAAAGGTCTTTGTCCCAGATCTCCATCTTCGTCGTGACCGAGGTGATGATGATGTCTTTCACGAGCATGCCTTTCTCGATGAGGTCCTTGGGGATTTGCAGGCGACCGCTGCCGTCGAGTCTCACGAAACGCGCACCGGCGTTGTACTTGCGCAACACGGCTTCCTGCTTGGCCTTGAACTGGCTGAAAGCCCCTCGCAGTTGCTCCTGCACCTCGTCCCAGTCTTTCCTCGTGTAAAGCTCCAGGCAGGTGACGTGCAGACCGGGACGAAGGACGAAGCCCTCTTCCACCTGACTGCCCAACTGCTCCTTGAAATCGCTGGGGATCATCAAGCGACCCTTGGCGTCCAACTTGCAATTGAAATGTCCTACCGGATAACTCATTTTTTCTCTCGTTTTGATTTTGGTGCAAAAATATGCATTTCTTCCCACTTTGCTACACTTTGCTACACAAATTTCACAATAAAGTTTTCAACGGCCATTGTTCATATCTTGTTCACAACCTGTTAATAGCTTGTCAATCAAAATAATAAAACGCATTTTAAGCGTAGTCTATCGGCTTTTTTAACGGTTTTTGACACGAAAATCGACCAAAAAACATGTTTACATTTTTCTTTTTAGTAATTTTGCCCGATTTTGGTGAACCAAATTGTTATGGAAACAGGACAAAGCAACCTTATCGACCTCAGGGCGATTTTCACCGCCAAGGTGCCCAAGCTGATGAAGCACATGCCCAACTGGCTGTTTCGCAAGATCCAGCGGCTGCTGCATGAGGACGACATCAACGAGATCCTGACCAAGTATGCCGACAAGCAAGGCCTCGACTTCATCAACGCTGTGGTGGCCGACTTCAACCTCAACGTGGTGCTTGAAGGCGTCGACAACCTGATGGCCGGCGACCGCATCCTTGTGGCTTCCAACCATCCGCTCGGCGGGCTCGACGGCATCGCCCTCATCGGGGCGGTGGGCAACCATAGGGGAGTGACGCTGACGCCTGTCAACGACTTTTTGATGTTCGTCGAGAACCTTCGACCGATTTTCATCCCCGTCAGCAAGGTGGGCAGCGCGACGGCCAACCGCGAGGAGAGCCTGCGCCTCTTCAACGAGACCTTCGCCGGCGACGCCACCATCTGCTATTTCCCCTTCGGCCTCTGCTCGCGCAAGACCAAAGGCGGCAAAGTCATGGACCTCGACTGGAAGAAGACCTTCGTCACCAAGTCGAAAGCCTTCGGGCGCGACATCGTCCCCGTCCACATCGAAGGACGCAACTCCAATTTCTTCTACAATTTGGCTCGGCTGCGCAAGAACCTGAAAATCAAGGTGAACATCGAGATGGCTTTCCTTGTCGACGAGTTCTTCAAGCAACGCAACAAGACACTGACCATCTCCTTCGGCAAGCCCATCCCTTACCAGACTTTCGACCGTCGCTACAACGACGCGCAATGGGCCGAGAAGCTCCGCACCTTCTCCTACCAGCTGCCGAAGGACGTCAACCAAGTTTTCGACCCTGAAAAAGATTATTCGATATGATGAAAGAAATCATTGCACCGGTGCCCGTGGAGGCCATCATGGATGAGCTGACCCGCGACAAGTTCTTCCGCAAGACGAACAACGCCGGAAACGAGATCTATATCCTGTCGGCCCACGACTCGCCCAACATCATGCGCGAGATTGGCCGCCTGCGCGAAATCAGCTTCCGCGACTCGGGCGGCGGCACGGGACTCGACTGCGACGTCGACGTGTTCGACACCCGCAACGAGAACTACTTCTCGCAACTCATCGTATGGAACCCCGCCGACCGCGCCATCGTGGGCGGCTACCGTTTCCTGCTGTGCGACAAACTCCCCGTCGACGCCGACGGCCAAGTGGATACCCCCACAAGCGAGCTGTTCCTCTATTCCGAACGCTTCGTGAACGACTATCTGCCCTACACCATCGAATTGGGCCGCTCTTTCGTGCAGCCCGACTACCAGCCTTCCAAGAACTTGGCCAAGGGGATGTATTCCCTCGACAACCTGTGGGACGGCCTAGGCTCGCTCATCGACATCTATCCCACGGCAAAATACTATTTCGGCAAGGTGACCATGTATCCGCAGCTCGAACGCACCTCGCGCGACATGATCCTTTATTTCATCCAGAAGCACTTCCCCGACCAACAACAGTTGGTGACGGTGCGCCCCGAACTGGAGCTGCCCATCCTCACCGACCTCCAATGGTTGGCCGACCTCTTTTGCGCCGACAACTATCGCGACGACTACCGCACCTTGGTGAAGCAAGTGCGCGGACGCAACGCAGCCGTGCCGCCCTTGGTGAACGCCTACATGAACCTGTCGCCCACGCTGCGCTCGTTTGGCACCGCCCTCAACCCAGGCTTCGGCAACGTCGAGGAAACAGGCCTGCTGCTCACCATCGGCGACATGTTTGAAGAAAAGGTGCAGCGCCACTTGGTGTACGACAAAGACGAAATCCCATCCCATCTCATCCAAATCGACTGAACAGCCATGAATATCACGAAAGCCAATTTCCTGATGAGCAACACCCGCTTCGAGTTCCTGCCCAACGACAACATCCCCGAATACGCCTTCATCGGACGCTCCAACGTGGGCAAGTCGTCGCTCATCAACATGCTTGTGCAACGCAAGGGCTTGGCCAAGACCTCGTCGATGCCGGGCAAGACGGTGGCCATCAACCACTTCATCGTCAACGATGCCTGGTATCTCGTCGACCTGCCGGGCTACGGCTACGCGCAGCACTCGAAGAAGACGCGCGAGCAATGGCGCGTCATGATCAACAACT
>CALFIT010000211.1 GCA_937877465.1 uncultured Bacteroidales bacterium | reverse complement strand
TGTCAGCTTCAGCTTGCCACAATCTCAATTCCTTCTCATGTTCTTGCTCTGTTTCCCCAAGCATTCTATCTGCTTCTTCTTGTTGCTTTTTCAATAGTTTCTTGCTCTTAAATTTCGCCAAAACAATGATGGCCAATGCAACCATAATGGCAATAGGTACAATGATGCCAATTGTTTTTTTAATGGACTTTTCTCGTATTTCTTCAGCTTCTTTCTGCTGTTTTTGGTTCATGTATTCCTTGAATAAATCTTCAAGTTTTGAAACCATCGCTTTGTTTTCCCCCTCGGTTTTCTTGAAATCAGCCAAGAAACGTGTACATTCATTCGACTTTTCCTTATTTCCAAGATTGTCATAATTGACAAGTAGGTATTCTACAGCCTGTATTTGTAAAGATACATTATCCTCGTTCTCAAACACAGGTTCCAAATAATACAATGCAGAATCAAAGAATCGTTCAACGGTAAAAATGACACCTATTGTCAAAAAACGAGTTAGCTTTTCCTTTTCAGTATTCGCATAGGCAAGTACTTGTTTTATCGCAGTTAATGAAGAATCAGCTCCTAACCCCGAATTATAGTCAGAAAGTGCCTTGATAGAAACAGCATCCCGATAAACAAGGCTATTAATATCAGACAACCCTTCTGTGGCCAACCCATAATAGTTTCTTGCGATTTCTTTCTCTCCCTTTTTCTCATATTGTTTTCCAATATGAGAATAAAGATTGGGTATCTCCTTAGATAAGGAGGGTTCATTTTGGCAAAATTCCAAAGCTTTTTCACCACAAGAAAGTGCAGGATCCATCATAAACTGTGCGGAAAATAGTTCAAAAAGTCGATTGTGAGCATAGAACATAAACACGGCCCTTTTTCCAATCAGTGCCTTTTCTTCATAGTATTCTTCCATTACTTCTACTGCCTTTAAGTACTCTGAACATGCATGTACCACATTTCCTTGTTCATAAAACCCCGCACCATTAATATAATGCGCCCGTGCATCCAAAAACACATTCCGTTCCCGTAGGGACGCACCGCGTGCGTCCGCTTTACGCCTGTCCGTCTTATATCCATCCGCCGCCACAATAGAATCAAAATAATCCACCGCCTGCAGCACGTCATCCCTATTGCTTTGCTTCTTATAGTTCTTGTAAAGCAACTCCGCAATCAGCACCTGGCAATAGTGCCCATTAAACACATCCAGACTATCCGCCTCAGTGCTCCCCGCAAACTCCAACATCACCGTCAAAGCGCTATCCGGCTGCCGCCACATGAGGCTGTCGATGGCGGATAACTCGGGGGACGGCGTTTCGACAAGCTCAACGACCTTCACCGATGGTGAGCAAGCCGCCATTGCGGCCAACCCCAACAACAATGCTATGCAACAATGCCGTATTTTCATACAGCGCAAAGTTAGGGGTTTTTTCGAAAACTCAAGTCTTTTCTACTTGAAATTCCTATCCAAGAAATCCTGCGCTTCCTTGTCTCCGCCGTCGCGGGCCTTGCGCATCAGCAGCTCGGCATAGCTTTGGTCTTGTTGCACGCCGTTGCCGGAGAAATAGAGGAGGCCGAGGCGGTATTGCGCACTCGAAACGTTCTTGTCGGCAGCTTGGCTCAGGTATTCGACGGCTTTTTGGAGGTCTTTCTCCACACCAATGCCGTAGTAATAGCAGTCGCCCATCTGCGCCAAGGCATAGGCATTACCCGCATCGGCGGCGTCTTTCCACCATTTGACGGCGGTCTTCTCGTCCTTCTCCACACCCATGCCGTAGTAATGGCAGTTGCCGAGGTTGAGCATAGCTTGGGCATCGTGGCCTGCCGCGCCTTTCTTGTAGCACTCGAAGGCTTTGTTGGGGTCAGCTTTCACAGCGGTTCCCATACGGTAGAAGTTGCCCAACGAGTTGCAAGCGGCGGGGTTGTCCTGGTTGGCCGCCTTGGTGTACCATTTGTAGGCTTCGTTCACGTCCATTTCGACACCCCAGCCGTTTTCGTAGCATGTACCCAACATGGTCTGATAGTCGGCCCTGCCCTGCTCGGCGCGATAACGGATGCTGTCGATTTGCTCCGTGGCCATTTCTTCCAAGGTCTTTTTCTTGCCATTCATCTGACTGAAATCAAGTGGTTTGCCCTCCTCTAACTTCAGCACGGGAACGTTGGATTGCGAGAGGCCGTCGCCAAAAGCGGCACCTTTTTCCTGCACGGGAATCTGCGGCATAGGTGCAACGGGCACGCCCTGAGGCACTTTGACCTCTTTTTGTTGAGGTTGTTCTTGCTTTTCGTTTTCGGTATTATCGGTTTGTCCGCAGGCGGTCAGCGCCAACGCAAGGGCGAAAAGCCAAATGGATTTTTTCATTTTCATAAACATATGTCGGCAATCAAACTAACTAAAAAACATCTTCATGAGTTCCAGTATCGAATAAATAAAGTTCGCAACGGTCTTTTATGATTCGATAAACCAAAATCCAATCAAACTGAATATGACATTCACGGTAAGCCTTATATTTTCCTGAAAGCTGGTGATCCTTATGTTTAGGATCCAAAGGCATACCTTCAGCCAATTGACGTACTATAGCATTGAGCAGAGTAAGGTCAAGCCCCCGCTTCTTAGCCAGTTTGTATGATTTCTTATACCTACTGGAATATTCAATGCTCATCATAGCTTATTCGTTTATTTTTTTCAAATAGTCATCAAAATCGCTGCATTTTGTGGTGCGTCCTTGTTTGAAGTCATCAATGGCCTCATCAAGACCATTCTTTTTCCTGGAAGTTTTAATCTTGCTGACACCATCCAGTTTCAACAATGCAGCAATCAAACCTTTCAAAGCAGGATTTGTAGCATCGTATTGCAATGTAATTGTTTCCATCGTTCTTGTGCTAATTATCAAATGGCAAAAATAATGCTTTTTACTGACATAAGTGTTTTTTCGTATTAAATTTTTGGATTGCTACTTTATCGAAAAGCGAACGCCCAAATAAGCCCTGATGCCGCTCAGCGGACCCCATACCATCGAGGCGTCGAAGTCGTCGCTCATGGGGTTATTTGCCGAGATGATGGGATAGTTCTGCGTGTAGTTGGTCAGGTTCTCGCCACCTGCGTAAAGCTCCCAACACTTACCTAACTTCTTCGTAACCTGCGCGTTCATGATGACATAGAACGGCGAGCGTTCTATATTTTGGCCGTTGGCGACGGCGGTAGCGTTGCCGCTGAGGTTAGGCACGCGGCTGTCGCCGTTGAACTGCGTCGTGAAGTCGAACTGCCAAGTGCCAGGGGCATACGACATCGTGACCAAACCCTTGTATCGGTTGACGAAAGGCTTCTCGCGCAGCGTGTCGTCGATGGTCATCTTCACGTCGTTGTAGCGGAAGGCCAAGGTCAGGTCGAAGTCCTTGAAAATCTCGCAGTTGGCCTCGATTTGCGCACTGTTGGAGTACGACTTGCCGTCGAGGTTGTAGATGCGGATTTGGTGCGCGTCGGCATCGCGGTCGAGGACGACTTGGTTGACGAAGTCGGTGCGGTAGAAGTCGGCCTGCAAGGTGAGTTCGCGCCAGCCGAGGTCGAAGCTCTTGGTCAGGTTGAGACCGTAGTTCCACGCCTCTTCCATCTTCGGGGTCTCCAAGAAGACGATTTTGCGCGACGAGGCCATCATGGTCGAGTTTTCGGCCAACACGTTGGGCGAGCGGTAGCCCTTGCCTGCCGAGAGCCTCAAGGCAAACTCGTCGTCGGTCTTGAAACGCACATGCAGGCGTGGCGTGTAGAGCAGCTTCTGGTAATAGGTGTTGTAGTCGGCACGGAAGCCCGCGATGATGTTCCAATGGCGGTCGTCATTGAAGGAATACTCGACAAAGGCACCCGGAACATGCTCAATGCGCTGGAATAAGCTATCGTTTGACGCTTGATAATCAAAGAGATGCTCGTCATAATGGTCGTAGGAATAGCTGGCACCCACCGAGTATTTGTGGTGGTCGTTCACCAAGTAGGAATCAAAGAGGAGGTTGGCGTAGTAGGACCATTGTGTGGCTAAATAGTCGGTATGCCGGAAATAATACGAGTCCATGCCGTGGTAGATGAATTGCTGTTGAAGACCAAGGCTCGTGTCGTCGCGGTCGAAGAGGAATCCCGTCTTGGAGAAGGCCTCATAGCGCCTCGTGTTGATGAAGAAATGGTATTCATCGGGGTTCATGTCGTTGAAATACTGCCACATATTATGTCCCTTTGTGCCTCCCCAGCGGTTTTCGTAGAGTGTCTTCACGCCCCACATCCCTTCAAACCAGTCGTTGGCGTAGTTGTAGCGGAAAAAGAGGTTGCCTTGGGTCACCATCGGGTCGTCGATGAAGCCGTCGTCGTTGCCGTCCATCTGCATGAAATTGTGGTTGGCGTGGCCGAGGAGCATCATGCTGCCGTTTTTGCCCACGTTCCAGCGCGTGTTGAAGTTGAACTCCGTCATGGTCATGGTGTTGCCGTAAAGGTTGAGGAACAGCCGCTCGCTCTCGCCCGGTTCGGGTCTTTTGTAGTCGACGTTGATTTGTCCGCTGATGGACTCGTAACCGTTTCTCACTGAGGACGTTCCCTTCGACACTTGTATGGCGTTCATCCATGTGCCAGGCACATAGCCCAAGCCGAAGGCCGCCGCCAAGCCACGGAAGTTGGGCATGTTTTCGGCCATCATCTGGGTGTAGAGTCCGCTCAGGCCAAGCAATTCAATCTGTTTCGCGCCCGTGACGGCATCGCTGTAGGCCACGTCCACCGAGGCGTTGTTCTCGAAGCTCTCGGCGAGGCTGCAACAGGCCGCACGACGCAAGCCCTCGGAAGAGATTTCCTGCACGGCCATAGGGCTGAGTGCCGAGATGAAAGTGGCTTTCTGCCGCGCCTCGATTTCCACCTCGTTCAGCATGTGTATCGATTTGAAAACGTGGTCGTAATGCACGGGGTCGAACATGTGGTGGACGGTGTCGTTCTCGTAGCTGATGCAGCTGAACACAAGGCAGCCGATTTCGCCGTGGACGGGGATTTTGTAGTGTCCGTTGACGTCGGTCACCACGCCTTGGTTGACGATTTTCCAATACACGTTGACGCCCGGCAGCGGGGTGCGCTCGCCGTTCTCGTTTTCTTCATAGACGGTGCCTTCGATGAAGCCTTGGGCAAACGCGCCCGTCGCGAAGGCCATTAATAATAAGGTGATTATTGTTAATCTGTTGGTTTTCATGGGGATTAAAATTCAAAATTTAAGATTTAAGATTTAAGATTCGGCGGATTTGAAATCCGTCGATTTTGAAACGGGAATTTGAAATTCCCTTCTCGTGTTTCGACCGTGAACGACTCCTTCACCTTTCTTTCCGTCATGGCGGAGGTACATCCGCCATCCCTTGCGCACAAGCGTGACCTTATAGCGCTGGGGATTGCGGGACAAGCCCGCAATGACGGTCAAGCGGCGAAGTGTGCCGCCGTCGGGTTAGAAAACCAAAGGATTAAGTCTCAAATTGGAAAGCAGGAAAAGCCGCGTCTTGCCGATGGGCAGATGGGGGATTTTCCACAGCCTGATGCCGCCGACCGCCTGCTTCACCTCGGGCAAAAGCTGCCGCACGTCAAAGGGCAGTACCATGAAAGGTTGGAAATGCAGGCTCAGGTGCTTGTCGGCTGAAAAAGTGAAGCTGTCGGTGAACTGGATGCGGCTGTCGAAGTCGTTGCAGCAGCCTCTCGTGTCGAAATGTGTCGTAATGGAATGATTCACAGCGTTTTCATCGATACACGGAACGATGTCGTAGCACTGCGCGTGCATCGCTGCGCTGGTCCCGAGATGACTCGACATCGTGTGGCTCGACGTGCAGTAATGGAAGCACACGTCCCAGCCGACCGAGACGAACAGCACCACAAGGGCCATCACAAAGGATCCGAATCGCAGCAAACGCTTTTTCATGGGCGCAAAAGTACGAATAAATCGGCGCAAACAACCTGCCGACAAACAAAAATTCGCTTCATTCGTTCAATTCACAGTTTATTCTTTCGGCAAATTCGGCGAATTAGGCGAATGGCTTTGTGTTAATCCTATTCCGCTAGTTTGATGAGAGGTTCACCGAGTGCGGCCGAAAGTTGCGAAAGTGAACGTAGGGTGAAGTTGGGGAAGCCTGTTATCCAACGTGAAACCACGGCCTCGCTTTTACCCATCTTGTGTGCCAAGTCGCGCTGTGTCATCTTCTTTTCTTTTAGGAGCGTGTCGATTCTCTCGATAATGTCGGCTGACATCTGTACTTCCGACATAATCTCAGGCGACACAGCCGCCGCTTTGCTCTCAAACCATTCCTGCTTGTTCTTCATATCTCGAAAGTTATGTCTTCAATGTTGTTCAACGCTTTTTCTTCAATGCTCACATAGCCTTTTTCAAGGTTTTCTTTTTCATGACGTTGCAAAAATAGACAGAAAAATTGATATATATGCTAAACTTTTGCAAAAGTACGGTTATTTTGGGAAAAGCAAGGGATTTTTCAAGAAAATTCGCTTCATTCGTTCAATTCGCCGTCGAAAAAAGCACGATGCAACAAAAACGTTTGGCGGAAAAACCGTAATTTTGCAATTCAAATGGATGATACTCCATTCTAAATTTTAAATCTTAAATCTTAAATCTTTGAATCTCAAATCGTATGGCCGACGGATACTTAGAAAAACGCTATGAAGAGGTCTTTGGCAAAGGTGCCAAGAAGACCGTGGTGCGCCACACCTCATTGGAAACCTTGTTGGAGAAAAACCGCAGCTATCGCGGCTATCGGAAAGACTTTATCGTGAAGCGCGAGATGCTGGAGCGCATCGTGGCGGTGAACACGAAAATCGCCTCCGCGAAGAATCAGCAAGTGCTTCGCTTCAAGTTGGTTACGAAGGAAACAGGAGCCGACTTCATCCTGCAAAACATGAAACTCGGCGGCTTGCTGCCCGAGTTGCATCTGCCCTTCGAGGGCACGGAACCCGAGGCGTTCATCCTTATATGCAGCACCGTGCCCGAAACGAAGTTCGTAGACATCGACCTCGGCATTGCGGCACAGAGCATGTTGCTGAAAGCCACCGAAATGGGCTTGAACGGCATCATGATTGGGGCTTTCAACAAGGCGAAGCTCACCGAGCATTTCCAGTTGCCATACGAGCCATTGCTAATGCTGGCCATCGGCAAGGGCGCGGAGAAAATCAAGC
>CALFIT010000210.1 GCA_937877465.1 uncultured Bacteroidales bacterium | reverse complement strand
TCCCCAATCCCCAATCCCCAATCCCCAATCCCCAATCCCCAATCCCCAATAAATTCAAGCTATTTCCAAATACAGAATTAAAAATTATTAAATAATTTAAATTTTTTAATTGAGATAAAAATGAAAGAAAAAAACAGAGAAGAAGAAAAAGAGCCAAAACCCTTTAATGTCATTTTATTAGGAAATGTCAAATCAGAAAAAGAAGCTCGAATACATAAATTAATTAAAAAAAAATTTGCAATAAATCAATTAAAGAAATTAAATCACTCTTTCCCTACACGACGCTCTTCCGATCTTATCACAGATATAATGAACAGCATAGAAATCCATGGCGAAACAGTAAATATGAAAATATATGATAAAACTTCAGCAAGTAAAATATTTTCATATTCTAATAAAAGTCTCTCCTCTGCTCAAGGAATAATATTATTATACAGTGTTTGTGATAGAAATTCATTCAATATATTAAAATCAAATTTGCATAAAATAATGTCAATGAATAAATATGACTTTCCAATGGTAATGGTAGGAAATGAATCAGATTCATCAAATCGTCAAGTCAATTATGAAGAAGCTAAAGCCTTAGCTGATAGTTATGGTTTAAGTTTTTATGAAGTTTCTATAAATTCTGGATTAGGTATAGAACCTATGTTTTTAGATCTTGGCGAACAAGTTGTTTTTAAAAAATATGGAAATAATGGGAATAATAATAACAAAAATAATAAAAGTGCTTTTATCAGAAATAATCCAATGATGAATACGGATGATAATTATTATAGCAATAAAAAAGGACAGCATATATCTATATATACAAGTGGAGATTTATATGAAGATGAATTTAACCAAAGTATAAAAGAAAAAATGAAAAAAAATACACTTATGAATTCATATATATCAAGTAAAAATAAAAATAAACTAAAAACAAATTATAGAACATTTACTAATGAATCAGAAGATTCTATTAATAATTCATTTAAAAATAATATAAGTGGTAATAAATCGAAAAAAGGTTTTTTAATAAAAAGTCCTAATTTAGTTCCTGATTTAGAATCATCCTCGGGCGCTTTTCGTTGGACGACGGGCTCTGCGCCGGAATGCTCATCGCGCTTTTGCGGCAGCAGACCGAGGTCGAGACTGACGACTTGGGCCTGTTGTTGTCCGATTACTACAACGAACACAAAGTCAACCTGTTAGGTGCGCTTTCGGGATGCCACCATTTGAAGCGGCTGTTCACGCTCGGCTTCTACGACGACATCCGCTTTTGCTTGGAAACGGGGTGCGTGGCGACCGTGCCCGTGGCGAAAGAAGGCCGAATCGTAAAAATGTAGGCCATGGCGAAAAACAAGTATTACGTCGTTTGGAGTGGACGGCATCCAGGCATTTACAGCGACTGGGACGTTTGCAAAAAGGAAGTCATGGGCTGCAACGGCGCCAAATACAAAGGCTTCCCCGACCTGCAAAGTGCCGAAACGGCTTTCAGGAATGGGCCGGAAGGCTATTGGGGCAAGGAAACGGCATCTGTCGTCGACCTTTCGGCGGCAACGGAGCGGCCTCTCACTCCCGCCATCGCCGTCGACGCCGCCTGCTCGGGCAATCCGGGCAAGATGGAGTATCAAGGCGTTTTCGCTGATTTCGGCTCGCAACCCGCCTTGGTGACGCCGTTGTTCAAGAGTCCGGTATTCCCCAAAGGCACCAACAACATCGGTGAGTTCTTGGCCTTGGTACACGCCCTCGCGCTGCAAAAGAAACACGGCTGGCATTATCCTATCTACAGTGACTCGGTCAACGCCCAGCTTTGGGTGAGGCAGAAGAAATGCAAGACCAAACTTGAGCCTAACGCCCAAAACGCCAATCTCTTCGAACTCGTCGCTCGCGCCGAGAAATGGCTGCAAGACAACCCCGTCGAAGTGCCCGTCTTGAAGTGGAAGACAGAAATTTGGGGCGAAATCCCCGCCGATTACGGTAGGAAATGAAAAATAGCGTACTTTTACCGCCCGAAACAATGGATACAAGATGCTGAAATTCGATTCGTATTATTTCCAATGCCCCCATTGCCAGGCTTGGCTCGAAGGTCGCAACCTGAAGGCCGAGTTGGTCAACGAGGCCATCTTGTATTCCGACGGCAAGGTGCTGAACGACAACCTGATCACCACGCCTCAAAAGATGATACAATGCCCCTCGTGCGGCCATGTCTTTTGGGTCGAGAACCCCGTGGAGCCGTTGATTACCTTCGAGAAGCCCGATGCGGAGGTCTACTCGTGGAACACATGGCGCTTCTTCGGCATCAGCTTCTCCGACAACAAAGGGAAGATGGCGTTGATTGACCATTACAAGACTTTCCTGAAGAAAAGCCACTACGACCCGAAGAAGGAGATCTATCTGCGCCGTTTCCTTTGGTGGGCCTACAACGACCTGCACCGCAATCACCAGCACATACGCTTGAAGTATTGGCTCACCGGCTTCATGAGCTTCGGCGTGTGGCGATGCAACCGCAAGATGATTCTCGAAGGGGAAAAACTGTTTCTCAAGAATTACAAAGGCTTCACCGACAACCTGAACCGCCTATTGGCCCTATTGGAAAAGCACCCCCAAGAGCAAATCGACTTGGAGGTGCCTGAGATTTACCGCGAGCTGCGCCAATTCGACAAGGCGAAGGAGCTGCTCGAACAGGTGGGCAGCCGCACGCATTTCACCAACGAGATGCTGCGTCACAGCAAGTGGAAGGACGCGCGGGTGTTCATGGTTTCAGGATAAAACGAAAGGGGCGGCAAATGCCGCCCCTTTCGCTGTCTTTGTCAGTCTTTGACGCGGTCCATCAAGACCAAGTCGTTGAGCCAAATCTCAACATTAGAATGGCGTTGGCCTTTGTCGTCGGTCCATTCGTTGTTGCGCAGGCTGCCGTTGACGGCAACACGAAGACCTTTGTGCACGTTGTTCTCGACGCGCTCGGCCAATTTTCCCCAAGCCACCATCGTGAACCATTGCGTGTCGTTCACCCATTCGCGGTTGGCGTTCATGCGGCGGTCGTCGACGGCGAGGCGGAAACGCGCCACTTTGTTGTTGTTGCTAAAACTCTTCACTTCAGGTTCTGCACCCGGGCGGCCAACTAACATGACCGAATTTCTCATTGTACTCATAATGTGTGTGTGTTTAATTAATGAATGAATAAGTTTGATTTGTTTTGTCATCAACCGGTTGGTGCGCTTGTCGAACCATCGGTTTTGACGATGCAAAGTAACAACCTTTGTCAAGACCAAGCCGTTGATTAAACGTTTGTAGTCGACTGTAGTCGTTTGTTGTCGTTTGCTGTCGGGTAAGGTGTTGGCTTTCAATGGAAACAAATCTAAAGCAAATTATGGTTCTTAATAGTTTTTTTCAAGAATTGTTTCTTTTTCCCTTGTGCAATCCAAAATTTGTGTATTTTTGCAACCGTCATCCCGAGAGAAAACGGGATTGATGAAGAAAGCGCATTTTTCGCTTGATTCTGCTCTTGGTGAACTTGGACACTTCACAGAAGATTATGCAGGAATTAGAGAAAATGATTGCTTGCTTGTAGTATATTCATATATCCATGTGATACTGCAAGTGGAGTTAATCAAATTCCATATCTGCATAAACAAGGGAGTCCAAGCCCAACCAAGAGGGATATGGCAAAGATGAATGGCTCCACTCTCTTCTATTGTCATTGTTGTTTCCTTTTTGAGCTGTTGGGGAAAATGGTTGAAAATCAATTGTAAAACAACAACCTAAATGTCAAACTAAAAAAAAAGGAGGAACAAAAAATGAAGAAACTCTTACTTGTTACAACGATGTTGGTCGGTCTCATCATGCCGACCTTTGCCCAAGACGATATCATTTTGCATATCGCCGATCAACCCGAGTCACCCATGTTGCTCTGCCTTGCAAACCATCAACGCGTAATCATCTATGCCCAAGAGGGATGTGATGGTTTTCGTTGGTCTGGTAGTATTGGACAAAGTTGGGACAATCCTCTTGTAATTGATCCAGTTGAACTTGGAAACACCAATTTCGCAATTTACTACCATGGTTGCGAAGAGTTCTATTATTCTTTGCATATTGAGTACGTCGACTCGCCAGTACCCAGCAGTTTCATACGCCATGAATGGAAACATCAAGGAGAGACAGATGTGCTTGAAGCAGTAGGTCAAGACACTATTGATTGGCCGTTTTACTACACTTACCAGTGGTCAACTGGCCAAACGACGAGGACAATTGACATCGTGGAAGCAGGAGATTACTCCGTCGAAATCACTGGGCCTTGTGGCACCGCCACGCGCACCTTCATCGTCCGCGACAACGTGGAGCTTTACCGCGCCACCTGCGACTTGCGCACGAACCTCA
>CALFIT010000209.1 GCA_937877465.1 uncultured Bacteroidales bacterium | reverse complement strand
TCTATCGTGTCCCTTATCGGCCCAAACCACCGGGGTGCTGAGGGCGATTGAGGCCAGAGATTGGGCGAAAGGGACGTATGTTTGGAAGGTTTATGCTTCAAACAGCGGCGTTTCGGCAGGCTCAACGACCGCTGGCTCAGGGGCCTTAGGCTCAACGACCCTTGTGGAGACGGGGAAGTGGGTGAAGGAATGAAGAACCTTCTAACAAAACAACTCATCCAAGACAATTTCACGCTGGATACACTCTGAATGTTCGTTCCTGTCTATGCCTTTTGTCGTTATCATGGTCACTATGACATTCTTGTCTGTTCGTGTGGACTCAAGAAACGTAGAGACCTTGCCTTCGATGTCGTCCTCGTCTTGTGCGGTCATCGTGTAGGGTTTGTTCCAGAACTTCATTTCGCAAATATTGATGCTTTTGTCGGCTCGGTCGATAAGCATGTCAATCTGCGCTGAACGCTGGTCTCCCTTGCCAAACCATGAAAAGACGTTGGCGTTTATGCCCGAAATACCTAATGCCATCTTGATTTGTTCCACATGGTTCAGGCATAGCATTTCAAACGACAGACCGCTCCAAGTGCTATAAATATGTGAGTTCTGGTTGTTCGACCAAAAATGGGCATTGTGTGCGTCCGCTTTTTTCGCCACTTGAAAGTGGAAGAGGGTAAACGCATCGATAAGTTGGTAAAGCGTGTCGGTACTCTTGCGTTGCTCGGCGTTTTGGCTCGCCTGCCGTCCATTTGTCATAATGAAGGGCTCGTAACTGCGAATGAACCCGCAACTTTCAAGTTCTTCGAGCATCAATGAAAACTTCCCGTTGTCGGAGAGTTTTGTCTTTTCTATGATCTCTTGCCTTGTCAATCCTTTCCCTTTTGCGGCCAATGCTGTGACTATCTTGATATGGTTGGCAGCATTCTTATAAAGCGAGTCGTAAAGGCTTTGGAACTCATCGTGCAGTTCACCGTCATCGGCGAAAACCAACCTGTCGATATTCTGTGCCACGCTTTCGCCTTTGTTCATCTTCGACAGATAGAAAGGTACGCCACCAAGAACCATATAGCACTCCGCTATCTGTTTGGTTGACAAGCGGAATCCCCGTGCTTCAAAATAGGTGCGGCACTCTTTTAGCCTGAAAGGCTTCAATGGTATTTTGTGTGTCACTCGGTTGTGAAGGCCTCCTTTGTTTTTGATCAAATTGTTGATAATCCAGGATGTTGCACTTCCGCAAACAATCAGTTTGATGTCGTCCCGCCATGATGCCCACGAATTCCAGAAGTGTTCCAAGCCACTGATGAAATTGGAGCGCGGAGTGTCCATCCAAGGCATCTCGTCGATGAAGACAATCTTTTTGCCTTCTGGTAGCGACTCCAAATAATTTTCCAATGCCAAGAAAGCGTCAAGCCAGGTTGTGGCCATAGGCATTTCGGGACGATGTTTCTTGATACCCTGCATGAAGTTCTTCAATTGGATGCGCATCGAAACCTTGTTCATGCCGGCAGCATAAAAAGCATATCCATCGCCTATGACCTTTTGGATAAGGAATGTCTTTCCCACACGTCGACGGCCATATACGGCAATAAACTCAGACTGGTCAGAGTCGATGTATTCCTTCAGCAGTTGCTGTTCTTTCTCGCGTCCAATGAAAATCTTGTTCATAGTGTCTTGTTGTTCAATCAAGTTATTGGCGGCAAAGATACTTTTTTTCTTCAAACCGTAATGAAAAAAATGCACGAAACCGGTCGTAGAGCTATTGTTTTTATCATATTAACGACCGCTTTCGTGTGCTTTACAAGGTTGTTACATTGTTTTCAAATGGATTCCCCAAAACTTTTTAGTGGATTTTGTTTCCGCAATCCATTGAGTTTCAATGCTGACTTCCGAAAAAATAGTGGATTTGGCCTTGGGGCTGGTTTTTTCGGCAGGATTTTGTTATAGTTTTGTCCGCTGTAAACTTTTAAATCATCACGTTATGAAAACAACAACCAAATTTGCAATGATGGCCGCAGCCATCGCTATGCTTTTCGGGGGAAAGGCCTTCGGGCAGGAATGGGAATATGCCATTCCTTATCAAATGTCGGATTCTGTTATGATTCGCCAGTATTGTGCTTATGAGATATCCGATGGACGTATCATTGTTAGCGCCTCGTTTCTTTACAACGATGGCACGAACAAAGGTTTTTATCCACCACACAACGCATTGATAGCTTTGTCGCCCAATGGCGATGAACTGGCGAAAACCGGCTATTTCAGACCTGGATATTGGGGGTCGTCCTATAATCCATACGTTTTTGAAAACGAGAATGGCGAAGTCTTTGCACTGATGTCCTATAGCCCTGATCATAATCAAGACTATTTCAACTACTTCCTTAACTATGATAATCCTCCTACGGATGCCATTCTTGGGTTGTATAAGCTCAATGATAATCTGGAAATAGTTGATAGTTTTGAGTATAGTTTTCCTGTTGACATAGCCGACGGACAATCCAATTACTCTCCATGCGAAGCAAGCGGGAGTATTCATATCCATTCGGCAATTCTTGACGAAGGGAATATTGTAGGAGCATATACTAAAAATGTCAGCAAGGATAACGACAGTGTTCACGGCCAGGATTCATTGTTCTTTTTTCGGATGAGTTTTGAAGGCGAGTTACTGGCCAATGTCGGCTATGAAATACCATATTCGGGACAACCTTGGCAGATGTTGTTTTGGCGCGAGCAATTGGTAAAAACCGATTCGGGGTACATTTACTATGCGAACTGGAATAATATACCACCTTCACCTGAAAATGTCATGACACGAGATTATGCAGGAACGGTGGCTTATTTGGATAATGACCTTAACTTGGTATGGACAAGGGCTCTTGTGCATCCTGGAGGAAATGGCAATGGCCAGTTCCTTTTTGATGACATTTCTGTTATGCGAAGCAATCACAACACGACTTATCTATCCACTCGAACAAGCAGGTATTACGATCCTAATTATGATGATTGTTTCTTGTATGAGATGGATGATGACATTGAAGGCACACAAAACATAGTACCAGTCATTCGCGAAATCGTTAGAGGTGTTGCCGATTTTGACTATGTTGCTCCAAGGGCGGTAGATGTGGACGGAGACAACGTATATTTCTGTTATTCGTTGAAAATGGGTTTTGTTACGCCAAACGACTCATGGGTTGTTATCGAAAAGCTGGATAGGAACTTTAACACTATCACCGAAGTGTATTATGGCACCGATTCTGACCGTATTTGGCATTGCGCAGAGAGCATCATCTTAACAAATGACGGAGGAGTTTTATTAACAGTTGACTCCAAGAAATTGGATGAATTGAGCCAAAGGAGTTCTGCAGTTGTCAGATTCCCTGCCGAGGTTTTTCTCAGCATCGACGAAGCCCACGACAACGGCTTGAAGGTGGCCATCGCCTATCCCAATCCAGGGAAGGATGTGCTGAATATCAGGACGGGATTGAAAGATGCGCGGGTGGAAGTGCACGACATGAGCGGCAGGCTCGTCCACAGCCAAGCCCTCACGGGGAACGTGACGGCGATTGAGGCTGGGGGTTGGGCTGAGGGAGTTTATGTTTGGAAGGTTTATGCTTCAAATAGCAGCGTTTCGACAGGCTCAACGACCGCTGGCTCAACGACCCTTGTGGAGACGGGGAAGTGGATAAAATCTAAATAATGTAATATTTTGATTATCAATAAAATCACTATTGTTTTTGGCGTAATCTTGCATTTTTTGCCAGATTGCGCCAAAATTTATGTCTGTTTTCTGGCGTAATCTCGGATTTTTGTAATCTTGCGTCTGTTCGGATTGCACTTTTTTTAGTACTTTTGTCACCATAAATCATCCCATAATATGAACAAAAACATTATTCTTTCTGCGCTCCTTATGCTTTGCGTGAGCGCCTTCGCACAAAAGCAATACACTTTGCAATCGCCCGACGGGAAAATCACCGTCACCGTTGAAGCGGGCGAACAACTGACCTATGCCGTCACGCACGGAAACACCTGTGTGTTAACGCCTTCGGCCATCGGGATGCGACTGTCCGACGGCACAACGCTCGGCTCGAAACCCGTCGTGAAAAACGCCAAGACGGCTTCCGTCAGCCAGAGCGTGAAGACCAAACTCTACAAACGCGCCGAGATTCCCGATGTCTACAACGAACTGACGCTCAACTTAAAAGGCAACTACAAAGTCGTCTTCCGCGCCTACGACGAAGGCGTGGCCTACCGCTTCGAGACCGACTTCCGCAAGCCCATCATCATCGAAAACGAGACCGCAGACTTCAATTTCGACGCTGATTATCATGGCATTATCCCATACGTTTTGCGCCGTGCCGGACAAGAGGGCGACCTCATCAGCCAGCAGTTCTACAACTCGTTTGAAAACACCTACACCCATACCCACCTGAGCCAAATGGACTCAGAAAAACTGGCTTTCCTGCCTTTGTTGGTCGAACTCAACGATGGCAAGAAAGCGGTCATCACCGAGGCCGACTTGGAGGACTTTCCGGGGCTGTATCTATACAACCCAAAAGGTGGTAACAGCCTTTCCGCTATGCATGCCGGCTATCCCAAAATGCGCGAACAAGGCGGCCACAACAACCTGCAATGGCTCGTGAAGGAACGCGAAAATTACATCGCCAAAGTCGATGGCAAACGCTCGTTCCCGTGGCGATGCATCGTCATTTCGGAAAACGACAAAGAATTGGCCGACAGCGACTTGGTTTACCTTTTAGGTTCGCCTTCGCGCATCGCTGATGTCGATTGGATCAAACCCGGAAAAGTGGCTTGGGACTGGTGGAACGCCTGGAACATCTATGGCGTCGACTTCCCTGCGGGCATCAACAACGACACCTATAAATATTATATCGACTTCGCCTCGCAATACGGCATCGAATACGTGATTTTGGACGAAGGCTGGGCCGTCAACAAAAAGGCCGACCTCTTCCAAGTGGTGCCCGAAATCGACATTCAGGAATTGGTGGACTATGGCCGCGAGCGCAACGTGGGCATCGTGCTTTGGGTGGGCTATGCCGCCATCGACAACGACATGGAACATGTGTGCCAACACTACGCCGACATGGGCGTGAAAGGCTTCAAGGTCGACTTCATGGACGGCGACGACCAACTGATTGTGGACTTCTACTATCGCATGGCAGAGACTGCCGCACGGCATCACCTCTTCATCGACTTCCACGGCGCCTACAAGCCCACGGGACTGCACCGCACCTATCCCAACGTGCTGAACCACGAAGGCGTCTACGGACTCGAACAAGCCAAGTGGGACAACGAGAGCGACCTCGTCACCAACGAAGTCACCATCCCCTTCATCCGCATGGTGGCCGGCCCGATGGACTACACCCAAGGCGCAATGCGCAACGCCAACAAGGGCAACTTCAAGGCCGTCTACACCGAGCCGATGAGCCAAGGCACACGCTGCCGACAATTGGCTGAATACGTGATCTTTGAATCGCCGTTCAACATGCTTTGCGACAGCCCGAGCAACTACCTGAAGGAAGACGAATGTACGCGGTTCATCGCCAATGTGCCCACCGTTTGGGACGAGACCATAGTCCTTGACGGCAAGGTGGGCGAATACTTGGTCATCGCCCGCCGCAAGGACTTCCGCTGGTACATCGGTGCCATCACCAACTGGGAAGAACGCGACCTCGTGATTGACCTTTCCGTCTTGCCCAACTTCGGAGCCAAGTCGGGGCACATCTTCCGCGACGGCGCCAATGCCAACCGCGTAGCCCAAGACTACGTTTCGGAAACCGCACAAGTGATGGGCAACAAGGTGAAAGTCCATCTCGCCAAAGGCGGCGGCGCCGTAATGGTCTTTTAACCCCAAAATCTTAAATCTTGAATTTTAAATCCCCCAATCCCACCATGAAAACCCATCGTTTCCTCGCCTTCGACTGTGGCGCCACGAGCGGAAGGGCCATCCTCGGCACCTTCAACGACGACGGCTTCACGATGGAGGAAGTCTATCGCTTCCCCAACCAGACCCTCGAAATCGGGGGCAAGTATTATTGGAACGTCTACGGCATCTACGAGCACATCCTGAAATGCTTGGGCGACTTGGGCAAGCGGCGCATCCCCATCGACTCCATCGGCATCGACACATGGGGCGTCGACTTCGGCTGCATCGGGCACGACGGCACGCTGCTCGGCTTGCCCCGCGCCTACCGCGACCCTTACACCGAAGGCGTGCCAGAGAAGTTCTATAAAGTCGTCCCGCACGAACAGCTCTACGCGCTGACGGGCATCCAGATTCTGAACTTCAACTCTATTTTCCAGATGTTCGCCCAAGCCGAGGAAGGCAGCGTGGCCTACCGTCACGCCAAGCGCATCCTCTTCATGCCCGACCTGCTCTCCTACCTCCTCACCCGTGGCAAGGTGTGCGAATACACCGTGGCTTCCACCTCCGGCCTGATGGACCAAAAGACGCAACGGCTCGAACCCTCGCTGCTGTCGGTGGTCGGACTCAGCCAAAACCATTTCCCCGACATGGTGCAACCCGGCGAGGTGGTCGGCAAGCTGCGCTTCGGCATCGCCAAAGAGACGGGATTGGGCGAGGTGCCGGTGGTGGCCGTGGCAGGCCACGACACGGCTTCGGCCATCGTCGCCGTACCCGCCGAGGACGAGCATTTCGCCTACCTCAGCAGCGGCACTTGGAGCCTGATGGGCATCGAGACGACCGAACCTATCATCAACGAGCAGTCGGCAAGGCTCAACTTCACCAACGAAGGCGGCATTGAAGGCACCACGCGCTTCCTGAAGAACATCACGGGAATGTGGCTCGTGGAACAATGCCGCAAGAAATGGCAGGCCCAAGGCCGCGACTACACCTACGCCGAGATGACCGAAATGGCGCAATCGGCGAAAGCCTACACGGGCCGCATCAACCCCGACGACCTGCGTTTCGCCAACCCCGCCGACATGGAAACGGAAATCCAAACCGCCTTGGCCGAACAAGGCTTTGCCGCGCCCGCCAACGACGCCGAGATGCTCAGCTGCATCTACCACAGCCTCGCCGAGCGTTACAAGGAGGTCTTGGACATGTTGCAGGAATTGGCGCCCTTCAAGATCGAGAAGCTGCACATCATCGGCGGCGGCTCGGCCAACGCCCTGCTCAACCAATGGACCGCCGACGCCATCGGGATGCCCGTCATCGCCGGCCCGACCGAAGCCACCGCCATCGGCAACCTGATGATGCAGGCCAAGGCAGCAGGATTGGTCGCTGACCGTTGGGAGATGAGGAGGAAGATTGCCGAGACCGTCCAAGTAAAACAATATCTACCTATTACTTAACGCATTAGAACATCATTCCTGCCATGAAACACTTGTATAGACCCATCTTGTTCCTTTTGCTTGGGCTGACCCTGAGCCAATGCGGGTCGAGACACGACACGAGTGGCACGGAACAGATGTACCAAGCGTTTCGGCAGCCCGCCTCGGAATACCGTCCCTTTGTGCGCTGGTGGTGGAATGGCGACAAGGTGGAAGCCGACGAGCTGGTGCGCGAGATGCGCCTGTTGAAGGAAGCCGGCATCGGGGGCGTGGAAATCAACCCCATCGCCTTCCCCTCCTATTGCGACAGCCTCGGCAAAGCCTCGTTGCAATGGCTCAGTCCCGAATGGATCGACATGCTGAAGGTGTGCTTCGACGAGGCGCGGCGGCTCGACATGACCTGCGACCTCCTCGTTGGCTCGGGCTGGCCTTTCGGAGGCGAGTTCTTGGACGAAAACGAGCGGGCGCAAATCGTGGTCAACTATGCCGAACCCGTCACCGGGCCAACGGTATTGACGATTGTGGGCGACAGCCTCTGCGCGAAGGCCATGCCCAAGGTGAGTTCACCCTACAAAGGTAACACCAAAGAATTGATGCTGTTGCGGTTGTATCCCAATCCGGCCTCCAACGCCAACGACTTCATCGAGTGCCTGAACGCCGATTCCATCTTCACCATCGACGTGCCCGAAGGCGAATACACTTTGGCGGCTTTGGTCAAGATCAACGGGTTTTTGGAGGTCATCAACGGTGCCCCTGGCGCTGCCGGTCCCGTGCTCGACCATTTCAACACCGAAGCCGTCGGAAAATACCTTCACAACATGTCGGGCCGCATCGAGGCGCAAATCGGGCCGTTGCGGGGCAACATCCGCGCCCTCTTCACCGACAGCATGGAATTGGAAGGCGCCAACTGGACCTCCGACATGGCCGAAGCCTTCGAGAAGCGTTACGGCTACGACATCACAGCGTTTCTGCCGTTCATCCTTTTCAAGATCGGCTCGATGGGCAGCGCATTGAACTACGACCCTGTGGTTCCGGCAACCGAAGCGTTCCAGAAAGAGATCCAGCGGGCGCGTTACGACTTCGAGGACTTCAAAGCCCAGCTGATGCAAGAACGCTTCACCGACACCTATATTGATTGGTGCCACAGCCTCGGCGTGAAGGCCCGCGCCCAAGCCTACGGACGGGGTCTCTATCCTTTGGAGAACGCCATGGGCTACGACATCCCCGAAGGCGAGTCGTGGACCACCAACTGGCTGCGACACAAACCCGGCGAGGAGATGTCGGAAAGCGACTACCGTCGTGGCCGCGCCTACACGATGGTCAACAAGTTCGTGTCGTCGGCAGCCCATCTCGCGGACAACCGCACCGTCAGCTGCGAAGAGATGACCAACACCTACACCGTGTTCAACATGAGCCTCGACCAACTCAAGCTCGGCGGCGACCAGTCGGCCATGTCGGGCATCACCCACAGCGTTTTCCACGGCTTCAACTATTCGCCCAACCTCGAAGCGCCCTTCCCGGGCTGGCTGCGCTATGGCGCGTTCTACAGCGAGCGCAACAACTGGTGGCCCTATTTCCACCTCTACAACGACTACAAGGCACGGCTTTCGTATGCCTTGCGACACGGCACCTATCACGCCGACATCGCCATCCTCAACCCCGAAAACGACATGTGGAGCACTATCGGGATGCAAAACGAGCCTTTCCCGAACACCACCCGGGCACCCTACAAGACCTTGATTTGGGAAGCCATCAACAAATGCGGCGGAGGCGTGGACTATGTGAGCGAAAACATCATCCAACAATCGGAGGTGAAAAAAGGCCAACTGCGTTTCAACCAGAGAAGATACAACACCTTGCTGCTCATCGACGTGGAAAGCCTGCACCCCGAGACCGCAAAACAGCTTTTGGATTTCGTGGAAACAGGCGGAAAAGTCGTTTGCATCGACACGATTCCATACCAATCCTTGGGTCTGCGCCAAAACCATATCCAACGCGACAGTTTGGTGAAAACCGCCATCGACAAGATGAGGCAACACAAGGAGCGTTTTGTCTTCGTCGAGCCGCCCAAGGAAGGCTTCATCGCGTGGTACGACAGCCTCATGCGTGCCGAAAGCCTGCCCCATTACATCGACATCGAAAGCCCCAGCCCTTTCTTGATGCAAAACCGATACACCACCGACGACGGCAGCGAGATGATATTGCTCAGCAACAGCCACCGTTACCAAGCGCACCAAACCAAAATCACCTTCAGCAAAGCCCTGACCCACAAGCGACAAGCCCAGATTTGGGACTTGCAGACAGGCGAGCGCCGTGCCCTGACTTTGGACGAGGACGGCAGCTGCCGGTTCGACTTCGGCCCCGTCGAGTCCTGCCTGATTGTGTTCTCAAGACAGAAAGCCCGCGACCTTTCGCCTTGGCAACCTCTTCATTCCCAAATGGAAAAGATGGAGTCCACCGACCTTTCAAAGGATTGGGACATCACCTTGTGCCACAGCCTGTTGCACGACACCACGACGACCCATTTCGACACGCTGATGGATTTGAAGGACAGCGAAGCCACCCGACATTTCTGCGGAACCATCGTTTATCGGAAGACCCTGAACCTGCTGTCAGGCCGTCAGCAGGCTATCCTTGACTTGGGCCTCGTGGAAGGCGTTTCGGAAGTCGTCGTCAACGGACAATCCGCTGGCATACAGTATTTTGGCAGACGCATCTACGACCTCAGCCCTTACCTCACCGAAAACGAGAACACGCTTGAAGTCCACGTCACCACCACGATGGGCAACTACCTCAAGACCTTCAGCCGCGAGGAAAACCCGACCACTTGGATCTATGTCAACCATCCCCGTCGGGAACAGCCTTTGCAGCCGATGGGCATGATGGGTCCCGTGAAACTATACAAACCTGAAATACAATGAAAAAGCTGATTTTGACATTCTGTTTGGTCCTGTTGACCGCCCTTACGCAAGCCCAAGAAAAACCCACCTACAACGCCTCGAAGTTCGGCATCCGCAGCGACGGCGTGACGATGAACACCCGCAGCATCCAATATGCCATCGACTGGATTGCGGAACAAGGCGGCGGCACGCTCCGTTTCTGGGTGGGACGTTATCTGACAGGCAGCATCCACCTCAAATCCAACGTCACCATCGAGTTGGTGGAAGGCGCGGTGCTCGTCGGCAGCACCAATCCCTTCGACTACGACCGCCTCAACGCCACCAACGACCACGCCCTCATCATGGCCGAAGGCGTCGAAAACATCAGGCTCATCGGCTACTACAACAGCGGCGGCGTCATCGACGGACAAGGGCGAGAGTTGGGCAACAACTGCACCGACCTCGTACACAAAGGCATCCTTGACGACCGCCTGCGAAACGACCGCGTGGCCGAAGGCTTCCGTCCCAGACTGTTGATTTTCAGGGAGTGCAAGAACGTGGAGGTCGACAACGTGACCTTCCGCAACGCCGCCAACTGGGTGACGATGTACGACCAATGCGAAAACGTGACGGTCAACAACGTGCGCATCCAAAGCACCGCCTTTTGGAACAACGACGGCATCGACATCGTCGACTGCAACGGCTTTGTGCTCACCAACAGCTATGTCAACGCGAGCGACGATGCCATCTGCCTCAAGTCGCACAGTGCCAAGAAGTTGTGCAAAAACATCGAGGTGCGCAACTGCACGGCACGCAGCAGCGCGAGCGGCATCAAGTTCGGCACCATGGGCGCGGGCGGTTTCAAGGACGTGCGCATCGTCAACAACACCGTTTACGACACCTACCGCAGCGCCGTCACCATCCAAAGCGTCGACGGAGGCATCTGTGAGAACATCCTCGTTGACTCGCTTTACGCCACCAACGTGGGCAACGCCATCTACCTCAACGTGGGTGCCCGCCGCGACAAACCGAGTTCGATGGACGGCATCACCATCCGCAACCTGTACTGCGAAGTGGCCGCCACCAAACCCGACACCGGCTACGAATACGAAGGCCCCGTCGAAGACCTGCCGCGCAACATCTCGCCATGCGGCATCATCGGCCTGAAAGACAGCAAGATCAGAAATGTCACTTTGGAGAACATCGAGGTCGTCTTCCCCGGCGGCGGCGACCTACATTATGCCCATGTCGGCCTCGACGAACTCGACAAGGTGCCGGAGATGCCCAAGGCCTATCCCGAGTTCTCGCAACACATGGAACTGCCCGCTTGGGGCTTTTTCATCCGCCATGTTGACGGCCTTACCATGAAAAACATTTCGCTGAAAGCCTTGAAAAAAGACTATCGCACCGCCATCGTGATGGACGATGTCAACAACCATAATATCAGCGAATTGACGGTCATGGAACCCGACGGCGAAGCGAAAGATGACATTTTTGAGCGGAAATAAAGGACAAAAACGGAACAAATCACTATCTTTGCGCCAACCTCAGCCCCGTAGGGGCGACACATCACCAAGCAGGCGACGTCAGTCCCTGCCCTAAACACAGCACAATATGAACACACAGAAAATCCAACAATCCTACGAAATCGCCAAGGAGCGCTATGCCGCCCTCGGCGTCGACACCGACAAGGCCATCGCCATCTTGGAACAAACCCCCATCTCGCTGCACTGCTGGCAGACCGACGACGTATTAGGCTTCGAGAGCAACGCTGGACTCAGTGGCGGCATCCAGACCACGGGCAACTACCCGGGCCGCGCCCGCACCATCGACGAGGTACGCCACGACCTTGAGTTTGTCAATTCATTGCTCGCCGGAACGCAGCGCGTCAACCTGCACGAGATCTACGGCGACTTCGGCGGACGTTTCGTTGACCGCGACCAAGTGGGCGTGGAACACTTCCAAAGCTGGATCGACTGGGCCAAGTCGGTCAAGATGAACCTCGACTTCAACAGCACCTCCTTCGGTCACCCAAAAAGCGGCGACCTGAGCCTCGCCAACCCCGACCCCGCCATCCGCAGTTTTTGGATTGAGCATACCAAGCGCTGCCGCCGCATCGCCGATGCCATGGGCAAGGCGCAAGGCGACCCCTGCATCATGAACATCTGGGTACACGACGGACAGAAAGACATCACCGTGGAGCGCAAACGCTACCGTGAGCTGCTCGCCGCCTCGCTCGACGAAATCTTAGCCGAGCAACTGCCCGACATGAAGTCGTGCGTCGAGGCCAAGCTCTTCGGCATCGGCTTGGAGAGCTTCACCGTCGGCTCGATGGACTTCTACGAAGGCTACTGTGCCACGCGCAAGGTCATCTACACCTTAGACACAGGCCACTACGAGCCGACCGAGAACGTGGCCGACAAGGTAGCGTCGCTCCTGCTCTATGTGCCCGAGCTGATGCTCCACGTCAGCCGTCCCATCCGCTGGGACTCCGACCACGTCACCATTATGAACGACCAGACCTTGGACCTCTTCAAAGAGATCGTCCGCGCCGAAGCCCTCCACCGCGCCCACATCGGACTCGACTACTTCGACGCCTCCATTAATAGAATAGGGGCATACGTCATCGGTACCCGCGCCACGCAGAAGTGCCTGCTGCAAGCCCTGTTGGAGCCGTTGGACATCCTGCGCCGCTACGAGGACAACGGCCAAGGCTTCGAGAAGTTGGCCCTGTTGGAAGAGATGAAGTCGCTGCCCTTCGGCGCCGTCTATGACTACTTCAACCTGAAGAACGGCGTGCCCGTCGGCGAGGAGTTCATTGGATGCATACAACACTATGAAAAGGAAGTAACATCAAAGCGATAAAACCATGAGTAAAGGAAGTCTAAAAAGCACCATCGCGGTATCGCTGACCAACTATCTCGATGCCGGTGCCATCGTCGCAGGCGCCAGCGGCCTGACGCTTTGGCAAAAATACCTTGGCCTGACCGAAGTGCATTTGGGATGGCTCAACTTCATCAGTGCCAACTGCTTGGGTGCCGCCCTCGGCGCCATCATCGGAGGGTTCTTGGCCGACAAGTACGGACGCAAGTTCATCTACACCTACAACCTGCTGGTCTACATGTTGGGCGTGCTGCTCATCATGCTCTCCGCCAATTTCCCGATGCTGCTCGCGGGATTCCTCATCACGGGCATCTCGGTAGGCATCGGCGTACCCGCCTCGTGGACCTACATCTCCGAAAGCTCCGAGACCAACAACCGTGGGCGCAACATCTGCATCTCACAGATGTCGTGGGGCATCGGCCCGATGATTATCCTGCTGTTGGGCATGTTCTTCGCCCCCGACGGCTACCTGTTCGGCTGGGTCGAAAGCATCGCCCACGCCATCGGTGGCGCCGACTTGTCGCAAGCCGCCGTCAACGTGTTCAGCTCACGCATCGTGTTCTGCTCCCTGCTGATTGTGGCCTTCATCGCTTGGAACATGCAGCGCAAACTCGAAGAAAGCAACGAGTGGAAAGTCAGCCAAGAGACCGCCAAGGCCAAAGGCGAGAACACGGGGCTTTGGCACGCTTTCAAGGTGCTGTTCACCAACAAGACCGCCATCAAGACCGCCGCGTTCCTTGCCACCATCTACCTGACCTGGAACCTCGTGGCATCGGTCTTGGGCTTCTTCCAGCCGCACATCTACGAAACAGCGGGCGGCATCAGCAACGAGCAGGCCAACTGGATGAACTGCATCCAATGGGCCATCATTGTGGCCGTGACCTTCGTCACCTCGAAAGTCATCGACAAGGTGAGCCACAAGCTGATCTATGTCTTGGGCTTGCTCATCGCCATCAGCGCGTGGGTCATCATCGTGACGGTAGGCGTCAACGGCACCGCCGGACTGTGGCTCTTCACCATCCTTTGGGGCATCGAAGGCGGCTTGTCGGTGCAGATTTTCTACGCCCTGTGGGGCTCGGAGCTGTTCCCCGCCAAGTTCCGCGCCGGCGCACAAGGGCTGATGTTCTTCGTCGTCAGGGGCTTGTCAGCCGTCTGGGGCCTGACCTTCACCTACATCTACGGCGAGAACGGCGAGGGCTTCACCGTAGCGGCCTACTGCATGATAGCGTTGCTGCTCATCTCGCTCGTCGTGGGCTTCATCGGCTGTCCAGAGACGCGCGGCAAGTCGTTGGCGCAAATCACCAAGGAACGTTATGGAGAGGAGTATTAAAGGACGCGAGACTGCGGGACGCAAGACTGCGAGACACAAGACTCGGCCATTAACCGTCATTGCGGGCTTGACCCGCAATCTCCTGAGCGATAAGGGACACCCTTCCGTACAGGAGATGGCGGATGTTCCTCCGCCATGACGTTAAAAGCGTTTAAGTAGTGTATTCCAAGTAAAACTATTGAACCAATATTGAAATGAAAAGCATACTGAACAACAACCCCGAACTGAAACACCAAATCGACCAAGTGGCGGAGGTGGCGGGCTATCTCTGGCAAAAAGGCTGGGCCGAGCGCAACGGCGGCAACATCGTCGTAAATATTACCGATCAAATCAATTATTTGTACGGCTGCCACAGTGTGACAGCCCTACAAGCACGGCTGCCACAGTGTGACAGCCCTACACCACCAATCGAAATCGGAACGACCTTGCCGCATCTGAAAGGCTGCTATTTCTTCTGCAAAGGCACCAACCGCCGTATGCGCGACCTCGCTCGTTGGCCTATGGACAACGGCAGCATCATCCGCATCACCGACGACTGCGCCCATTACGAAATCATCGCCGACAAGCCCGTGAAGCCCACCTCCGAGCTGCCATCGCACCTTATGGTCCACAACGACCTGATGGCCAAAGGCTCGCCCTACAAAGCCTCGCTCCACACCCACCCCATCGAACTCGTGGCGATGACGCACCACAGGCCGTTTTTGGAGAAAGACGTGCTCACGCGGCTCCTCTGGTCGATGATTCCCGAAACGCGGGCCTTCTGCCCCAAGGGACTTGGCATCGTGCCTTATCTGCTGCCGTCGAGCGTGGCGTTGGCACAAGCCACCTTAGACAGGCTCAACGAAGGCTACGACGTGGTAATGTGGGAGAAGCACGGCGTGTTTGCCGTCGATACCGACATCATGGCCGCCTTCGACCAAGTAGATGTGCTCAACAAGGCCGCGCAGATTTACATGAGTGCCCGCAGCATGGGCTTCAATCCCGAAGGCATGAGCGACGCGCAAATGCAGGAGCTGGCGGAGGTGTTTGGGTTATAGTGTAGCAACTCAACTCGGAAAGTTATGAATGAGGGTATAAGATTATTCGCCAAAAATAGCGTTATGTTTCCAAAATTCCGTATTTTTGCGGAAAAATAGAAATAAAGGCACAGAGATGGAGTATCTATCATTCAGGCAACAGTTCTTCGATGCAGGCATTTTCACGGTTAGTCAGGTGAATGCCGTCATGAAGCCCTTCGACAAGAATAATCTCGGCCGATGGACAAAACGCGGCCTGATATTGCGGCTGAAGAACGGAATGTATGCCTTCCCTGAATGGCTGCAAAGACCTGGGTTCGGCATGTTCGCAGCGAACAAGATGTACAAGCCGTCGTACATCAGCCTGCACTCGGCATTGGCGTTCTACGACATGATTCCGGAGACGGTGGTGCAGCTGACCAGCGTCACCTCGCTGAAGACATGGGATACGGAAAATGCTGCCGGCCAGTTTTCCTACCACAATGTCCACCCCCGCATGATGTTCGGCTACGACATCAAGGCGGCGGATGCCCAGCTGTCCGGACAGGCGGGTCTGCCGCCCATCTTCATCGCCACACCAGAGAAGGCCTTGCTCGACCTGCTCTACCTGAACCGCGAATACAAGTCGGAAGAGGACATGGAGGAACTGCGGCTCGATGATGACTTCATGGCAAGCGAGTTCAGCAGTGAGCGGATGGACGAATATCTTGACCGTCTTGCGGACACGTCGCTTACAAAAAGAATGAACACACTATATAAGGTTTACGATGTATGATTAGTCTGACACAAATCTCGGCTTTCTTTCCGCATAACCTTAGGGCCGTTCCCGGATTCAGCCGCTATGCCCTCAGGGAATATATTCAACTGCTGATTCTCGACTACCTTTCCACGAGTCCGTGGGTTGACAAGATCGTTTTCATCGGAGGAAGCAACTTGCGTTTGGTGAGGGGCATCGACCGATTCAGCGAGGATCTGGATTTCGACCACAAGGGGCTTTCAGAGGATGAGTTCATGCTGATGACGGACAAGGTGATTGGCTATCTGAACGGCACCGGCCTTACCATGGAGGCTCGCGACAAGGACAACAGTAGGCTGACGGCCTTCCGACGGAATTTCTATTTTCCTGAACTGCTTTTCAGCCTTAACCTTTCGGGCTACCGCGAGGAGCGTTTCCTCATCAAGATGGAAGCACAAGACCAGGGAATCGACTACCAGAGGGTCATGTCCACCATCGAAGGATGTGGTTTCCGCTTCCTGTTTCCGACACCGCCCGACGCCGTCTTGCTCTCCATGAAACTCTCCGCCATCCTTTCCCGCAGCAAGGGGCGTGACTTCTACGATGCGATGTTCCTGTGGCAATACACACAGCCGGATTACGACTTCCTCAAGAAACGGGTCGGAATCAGCACGCCGGAAGATCTGCTGCAAAACATCACCGACAAGATGCAGTCGGTTGACATGAACCGCAAGAGACGGGATTTCGAGCACCTGCTGTTTCGCAAGGAGAACGCCTCGCGCATCCTGACGTTTCAGGAGTTCGTCAAAGAAAGGCTGTCGCATGAAAATTGAAACGTAAATGATAAAGTTATTGTTTTTTTGCGACTTGATTCATTATCATGACCAACCTTAAAACAGAATAAAATGGACAATCGAAAACGCATCATCGATGGATTATTGCTCACTATAGCAGTATTCGCCGTCTCAACAATGGTGGGAAGCCGACTAATCTGGCCATCGACTTTCTTAGCCAGTTCCTTCATGACCCATGTCATCATGTTACTTTTGTCCATCGGCTTGATTTTGGGGTTAAAAAAACATGTGAACTATCGGATTGCCACGCCTCGGTTCAAACAAATGCTGAGGTCCATTCTCTTTGGCTTCCTATCCGCCGTCGTGATTAACATGGTTTTGGGCATGTTGACCATCGCAATAAGCGGCAAGGCGGATGCACATCCTGCCGTGGCCAATGCTTCAGTTGTGCAATTCTTCCTCTTTGACTTCATCCTCGCCAGCGTCGCAGAAGAGTTTCTGTTTCGCGGATTCTTGCAAAACCTTTTAAAGCCATTGAACGCCAAAGGTTTTACGATGTTTCACAGAAGAATCAGCCTTCCCGTGGCCATCAGTGCCTTGACTTTCGGATTGGCACACCTTATCCTCATAAAGTCAGGAATCAGTGCGCTATTTGTGATCAGAATGGTCGCTTTTACTACAGTTCTTGGCCTCGTCGCAGGATATTATCAAGAAAAATACGACAACCACGCTTTTGCTATCATTGTCCACATGTCGGGCAACTTGATGGGATTTCTCCCATTTGTCCTATCGGGTCTAAAAGCATGATTAAATAACAAGCAAATATCTAACAAACAACACACCATGAAAAAAAGTCTGATTATCTTGGTCTTAGCCGCAATGATAGTTCAATTCGCCGGCTGCGACAACAAAACAAAAAACGAGCCTGAGCAAGGGCAGGCGATGTCCCTGTATTCGTCCTACAAACCCTACACCCGCTGGTGGTGGTTCTCCTCCAAAATCGACCGGCGCGACGTGTGCGAGCAGCTCGTCTGGCTGCGCGACCACGGCTTCGGCGGCGTCGAAATCGCGTGGATCTACCCGATGGGCTTGGACTCGACCGCCGTCCATCCCGAGTTCCTCTCGCCCGAATGGGCCGTCAGCGTCAACTACGCCAAGAAGGTCGCCGACTCGCTCGGCCTCGGCTGCGACTTCACCTACGGCACCCTGTGGCCCTTCAGCGACATCGATTTGCCGTATGCCGACCAGACGCGCAACTACTTCGAGAACACCGCTTGCGAGGCTGGTCAGACCGTGGAGTCGGCACGGCGCGGCTACACGTGGGACTTCCCCCGTGAGGCACGCATCATCAACCACTTGGACAAGAACGCCTTCTTCCGCTACGCCGACAAGATGAACAAGGGCTTGGCGGAGGCCTACAAAGGCTCCAAGTCGGGCTTGTTCGTCGATTCGTGGGAGGTGGAGACGCAATACCTCTGGACCCCCGGCTTCGGCGAGACCTTCATGCAGGAACATGGCTACGACATCGAGCCTTACATGAGGAACAAAACCCTGTTGGACGAAGCCAACGCCGAGGTGTTCTACGACTACATGCACACCCTCTCGGACTATGTGCTGCGCGAGTTCTACGGGCCTTTCGCCGACAACGCCACCTCGGTCGGAGCCTTCTCGCGAGCGCAATGCGGCGGCGCCCCCACCGACCTGCTCACGGCCTTTACGATGGTCGATGTGCCTGAGACCGAAGCCATACTCTATGAGCCTTGTTTCAGCAAGATAGCGGCATCGGCGGCCACCCTCGCCGACAAACCCGCCGTCACCGCCGAGACCTTCACCTGCGCCTACGGCTGGACGGGACTGCTCTACAAACGCGGTCGCGGCCACAGCCCCCACCAAGGCAAGGAACAGATCGCCGACCTCAAGCTCATCTGCGACGCCCTCTTCGCCAACGGCACCAACCAAATCATCTGGCACGGCTTCCCCTTCAACCATGTGGGCGACACGAGCAACTTCTTCTACACCACCTGCCAAATCAGCACCAGCGAACTCAACAACCTCAGCGGCCAAAACCTCACCGACTTCAACAACTATATGGCCACCGTGTCGGAATATATGCGTAAAGGCAAGAACTACAGCGACTTGGCGGTTTACATGCCGCTCGAAGACGCTTGGATGGGCGGTGCCTATCCCGACTCGATGCGCAAGGTGAAAGCCTTCTTCTGGGGCGAGTACGAGATGCGCTTCATCAACACGCCGGAGCGATTCAAAGGGATGCAACCCCTTTGGGTGAACGAGCATTTCCTGAAAGACGCCACCTTCGAGAACGGCACACTGCATTGCGGCAATGCCGACTTCAAGGCACTTTTCTGCGATGTGGAATACATGGAAATCGGCGCGTTGCAGGAAATCATCAGATTGGCCGAGGAAGGTCTTCCCGTCATCATGGCCCGTATGCCCAAAGAACCCGGCATGGTGAAACACCCTGAATATGAAACCCTTATCGAACAACTCTCAACTCTAAACTCTCAACCCTCAACTCTCAACTCTCAACTCTCAACTCTCAACTTTAATCCCTTAATCAATGGCGAAAACCTCCCCAACTTCTGGATCCGTCAGGACGGCGACACCTACTATGTCTTCGTCGCCAACCCCATGACCCAGACCATCGAATATCCGTTGGATTATTGCTACGCCTTCACCGACCAGGGAGCCACCCGCGACATCACCGTGAACCACCACGGCAAGAGCGAGGCTTATACATTGAATTTCAAGCCGATGGAATCCATCATGCTGAAGGTCAACGCCAACGGCATCGAGCAAATCGACTTGGGCTTTGAACCGAAACGGATGAACGGATACAAAAAACTCACCCTCGAATAAAACATACCGCCATGAAACGCATAGCATTATTCATCCTATCCTTGGTTGCCTTTGCATCTTGCACCAGCAACACACTCAACATCACCATCACCAACCCGAATGTGGAGCAACAGGACGGCTCAAGGGCCTTGGCCACGGCGCAACCGCGCTTCAGCTGGCAATACGCATCGTCGGAAAACGACATCGTACAGCTTGACTATCAAATCATTGTGGCCTCGACGGAGCAAAATGCCAAAAACGGTCGCGGCGATCTTTGGGATTCGGGTGTAAAAGCCTCAGCACAAATGCTTTACATCCCCTACGAAGGCCAAGCCTTGCAAAGTCGCGACAAGGCCTATTGGAAAGTCGTGGCCACTGTTTCCAACGGGAAAACGAAAACCAAAATCGAGAGCGAAGTCAAGTCGTTTGAAATCAGCCTGTTGAGCCAAGCCGACTGGCAGGCGAAATGGATCGGCCACGAGTTTGACGACGACGTTTTGGTAGGCCACACCCGCGTCGCAGCGCGTTATCTGCGCAAGGAGTTTGCGCTCAACGGCGAGGTTGAAAACGCCCGACTCTATGTCAGCGGCATGGGCGTCTATAGTGCCTACCTCAACGGCACCGAAGTCGCGCCCGACGAACTGCTGAAGCCCACGCTGTCGTGGTACGCGAAGCGCGTCTATTTCAACACCTACGACGTGACCGGCCAACTGCAAAACGGCGACAACGCCATCGGCGTCATCCTCGAAGGCGGTCGCTACACGGCCATCCGCCACAACGCCGAAAACCCTAACCGCGACGGCACCGAAAACGTGTATGCCTTTGGCACACCGCGACTTTTGCTGCAACTTGAAGTGACCTACAAGGACGGCCAAAAGGAAACCATCGTCAGCGACGACACCTGGAAGATCACCAACCGTGGGCCCATCCGCACCGCCAACGAATGGGACGGCGAGACCTACGACGAAAACCTTGAACTCGGCGATTGGAATCAAACGGGATACGACGACTCAGCATGGCTCCAAGCCGAGCTCGTGGACGCCCCCGAAGGCGAACTCGCCGCCCAACCCAACCCCAACATCCGCGTAATGGAAAAACTGAAGCCCATTGCGGCGTTCCAAAAAGGCGACATCTGGTATCTCGACATGGGCCAAAACATGGTCGGCTTCATCGACATGAAGGTGAGCGGACAGCAAGCGGGCGACACTGTCACGCTGCGCTTCGCCGAACTCCTCAACGACGACAGCACGCTCTACACCGCCAACCTCCGCGGCTCAGAAAACATAGACCGTTACATCGTCGCCAACAACTGCCAACTGCCAACTGCCAACTGCCAACTGAATTGGCATCCCATGTTCGTCTACCACGGCTTCCGTTACGTCGAAATCAGCGGCCTGCGCGAAACGCCCAACTTGGACGACTTCGAAGGCTGGGTGATTTACGACGAAATGCCTGTCACGGGTAGCTTTGAAAGCTCCAACGAGATTGTGAACGCCGTCTATCGCAACGCCTACTGGGGCATTCGCGGCAACTATCGCTCGATGCCCACCGACTGCCCACAACGCGACGAGCGCATGGGCTGGACCGGCGACCGCGCCACAGGTTGTTTCGGCGAATCGTATATCTTTGACAACCAACAACTTTACTCCAAATGGGTCACCGATACGGAGGACAGCCAGTTGGAGAGTGGCTCCGTGCCCGATGTGATCCCGCCTTATTGGCGCTTCTATTTCAACAGCATGACTTGGCCGGGCACCTTCATCTCGGTCGCCGACATGCTCTACACCCGCTTCGGTGACGTGCAACCCATTGAACAACACTATGATGCGATGAAGAAATGGCTGCTTTTCATGAAAGAGAAATACATGGTTGGCGGCATCATGACCAAGGACACCTACGGCGACTGGTGCATGCCGCCCGAGTCGCTCGAACTCATCCACTCCAACGACCCCAACCGCATCACCGAAGCAGCTGTCATCTCCACGCCGTTCTATTGCTACCTCTCGGGCAAGATGGCCAAGTTCGCCGAAATCTTGGGCCTTACCGAAGATGTCGACTTCTTCAACCAAGAGATTACCACCTCGACCGTGGCCTTCAACGACAAGTATTTCAACCGCGTGACGGGCGTCTATGCCAACAACACCGTGACGGCTAACATCCTGCCCTTGTGGTTCGGCATGGTACCCAAAGGCTTGGAAGACAAAGTGCTGGAAAGCATCGTCGACAAGACGATGAACGAATGCGACGGCCACGTCTCGACGGGCGTCATCGGCATACAGCAGCTGATGCGCACCTTGACGGAATACGGTCGCGGCGACCTCGCCCTGAAGATTGCCGGCAACGACACCTACCCGAGCTGGGGCTACATGGTGCGCAACGGCGCGACCACCATCTGGGAACTCTGGAACGGCAACACCGCCGACCCCGCCATGAACTCGGGCAACCACGTCATGCTCCTCGGCGACCTCATCCTCTGGGAATACGAATACCTCGGCGGCATCCGTGCCTTGGAGCCTGGTTACCAGAAGATTGAGCTGAAGCCCTATCCGATTGAAGGCTTGGATTTCGTGAATTGCGCCTATGAGTCGGTTTCGGGCCGCATCGAAAGCTCGTGGCAACGCGACGGCAACCGCTTCGAGTGGGACTTCACCATCCCGGCCAACACCACGGCTGAGGTTAGCGTGCCCACGGCAAACGGCTACGAGACAAAGACTTACGGCAGCGGAAAATATCATTTGTCGTCAGAATTATAACGGAAATCGCCCGAACATGTCATTCCTGCGCTATAACATGAGCGGTGGCAAGGAATCTATGTTCGGGCGATTTCTAGTGTTATGACTTCTGTACCCTGTCGGGGTTCTCAGCGATGAATTGGCTCCAATCCGGACGGCGGTGCGCCTTGGCCTTCTCGGTGGTGTGCTTGGTGTAGTTCACGTCCTTGCCTTTGCTGATGCTATGGCACACGGCGGCTGCAACGGCATCGGTGGCATCGAAAAACTCGGGGTCTTCCTGGGTCTTAAGGATAAAATGCACCATCTTGGCCACCTGTTCCTTCGAGGCATTGCCATTGCCCGTAATCTTCTGTTTGATGGTCATGGGCGCATATTCGAAGATAGGGATGTCGCGATAGAGCGCGGCGGCCATGGCCACGCCTTGTGCGCGCCCTAATTTCAGCATCGTCTGCACGTTTGGCCCGAAAAACGGAGCTTCGATGGCCAATTCGTCGGGATGATATTCGTTGATGATCTCCAGCACGCGCTCGAAGATTTTCTTCAGCTTGAGGGCTTGGTTGGGCAGTTTTTTCAAATTAATCACCCCCATCGTGATGAGTTCCAGCTGTTTGCCTTGCTCGCGGATGACGCCGTAGCCCATCACCATCGTGCCCGGGTCGATGCCTAATATGATTTTTTCGGTGTCCATGCCGATTTTTTTTTGCAAAAGTACGCATTTTTGTGAGAGTTTTTCGGAATTTGTTATTTTTGCAGCGTTGAAGTAATTTGATGGAGCATGTCGAAACGGACATTAAATATCATTGAATACACAATCGCCTTGGTGAATGAATTTGCGAAGAAGTTTGCACTTTCGGAAGCGGATTCGTTCAAGTACATCGACCAGCACGACGGCATGAAGCTCATAGAGCAGAGCTACGACATCATGCACACGCTTTCGTTTGCCGATAGTGTCGAGGGCATGGCTTCGTATTGCAGAAGACACGGAGGGATGTTGTAATGCTTTTGTATCATGGTTCAAATATGGTGATTGAGGAGATAGACCTTGCCAAATCGAGGCCCAATAAGGATTTTGGGAAGGCGTTTTATCTTTCCGCCGACAGAAAACAAGCCGAAGAAATGGCAAAATTCAAGGTTTTGACAAGTGGTGGCGAGCAAACTGTTACTGTTTTTGAGTTTGATGAACTGCATTTGCAGGATTTAAGCATAAAACGCTTTGAAAGCTATTCAGAGGAATGGGCAGAATTCGTTTACAACAACCGAGACGAGAAGCAGGTTTTCCGCCACGATTACGATTTGGTTTTCGGACCGATTGCCAACGATACTGTTGGCGTTCAGATCCGTGACTTGAGGGAAAGGAAGATTTCCATGAAAAGGTTCCTCAAAAAACTTGAATATTATAAAGGCATCACATTTCAATATGCCTTTTGCACCCCATTGGCCATTACAAAATTGAAGAAAGTATGAATGTAACCCCTGCTGAATTTCGGTATTTGAAAGAGAGCTTGTCGAAGGACTTGATTGCCATGCTGATGGAGCGAAAAGGAATGAGTATGGAAGATGCTTTCAGATGTTATTACGACTCTGCGACCTTCCAAAAAATCTCCAACCCCGAAACGGGATTGTTCTACCAAAGCCCTGGATATGTGTATTCGTATTTGGAAGAAGAAATACTACTGATGACTTATACTAATATTGAAAATATAGGAGAACAAAAAAATGAAAAAAAAATTAACACTAATCGTGGCTGTATTATTCACAGCTATCAGCTTTGCTCAAACCAAGCCTCCGACCATAACAGAGGCCAATCGTGACACACTTTACCCAGAAATTTATCATAATTTTTATGGGTATATTGAGCACTTCCAACACCCAGCTACACCATTACAATGTATAGAATGGGGATTCTTCTCAACAACTGAGCAGTATGCACAGTACCTTTGGGAAGTTGAAGAAAGGTTCCTTCCCGACGGTGGAGACCTAACAGATACAACTGTTTGGTGTGTCTTCGACCACTCCGGTTACCTAAAGGTAACCGTCTGGGACTCTCTTGGGAACTCCGGCACAGACTCCATCTGGTTCAACATCAAAGACTGGGTTGATCCAATGCCAAACTTCACTATGGAAATTGATTCCAGCAACCATGCAGTCTTCAATGGTACCGTTACCCCTGAACAAGCATGGATTGTCATCTACAGATCTCTTGATACAATTAATTGGCTCATGGTTTATAATCATCCTGTATCACCAGGTCATTGGTCATGGCGAGATGAACAAGCACATTTCAGTCCGGATTCTGTTTGGAATTACATACCTTTGTACACAGATTCATGTAATAACATACTTTCCCCAGAGATGTCTCCTGGTATGATGATGAGCACTCAGCCAGCCCCTGGTGGTGGTTGGTATCTCACATTCCATACAGTGCTCCAAGGTTCAAAGTCATCAGACAATTATGTCTACCCTATCTTTACCATCGACCAAGATGGTGTACGTCACGAACTATACGATGACTCTGGTGAGCCTGTAGTCCTACCTGCTTCTGCAAACTCCCTACTACTGAAAAAGAATCCAGATGCTTACTACCAGGGAGCCGTTGCAAAGCTATCATCCAAAAAGGATGATGGTTACGAGATACTATCCTACTCTAATCAAGTAGTAAACCCACTACCTGACACAGAAGAAGTCTCTGATGTAATCGCAACTCCTCTGAAGATCTACCCAAATCCTTCACATGGTACTTTCACCGTAGAAGGAGTCGAAAACTTGACTGTATTCAACACTCTCGGCCAAGCCGTAGCCACAAGCCACTCCGCGACCGGGACTCATACATTCACACTCCGCTCCGGCCTTTACTTCGTCAAGTCCGACGAAGGCACGGTGCAGAAGGTTGTGGTGGAGTAAGGCAGAAAGGGAAAAAAATATGAAACAAAAATTAACAGTAAACTTTTTGCTATTTTTCATAATAGCCACAAGCCAAATCTGTGTAGCACAAAGGAATGTAATACACCTAACTCCTTTGGATTTACCATCTTACGACACGATATGGTTTTGTCAAAATGATGAAATTCATATACACGCAGTAGATGGATGTACTAATCCATGGTTCATCTGTGACTATGAACAATGTGCTTGGGGATCTACTGAAGTCATTGTCACATCACAAACTCCTGGTAATTACTATTATGGAGATGATTGTATGAATTCGTTAGAAAGTTGTTGTATCCTGTTCAGCTCAGGCATTCCTCCTACTGAACCTTGGCCAGAAAATACCATGCTAAAATGCCCTGGCACTCATCGCCTGTTTGCTCAAAGCAATCCACAGC
>CALFIT010000208.1 GCA_937877465.1 uncultured Bacteroidales bacterium | reverse complement strand
CCAAAAATCCCTTATCTTTGACCGCTGAAATCGGGGCAAAACGCTGTCCTGATTATCAATCAATTAAAAGCCCAAGAAGGGCCTTCCGCCGCAAAAAGGCAAAGCCCTGAAAGGGCGACAAGAACCCATCGGGCGATTTCAATCCCCGACACATACCCAACCGAAGCGGCTGCCACAGTGTGACAGCCCTACAAACTGGCAACTGAACAACTGAACAACTGACAACTGATTATGTTCCTCGTCTTCGATACCGAGACCACGGGTCTCCCCAAAAACTACAACGCGCCGCTGACCGACTTCGACAACTGGCCGCGCATGGTGCAATTGGCTTGGCAAATCCACGACGACCAAGGCCGCTTCGTGGAAAACCACAACTATCTCGTGCAACCCGACGGCTTTGTCATCCCCATCGACGCCAAGATGGTGCACGGCATCTCCACCGAGCATGCCATGAAATACGGCAAGCCGCTCAACGAGGTGCTCGACTTGTTCATGATTTCTGCCGCCAAAGCCAAATACTTGGTCGGCCATAATATCAACTTCGACCTCAACGTGTTAGGATGCGAGTTTTTGCGGTGTGGTCGCGAGAATCCCTTGCGCCGTTGGCAAATCATCGACACAATGTCGGAAAAAGTCACCGAGTTTTGCCAACTGCAAGGGGGCAAAAACGGCAAGTTCAAGTCGCCGAAGTTGGAAGAAATCCACCAAATCCTGTTCGGCACCAAATTCGACTCGGCCCACAATGCCGCTGCCGACGTGGAGGCCACGGCCCGCGTGTTCCTCGAATTGGTGCGCCGTGGCGTGCTCGATGAGCGCGACTTGGATGTTGATTCCCAGTTCGTTGCCGACTTCAAGGCGGCCAACCCCAACCCGTTTGAGCCGGCGGGCATCACCTTTGAGCCTATCGTCGATGAGGAGGAAGGGGAGGAGGTGCCGGAAATCGGCGACTATGTGCCGCAGCACTTCACCCACCTGCACGTCCACTCGCATTATTCCATGCTCGACGGCATGTCGAAGGTGCCCGACTTGGTGGCCAAATGCAAGAAGAACGGAATGTTCAGCCTCGCCCTCACCGACCACGGCAACATGTTCGGTATCAAGGACTTTGCCGATACCGTCAACAAGGAAAACGGCAAGGTGAAGGACGCCATCAAGGAGGTGGAGAATGAGAAGAAAAAAATGGAAAGTGACGGCGAGTTGAGCGATGAAGAAAAGGCCGCCAAAATCGCCGACCTCAACTCTCAACTCTCAACTCTCAACTCTCAACTCTTCAAACCGATATACGGCATCGAGACCTACTGCGCCCCCGTCAGCATCGACAAGCGCGACGGTCGGCAGGACCGAGGCTGGCACCTTATTTTATTGGCGAAGAACAAGACGGGCTACCACAGCCTTTGCAAGCTCAGCAGCATCGCCTACACCGACGGCTTCTACTACAATCCGCGCATCGACCACAGCCTTTTGGAACGATACCACGACGGCCTGATTTGCAGCTCGGCCTGTCTCGCGGGCGAAGTGCCGCAAAAGATCATGAATGCCGACTTCGCAGGTGCCGAGGAATCCATACGGTGGTTCAAGAACCTCTTCGGTGACGACTATTATCTTGAAATACAACGTCATAAGACCGACAAGCCAGGCGGCGACACCGAAGTGTATGAACGCCAAAAGGAGGTGAACAAGATCATCCTTGAATTGGCCAAGAAACATGGCGTGAAGGTCATTGCGACCAACGACGTCCACTTTGTGGAGGAGGAACACGGCGAGGCGCACGACCGCCTCATCTGCCTTGCCACGGGCAAGGACCTCGACGACCCCACGCGGATGCACTACACCAAGCAGGAATGGCTCAAAACGCCTGCCGAGATGGGTCACATCTTCTCCGACGTGCCGTTTGCCTTGGAAAATACGCAGGAAATCGTCGACAAAGTTGAAATGTATAGCATTGATTCCGACCCGATTATGCCGATTTTCCCGATTCCAGAGTCTTTCGGGACGGAAGAACAGTACCGCCAGAAATTCACCGAGGAGGACTTGTTCAACGAGTTCACCCGCGACGAGCACGGCAACGTGGTGCTCTCGCAGGAGGAAGCGGAGAAGAAAGTCAAGAAGTTGGGCGGCTATAATAGGCTTTACCGCATCAAGCTCGAAGCGGATTACTTGGCCGAACTGACTTGGAAAGGCGCGAAGGATCGTTATGGCGACAACCTCACCGACGAGCAGAAGGAGCGCATCAAGTTTGAGCTTCATGTGATGAAGACGATGGGTTTTCCGGGCTACTTCCTCATCGTGAGCGACTACATCCGCGCCGCCCGCGAGGAGTTGGGCGTCTCAGTCGGGCCGGGACGTGGTTCGGCTGCCGGTTCCGTTGTGGCGTATTGCTTGAAAATCACCGATTTGGACCCGCTGAAGTACGACTTGCTGTTTGAGCGTTTCCTCAACCCCGACCGAATCTCGCTGCCCGATATCGACGTTGACTTCGACGACGATGGCCGCGAGCGCGTATTGGATTGGGTGACAAAGAAATACGGCAAGGAGAAGGTGGCGCACATCATCACCTACGGCACGATGGCGGCCAAGTCGGCCATACAAGACGTGGGACGTGTGCAGAAAGTGCCGCTGTCGAAAGTGGCTGAAATCAAGGGGTTTATCCCCGACCGCAGCTTCCCCGACAACATCAAGGACGAGAAAGGCAAGTCGCCCAAGGTGAACCTTAAGAACTGCTACAAGTATGTCCCCGAATTGCACGACATGTTGGAAGGCAACGACGAGAACATCTCGACCATGTTGAAATACGCCGAGGAGCTTGAGGACACCAACCGTCAGGTGGGCATCCATGCCTGCGGCGTCATCATCGGCGCCGACGACTTGACGAATGTCGCGCCCGTGTGTACCGTCAAGGACAAGAACACGAAGGAGGATGTCGTCGTCACACAATACGATGGCCATGTCATTGAAACCGTGGGACTTATCAAGATGGACTTCCTCGGCCTGAAGACCTTGACCTTGATTAAGGACGCACTCCATAACATCAAGAAAACCAAAGGCATCGACATCGACATCGACCACATCCCGATTGACGACAAGGAGACCTACGACCTGTATTGTTCGGGCAACACCATCGGCACGTTCCAGTTCGAGTCGCCCGGAATGCAGAAGTACCTGCGCGAATTGCAGCCTTCCGTCATCGGCGACATCATCGCCATGAACGCCCTCTACCGTCCCGGCCCGATGGACAACATCCCTGACTTCATCGCCCGCAAGCAAGGACGGCAGGAAATCAAGTACGACTTCGCCTGCATGGAGAAATACCTGAAGGACACCTACGGCATCTGCGTCTATCAAGAGCAGGTGATGTTGCTTTCGCGCGAGTTGGCCGACTTCACGCGAGGCGAGTCCGACACGCTGCGTAAGGCAATGGGTAAGAAGCAGTTGGCTAAGATGGAGGAGCTTTACGGCAAGTTCATGAAACAAGGTGTGGCCAAGCTGACCGTGACCGAAAACCTGCCTGAAGACGAGGTGAAAAAGCGTCTGGAAAAGATTTGGGAGGAGTGGAAGAAGTTCGCTTCATACGCCTTCAACAAGTCGCACGCGGCCTGCTACTCGTGGGTGTCGTACCAGACGGCCTACCTCAAGGCGCACTATCCGGCGGAGTTCATGGCGGCGGTGCTCAACAACGAGCTTGGCGACATCAAGCAGGTCAACTTCATGACGGAGGAATGCAAACGCATGAAGATTGCGGTGTTGGGTCCCGACGTGAACGAGTCGGAATACAAGTTCTCCGTCAACGACAAGGGCGAGATCCGCTATGGCATGGGCGGCATCAAGAACGTGGGCGAGGCGGCGGTGGCAGGCATCGTGGCCGAGCGCGAAGCCAACGGCAAGTTCAAGGACTTCGGCGACTTCGTGATGCGTGTGGCCGACAAGGGATTGAACGTCAGGGCATTGGAGAGCATGTGCATGGCGGGATGCTTCGACAGCTTCAAGGGCTTCCACCGCGCCATG
>CALFIT010000207.1 GCA_937877465.1 uncultured Bacteroidales bacterium | reverse complement strand
AACGGTTGCACGGGTTTGACGGCAGCCCCCGCGTTGCCTGCCACCACGCTGGCACCGAGCTGCTACAGCAACATGTTCAACGGTTGCACGGGTTTGACGGCAGCTGGCTACATCGCAGCGACGACGAGCCTGACGCAATCGAACTGCATGACATCGATGTTCGCGGGCTGCACACACCTCGAAACCACGCACTTCGCGTCGCTTGGCTCGGCATCGGCGAACATCTTCAAGAACAACGCGGCAGCCGTAAGCCTCACCATCGACGCAACCACGCCGCCTACCATCGCGTCGACGACGCTGACGGGCCTGAAGGCGACGTGCAAGATATTCGTGCCGGCATCGGCGGTGAGTGCTTACAAATCGAAGCAATACTGGTCGGCGCGTTCGTCTTACATTGAGGCCATGCCGTCGTAAAAAAGGAGGATTCTCGTCATGGGTGACGCTATAACGAAAGGGACCGTCAAGAACCCCGCTTTCTGGTTGTGCCTGACGCTATCGGCAGGCCTCATCATCGCGGGGTTCTGCGTGCCTCCGACAGGTAAGATTGACGGCTCGGTGCTGACAGCCGTCGGCGAGCTGTTCGGCTTCGCCACGCTGGAGATTGTTTTCGTCGCCATTAAGAAGGGCGTCGACGCCAACATTCGGCACGGCAACACTGAAGTCACCATCGGCGACATCACCGGAAACGAGCAGGAAGGAGGCGAGAAATGATGCTGACGGTTGAGAGAAGGTTCAAGTGCAACGGCTACACGACAGGCCGCCTGCTCGTCGACGGGGTGCGATTCTGCGACACGCTCGAAGACGCCGACCGTGGGCTTACGGACGACATGACACTGGACGAAATCAAGGCAAAGAAGATTAAGAGCGTGACCGCCATCCCGACGGGCGTGTACAAGGTGACGCTCAACGTGAAGTCGCCAAGGTTCGGCAACAAGCAGTTCTACCATAACGTCTGCCGAGGCAAATTGCCGCGCCTGCTCGACGTGAAGGGCTTCGAGGGCGTATTGATCCATTGCGGCAACACGGCGAAGGATACCGACGGCTGCATCCTCGTTGGCGAAAACAAGGTGAAGGGTCAGGTCGTCAACTCGCAGGCCACGTTCCGCAGGCTTTATCCGGTGCTGCGCAAGGCGTGGGACGCGGGTGAGGCCATAACGATGGAGGTGCGATGAACGCCGAGGAAATCTACAACAGCGTCATCGACACCGTGGCGGCTGTCATGGACGAGGTGCGTGACGACATCCTCGCCCAGATGGATGTCAAGGGCATCAATGCGAGCGGGCGCACAGCTGCGTCGCTCGACGTGCGACGCTACGAAGGCGGCATCCGACTCGGCTTCTTTGCCGACGGGGAGAGCATCGCGCCGACCGAGACACTTGAAGTCGGACGGCCAGGCGGCAACGTGCCGAAGGGATTCACCGCCATCCTCTACCAGTGGAGCATCGACAAGGGCATCCCGTTTGAAAAGGACAGCCGTCGACGTTCATTCGCCTACCTGCTCGGACGACGCATCCAGCGCGAAGGCACTCTCAGGCACGCCAACCCGACCGACGTCTACTCGACGGCTGTAACTGTCGGCCTTGAGAAGATAAAGGCACGCATCGCTACCGACCTCAAGGTGAAGGTGACATCGGCACTGCATGAAGAACTCGTAAACACATAATCAATCATGGAAGACAACAGCATACTTTTGGATATTAGCATGGATGCGCTGCTTGCGTCGCTGCGAGACCTGCAAAGCGAGTTCGCAGAGACCAAGGGCAAGATGAAAGACCTCGACGATCAGCTGAAGGCGGGCGAGATTTCGCAAGAGGATTATGCCAATGCCGTGAACCAGAACACGCAGCAACAGAAGGTGCTGCGGCAGGAGATGGCCTCCGTCGAGAAACAGATCCAGAACGAAATCAAGTCGCAGCGGGCTCAGGAAGGCTCGCTCGAACAGCTCCGTGCGCAGCTTGCGAACCTCAACAAGCAATACGACAGCATGTCGGGAATCGAACGCATGAGCGAAGAGGGCGAGAAGCTGCGGGAGCGCATCAAGGGGTTGAACGACGAGATACAGAACCTCGAAGGCAACACGGGACGCTGGCAGCGCAACGTGGGCAACTACAAGTCGGCACTCAACGGGATGAGGGATTCAGCGAAGGCGGCAGGCCTGTCGACGCAAGGGCTCGACCGCATAATGAAGGGATTGTCAGCCAACCCGTTGATGACCGTTATAACGGTATTTGTGGCCATCCTCGTCAAGATGCGTGACAAGCTCTCGGAAAACGAGAAGGTCACGACGTCGCTGCAACAAGCGACGACATCCATCAAGCCAGTGATGGAAGGCTTCTCGAAGATAGTGTCCAAGCTGGCCGACGTGTTCTCGAATGTGCTCAACTGGGCCATCGAGCAGACGATAAAGGGCATCGGTCGCTTGGGCAAGATGTTGCAGTCGTTAGGCAAGGTTTTCGGTCAGGATTGGGGCGGTGCACTCATCGATTATGCCGACAGCATGACAGGCGTGAAGGAGGCGACGGAGGGGGCGGCAGAGGCGACGGAGGAGCTGGAAGCCGCTGCTACCAAGGCAAACAAGGCTCTCGAAAAGACACGCGAACACGTCCAGACGCTGGTCGACATCCTTGAGAATATGCCCAAGATGAAGAAGACCTTCGATGACTTCCTGCCACCGAAGGAGGCCGCAGATACCATTGAAGAGATGGCTGAAGCCTACGGAGATCTGCAACACTTCGCTGACGTTGACGTCGGCGACATCCCCGACACCTTGAAGCCTTCATTCTGGGACCAGTTCGCGTCGTCATTCTCGGCCAACGCCAAGGAGATCCAGAGCGTGGCGTCGTCGTTGTCCTCGTCGTTCTCGTCGCTGTCGTCCATCTACAGCCAGATGGCGTCCGACGAGTCGAAGACGGAGGAGGAGAGAGAGAAGGCGGCGCGTGCGGCCAAGGCGTGGTCGGCCTTGCAGATAGCGGCCAATTCGGGCGTCGCCATCGCCAAGGGCGTGGCCGACGCGATGGACAACCCGTGGCCGGCCAACATTCCGGCATTGGCAACCACGATGGCTGCAGTGCTGTCGGCGATAGCGCAAGCGAAGGCGTTAGCCTCACAAGCCTACGCGTCGGGCGGCGTCGTAGGCGGCTTCCGTGGAGCGACGATGGGAGCCGACGACACCGTGGCCAGCGTCAGGCACGGCGAGATGGTGCTTAACGCCAACCAACAGAGGCAGCTCTTCGAGCTTGCCAACAGCGGAGGCGGCTCCAACATGACGGCATCGCTCGTGGCCGCGTTACAGGCCATGCCCGCTCCCGTCCTTGAATATTCAGAATTTGCGCGGTTCCAGAGCCGCGTCGTCAATTTGAACGAAACACAGAGATTGAAATAACCATGGTCATACAACAGAGCACTAACGGCTACTTCACAATCACGCTGCAAGCGGATGCAGGCGTGTTGCCCATCGTCTACGCCTACACGCGGAGCATGACGATGCTGCGCGTCAAGCGCGAGACCAATCCGCAGATAAGCCTTGTCACCGTCGACATCGCTGCGACAGGGGTGACTTCAAAAACGACAAGTTACTACACCGATCCCGACGGGTTGCTACAGCTGTCGCTGCATAATGACGTGTGTCGGATGGCGGCATTGGGTGTGTCGCAGTTCGCTCTGACGCTCACCTTCACCGAGCTTGACGGCACTACCGTTGACGGCAGCCTCGCTTTCACCATAGTGCCGCGTGTCGGCATTAGCTACGAGGATGTCATGGCTCCTCGCAGCAAGGACTTCACCGGCACGCTCTACGCCTACAGCCCGCGTTGCGTACTTCCGCCAAACGTCATTCTCAATCCGGCGATGCTCAACGGATTGACGGCGCCTGGCGTCATCGTCGAAAGCAACTACCACAGCGTCGACTCAAATGCGACGTGGTCGCAGTACGCTTCGGGCGTCGGCACCACCGTGACACCGTATGGCGGGCGAAGCAACCAACTGGCTGTGGCCGCGGGAGCCGACACGTTGCGGCTGGTCACGGGCGACGAGTCCGACATCGTGAAGGACTACAAGCTGACCGACGCCGACTATTGCGCCGACATCATCTGTTGCCGGTGGACTTCGCTGACGGGAGCCGTCCGGCAACACTTCTTCCCCATCAAGGCCTACGTCAAGGGCAACGGCGAGCAGGTGGCGTTGCAATCGCCTTCCGACGGCTACGAGGTGGCCAAGGGCAACTACAACGCATTGCGCTGCGGCCTGTCGGGGCTGACGGCCTACGGTTACTGGTACTACATGGACCTGCTACAGGCTTCCGACATCCATGCCGTCGTCGTCAGGTCGATTCAACAGTGGGAGACGCTCATCAAGCTGCCGTCGACGGCGGCCTTCATCGACGCGTCGAGCGTCGAGACGCCCACCGGCCCAGGCTTCTTCAACTTCGACTTCACCATCAACATTCGCCAATATGCTAAGATATAACATCATCGGCACGGGCTTCATCGAGACCTATCAAGGCGGCCAGTCCTTCAAGTGTGAGAACCAGCACTTCCGCTTCGCTGACATCTCGCTCGGTCGGTCGGTCGAGTTCTCGATACCGGCAACCGAGATCAACAGGCAGATACTCGGCTTCGGCGACGATCCGTCGGAGTACGGCGACATGCTGCGCGTCCGCCATGACTGCCAGTGCGTCTACGACGGTGGCGCCATCATGGGTACGCTTGCCGTGGCAAGCTACACGGGCGACGAGTTCACATGCGTCTTCTACATCGACGCAACGGGATGGATCGCTACGCTCGACAGCATGAAGCTGTCGGAGTTCCCCGACATCTGGCCAAAGGGCGTGCTGTGGGCCGCCAACAGCGTCGTCAACGACGCGAACATGGCTGACCTCGAATTGCAGGGCGAGGCCATCGTCAAGTACGAGAATGGCGGCGCGTCGCCGTGGCAGCTGCTTCCGGCCATCAATATCGGCAGATACCTCAATGACATGCTCGCATCTGTTGGCGTGCCGTTCAGCACCGACATCGACAAGCGATATTGGCTCGTCATGTCAACGCTCAATGGCGGCGGTACCGACGACGTGATATTTTCGCAAACGGCGACCAACGCCGCTACTGTCACGCAGTCGCAGGGCTACTTCACCGTCGAGGACATCACGCTCGAATGGGCGACCGCATTCGTCTTCGGCCTCTACGTCGGAGGCGGCAGCGTGCAGGCCAAGGGCTTCAAGGCGACGCAGGATGTTGAGGTGACCATGCCGTCGACGATCTCGCAGTACTGCTGGCTGATAGCATGGGACACGCGTCTTGGCCGCTGCTCGGTGTTGGGCGGCGGTGCCAGCGACCCGCTGGCCGGCAAGACAATCGCCATCAAGTCGGGGCAGATCGTATTCTTCGCCGACACGCCATTCTGGTCCGGCACCTACTACGGCTGGAATGGCACCATGCATCCGTTGACGGTGGCGTGCAAGGTGGCGCGTACCGCCAGCATGAGCCTCGGCGAGGTCTGGTACTTGCGCAACAACCAGCCCGACATGACCATTTTCGAGTTCCTGAAGTCGGTGGCATTGGCCACGGGACGCGAGTTGACGGTGACTTCTGACGGCATCACCCTCGCCTTCGGGACGTATGGGTCGGACTTCGCCGTCGTGGACAAGGTGGTCAGCGTCGAGGAGGTGTCACGATGCGTCGATGCGTGGGGCAGCGGCACGCGCAAGGCTTCCATCGTGTTTGACAGCGAGGACTATGTGGAGCAGCCAATCGTGCAGGCATACGAGGTCGATAACGCGAACCTCGATGACGAGAAGGACTTCAAGGCAGGCTTCAGTGAAGGCGGCGTCGGCACATACGGCATCCTCATCAAGGATGTGGAGTCGACGAGCAGCACCCCGAAGCTCGTTGCGAAGCGTCCGACGATCGCCTACGCCGCAAGCGGCAGCACCTATCTCCAGCGCGTCGACAAGCCGTTGCCGGTTGGCTACGAGGACCTCGCCTGTTCATCAACGTGCGTCCGCCTTCGGATGTTGTCGGGCGAGGACGCGTTCTTCGCCTTGAAGCCGTCGACGACGTGGCTATGGCGCGGGATGGCGTACCTTTGGACGGATGCGGAGTGGTCCGACGGCATCCTGACGCTGACGTTGCAGAAGGTGTCGCAACAACCGGTTGTTAATAACGACTGAAAACGCCGCTCAAGGCGTTCAAGGCGTTCAAGGTGTTCAAGGCGTTCAAGGTGTTCGGATATGTTCGGGGGTGTTCGGATATGTTCGGGGGTGTTCGGTGTGTTCAAGTGAACGCTTTGAATATTTGGCGATATACTAAGATGGAGTCAATAACGGAATCCCCTTTTTGAACAGAAAATCCCCTTTTGAAATCCCCTTTTCTTTTGTATAGCGTTGAAACCCAACGCCTTTTTTGTTCCCCAAAATCCCCTTTTTGAACAGAAAATCCCCTTTTGAAATCCCCTTTTCTTTTGTATAG
>CALFIT010000206.1 GCA_937877465.1 uncultured Bacteroidales bacterium | reverse complement strand
CATCCGCGAGACTTTCACTGACCGCTACAACGCACAGATTAACGCCTCTGTGCTGGTCAGCAAGCAGTTCGAGATACGCGCCAATATCAACATGGCCTACCTGAAAGGACAATACCAGGAACAGGGCATGAGCTTAGAGACCAACCCCATGTTGGCTGCCTACCGCCGCGCCCCGTTGCTGAACCCCATGCAGAGCGATATGTACGGCAACCTCATCAGCCGCTATGCCAGCTACCGCTTCGGCGCTATTGAGAACAGCGACTTCTGGGTCAGCAACCCCGTGTCAATGGTCAACACGCTGACAGCCACGAACCGCCAGTACGACATGAATGCCAAAATCCACCTTATCTATTCACCCATCCGTAATCTGACGCTCAACGGCATCGTAGGCATGTACTACAACTACAACCAGGAAGAAACCTTCGTTCCCGGTATTGACAACGAGGACGTCGTGCCACAGTTCGACCAGTACGGTGAAATCAAGAACTCCGTCCGCGTCGGTACTAACCACACCTTCAACTGTCGCCTTGGCTCTTGACGAAGAGATACACGCCGCCGTCCTCGTCGTTCATGCCGGGCAGGATGTGGCCGTCGCCGTTGCCGTCGAAGCCCACGCCGAAGAAGCTGCCCCACCAAGTGCGGTTCATGTCGATTTCGAGGTCCATGATGCCGCCGTTTTGGAAGCTGAAGTTGAAGTTCGACGAGGCTTTGCGCGTGGCCGTGCGGCCTACGCCCGAGCCGCCGTAGGGATACCATACGGCCATGCTCTCGTCGGGAGCCATGTCGGAGCCGCAGACGTAGCCGACGTCGAAGTCTTGCGACGAGCTGGCGGTTTGGTAGTGCGTCAGCCAGCCGTCCTGGCCGTTGAGGTTTTGCGAGCCTTCGGTGAGGCTGTTGAAGTCGTAGAGGTATTCCACCTGTGCCGTCATCGTGAGGCCGAGCAGGAGTACCAAAGTGAGTAAGGATGCTTTTTTCATCGGATTATGGTTTGAATTTGGGTACAAAAATAACAAATATGTTGAAGTGAAACGCTGTTTTGGAAAAAAACACTATTTTTGCCCTTTCAAACCAACCACTTTTGAATGATGAAGAAATTGTTTTTATCTCTTTCCGCGCTGGCTTGTTTGGCTTACTTCAGCGCATGTAGCACGGATGTCGACCTTTATGCCGACTACAAGGACATTCCCGTGATTTACGGCTTGGTCGATGCTTCGCAGGACACGAATTTCATCCGCATCAACCGTGCCTTTTCGGGCAGCAACGACAACCCCATCAATGCCAACGAGGTGGCCCTGATTGCCGACTCGTGCAACTATCCGGGCAAGCTGAACGCCTATATCGAGGAATACATGACCGTTTATGGCAACAATTACGAGCCTACGGGCAGTGTGTTCGCTCTCGATACGATGACCATCCACGACAAGGTGGAAGGCGTCTTCTACGCGCCCGACCAAAAAGTGTATTGGACCGACGCGAAGTTCAAGACCAATGCCAACGGCAAGAAATACAAGTATAAGCTCATTGTCGAGAAGGGCGACGAGGTCGTCTCAGCCGAAACGGGTGTGGTTGGCGGCGAGGGCTTCAAGGTGGTTTCGTCAGGCCTCAGTTTTGCCGCCGAGGAAAGCGACAAGGCGAACAAGATCAAGTTTACGGCTGCCGACAACGCCGTGTTCTACGACATGAAAATGGTGTTCTATTACAGGGAATCCCTCAACGGCGGCCCCTTTGTCGACAAGGAGGTGTCGTATTCCTTCGGTTCCAAGAACATCGACGAGTTGGAGACCGAAGACGCCAGCTATTATTATTCCTATTCCGAGAACCTGCTTTTCCGCCTGCTGAAGACGGCCATCGGAGCCGACACCGTGGTCGACCCCAACCATCCTAATGTGGTGCGTTATTTCAACTATGTCGAAGTCACGGGCAACTATAAGAAACCGATGAGAATCTTCCTCTCGGCGGGCGGCGACGAGCTTTACACCTACATCCAGGTCAACTCGCAGACGGGATTCTCGCAAACCATCCCCGACTACACCAACGTGGCCGGCGGGCGTGGCGTGTTCTCGTCGCGTATCAACATCTCCAAGGCTGTCACCCTTTCGTCGCGTGCCATCACCGACATCTACGCCCAACCTTGGGGTTTCATCGAACAGTAAAAACCAAAACGTCCTTTCCTATGATTCGTTCCATGACGGGCTATGGCATAGCCGAACAGACCTATAACGCAAAGAAAATCGTCGTCGAAGTCAAGACGCTGAACAGCAAGCAGTTGGATCTGCAAGTGAAAGTGCCCAACGAGTTGCGTTTCGCCGAATTGGACTTCCGCAACAGGATAGCGGCCAAGTTGCAGCGCGGCAAGGTGGATGCAATGGTCACCATTACCGACACCGACCTCACGCAGACCTACCACATCGATGCCGACATCGTGAAGGCCTACAAGGAACAGATCGAGTCCATCTCGTCGCAACTTGGCATTTCCCCGACCGCCGACATGGCCGGACTCTTGTTCAAGATGCCGGGCATTTTCAACGTGCAGGCCGAGGACTACGACGAGGCTTTCATGGCCAAGGTGGGCGAAACCCTCGACCAAGCCTTGGAGATGGTGGACGGCTTCCGCATCCAGGAAGGACTGACCCTGAAGAAAGACCTGCTGCATCGCGTTGAGTTGATTCTCAGCCTTTTGGAACAAGTCGAACCCTACGAGAAGAGCCGCCACGAGGTCATCAAGCAACGCTTGGTGAAAAACCTCGCCGAACTGACCACCTTGGGCCAGTACGACGAGAACCGCTTCGAGCAGGAACTCATCTATTATCTCGAAAAGCTCGACATCACCGAGGAGAAAGTGCGCCTGCGCCAGCATTGCAACTACTTCACCGAGAGCTGCGACGACGACCAAGCGGGCAAGAAACTCGGCTTCATAGCCCAAGAGATGGGCCGCGAAATCAACACCTTAGGCTCCAAGGCCAACGAGGTGAACATCCAGAAAATCGTCGTCAAGATGAAGGACGAATTGGAGAAGATTAAGGAACAGGTTTGTAATATTTTATAAAGTTGACAGTTGACAGTTGACAGTTGACAGTTGATAGTTGGCAGTTCGCCAAGTCTCCCCACTGAAAACTATAAACTGGTAACTGCAAACTGGTAACTGCAAACTGAAAACTGGTAACTGAACAACTGAACAACTGAACAACTATGAAAAAGGGTAAACTTCTGATCTTCAGTGCGCCGTCAGGCTCGGGCAAGACTACCTTGCTCAATCACGTCATGGCCAACATCCCCGAAATGGCCTTCTCGGTTTCGGCCACCACGCGCCCGCCACGCGGCGAGGAGGTGAATGGCCGCGAGTATTATTTCCTCACCATGGACGACTTCAAGCAAAGGGTCGAAAACGGCGAGTTCCTCGAATGGGAGGAGGTCTATCCGGGCCGCTGCTATGGCACGCTGCTCTCCGTGGTCGCGCAGATGCAGGACGAAGGCAAGCATGTGGCCTTCGACGTCGACGTGTGCGGCGGCGTCAACATCAAGAAGCATTACGGCGAACAAGCCCTGTCGGTCTTCATCCAAGCGCCGTCGGTAGAGGTGTTGCGCGAGCGACTCGTCAAACGCGGCACCGACGCGATGGAGGAGATAGAGAAACGCGTGGCCAAGGCCGAGTGGGAGACCGAGTTCGCCCAAGGTAAGTTCGACCGCACCATCGTCAACGACGACCTTGAGACCGCCAAGCGCGAAATCCTCAAAGTAGTGCAAGAGTTTATCGATTAGAACAGTAACTCTAAACTCTAAACTCTAAACTCTCAACTCTAAACTCTCAACTCATGAAAGCGATCGGCCTCTACTCCGGCTCCTTCAACCCCATCCATCACGGCCATGTGATGTTAGCCAACTATCTCGTCGAGTTCTCCGACTTGGATGAGCTGTGGTTCGTCGTCACGCCACAAAACCCGCTGAAGAAAAAAGAGGACTTGTTGGCCGACGAAGAACGCCTCAGGATGGTGCAACTTGCCGTCGGCGACGACCCACGTTTCCGCGTCAGCGATGTCGAGATGCACCTCCCCACGCCATCGTATACCATCAACACCTTGACGGCCTTGTCCGACCAATATCCTGACTGTCGGTTTGTTTTCGTCTGCGGCATGGACAGCCTGCAAAATTTCAAAAACTGGCGCGAGTACCAGAAAATCCTCGACAACTACGAGCTGCTGGTCTTTCCTCGCGAGGGCTACGACGGGGGCGACCTTGTCCGTCATCCGTCGGTGACCGTCCTGAAAACCCCTATCGTGGAGGTCTCGTCGACCTTCATCCGCCGATGCGTCAAGGAAGGGCGCGACGTGCGTCATTTCATGCCTGAACGGGCGTTCCGTTACATGAAAGAAAACCGTTTTTACGAATGATCAGAAATCCAAGTTGAACGACAGATGGAAGCGCGGACGCTTCGCGATCTGTCCGTCTTCGATGCCCCATGCCACGTCGCCCCTGACGAAATAACCGAAGATACTGGTGCGCAGGCCGAATCCGATGCCGCCCACCAAAGGCTCTTTCATCTCCGTGACGGTGATGTTGAGTCCGCCATCGGTGATGTGGGTGTTGAAGAGCGAGTTGTCGGGGCTGTAGGGGTTCCATCCCGTCCATGCCGTGCCAAGGTCGCCGAAAGCCACCACTTGGAAGTCCCTGATGAACTTGAGGTTGATGGGCCGGTCCGTGAAGTAGCTGAACACGGGGAAACGCAGCTCGCTGTTGACGACGACGAAGTTGTTGCCGTTGCGGATGTTCTGCCCGAAGCCGCGCATGTTGGTGGCAAGGGTCTGGTAGGCGTAGTTCTGGCTGTAGTCGATGGGCGTGCCCGTGTCGAAGGTGGCCAAGATCCAGTTGTCGACACCGCCCATGTAATAGATGAGCTTGTTTTGCCCGAATGAGGTGCTGCCCGCAATGCGGTTGGCCCAGATGAAAGTGCGGCTGATGCGGGTGTAGTGGCGGTAGTCGAAGCCGGCCACGACGAGGTTGGCGGTGTTTTTGGCAATCTTCTGGTGGTATTCGGCGAAGACTTTCCCCCTTGCACCCACGCGCAGGTTGGTCCCGATGCGCTTCGAGTTGTCGTAGACGAGCTCGGCGCGTAGCCCGCCCCAGTTTTCAAACACGTCCCTGTCGGCAAGGCTGTAGTCGTCGATGGCCAAATTGACGGTTTGGTCGTTGCGGTAGATGGCCGTGCCCCTGACGCTCAGGATCTCGCTGAAAGGATAGCTGAGCGTGTAGAAGCCCTCGTTGGTGATGGTGCGGTAGTAGTAACTCGTGTAGCTGTCGGTGACATAGCGGTGCAGCGTGATGCTCTTGTCCAAGCGCTTGCTGAAGTCGCTGAAGCGCAGCATGTATTCGTTGTTGGTGAGGCTGGTGTTGAGCTTCACGCCGAGTTCTATTTTATAGTCTTCCATGAGGTCTTTCATCGTGGTGCCGAGAAAGACGTTGAGGCCCGAGTTGAGGTAGATGGGGGAGTAGCCGCCTGTAAATGGCTGGTAGCTGTAGTTCATGCTGGTGAAGTCGATTTGGCTCATCAGCTGGTCGGCGAAGAGTTCCACATAGTAGTTGTTGGGACGCTGGATGGTGTCTCTCTTCAAAGGCTTCTTGGGAAGCGTGGCATTCTGTTGCACAAAGGCCGTCGAGTCGTTGCCCATCGGCCCGCCGACGGGCTGCTTGCGCCGCGCATAGCGGTAGCTGGTCGCAAAACGATGCCTCGTCGTGGGTTCGGCGACGGTGTCTTTCTCTCTCTGTATCAGCTCGGTAAGCAAACGTTTCTGTGCGTAGGGACTCATCTGGCTAAGCCCTATCGCCTTGCCGCGCAGGATGGGCGACATGAAGAACTTCTCTCCGTTTCTGTCGGCCATGAGCATCGCTGCCTTGTGGTCGCGCGGCTGGTAGCTGTAGTCGATGATGTTGGCGGAATAGTCCGTAAGTTGCTCACGCTTGCCGAAATAGCGGTAATGCACGATGGTGTCGATGTGGCTGATGGCGCTGTCGAAGCGGATTTGGTAGAGGTTGTAGTAGCCGCTCGTGTCGTTCAGGTAGAGCAGGCTGCCGTCCTTCAAAGGCTCGGGCAGGATGTTGTTGGAGAACCGCTGCTGCGTCAAGTTATGCAACACCTTGCCTTCCGCATTCCGCATTCCATATTCCGCACTATAATTATAGGCGTAGAGGTCGAACTGCTTGTTTTGGAAGCCAATCGGGTCGTCAGCCTTCAAGGTGTCGTTGTCGCGGTTCGAGCTGAACACGATTTGGCGGTCGTCGAAGGTGAAGACGGGGGAGAGGTCGGTGTGCCAGTCGTTGGTGATTTGCTCCAAGGTGTTGGAAAACAGGTTGTAGACGTAGATGTCGGGCTTGCCCATGCGGGTGGCGGCAAGGACGATCTTGCGGCTCTTGTGGGCATACGAGAACGAACTGACTTTCTGGAAGTCAAACAGATAGGTGCTGGCTTTCTTGCCGC
>CALFIT010000205.1 GCA_937877465.1 uncultured Bacteroidales bacterium | reverse complement strand
CCATTGTGTTTATGGCTTTGGCCATAGGCCACATAGTCAAATCAATACCCGAAAATCTCTTCCGTGCTCACGCGGCGGACGGGGCCAAGCTCTTGCAGGGCCTTCATGTCGAGTTCCTTCTCGTCGCCGAGGATGACGTAACGGTAGGGCTTGCGGGCCATCTGCTCCTGCTCGAACTTCACGATGTCTTGCAAGGTGATGTCGGGCAAGGCGTTGTAGATGCGCTCGTTGAGGTCGTAGTCGATGCCCTTCATCTGGGCGCTCAGCCAAGCGTTGATGAGTCCGAACTTGGTGGTGCGTTGGCTGGCCAAACGCTTCGTGAGGGCGTCCTTGGCGATGCCAAAGGCCTGCTCGCTCTCAGGCATCTCGTCCAAGATCTCGTGGAACTGGTGTACGCAGTCCATCATCTTGTCGTTTTGCGTGATGATGTGGGTGAAGAAGTATTCCGGCTGGTCCTTGTAGCTCGGCTCGACGTAGGCGGCGTAGGCGTTGTAGGCCAAGCCACGCGCCTCGCGCAGCTCTTGGAACACGATGGTGTTCATGCCACCGCCGTAGTATTCGTTGAACATAGCCTTCACTGCGGCCTCGTCGGGGTTCCACTCGCGCTGCTCGTTGTGGATCATGCGCATGTAGATGTTCTTGGCGTCGTAGGGCGCGATGACGATTTCGTTCTCAGGCGTGGGCTGCATCTCGTAGTGCTTGCCTTCGGGCACGTCTTGCAGCTCGGCCTCGGTCGGGTGGTTCTCGGTGACGGCCTTGGCCATCTCTTGGGCGGTCATCGGGCCGTAATACAACACGGTGTGCTTGTAGTTCTTGAGGTCCTTCAGCAGGTCGAGCAGTTCTTGCGGGTCTTGCTGGTGGAGTTGCTCGATGGAGAGTTGGTTGCGCATCGGGTTGTAGGGACCGTAGATGCCGTAGTTCACCAAGGCGCTGAAGTTGCGGTTTTGGTTGGCCTTGGCGTCCATGCGCGACTTCTCCAACATCTGGATGCACATCTCGGCAATCGCGGGGTCGGATTGGGCGTTCTGCATCACGTTTTCCATCAAGGCCAAGGCTTCGGGCATGTTTTCGCCCAAGCCGCGCAAGGTGACGGTGATGTTGCGCGCACCCACGTTGATGTAATAGTCGCAGGCGAGCTTGTAGAACTGCTGCTTGATTTCCTCGTTGCTCATTTGGTCGGTGCCGAGGTACTCAAGATATTGGGTGGCCATGTTGTAGCGCAGGTCTGACTCTTCGCCGAAGTCGTAACGGAACGCGAGGATGAAACGTCCGTTCTCCTTGTTCTGCACATAGATGTAAGGCAGACCGGCCTCGGTGTTGCCGAAGGTCAGGTCTTTCTTGAAATCGACGAAACGGGGCTGGATAGGCTCCACTTCGCTTTCCTGCACTTCCTTCACAAAGTCGCTCATCAGGTCGCGGTTGGTCGGGATGGGCGTGATGGCGGGCTTGTCGATTTTCTTCAGGTTTTCGTCGGCGCCTTGGCGTTTGTAGACCACTACATAGTTGTCGTTGAAATGCTTGTTGGCGAAGGCCACAATCTGTTCCTTGGTGATGTTGGAGATGCGGTCGAGGTAACCCACCTGTTGACTCCAAGGCACTTCATTAATATAGGTGTCGACGAACATGTTGGCGCGTGCGGCGTTGCTTTCCAACGAATTGTAATAGTTGAGCTTGGCGTTGTTGACGACCGACGGCAGCAGGTCGTCGGAGAAGTCGCCGCTTTTCAGTTTCTCGATTTCGGCAAGCAGCAGGTCCTTGGCTTCTTCGAGGGTCTGTCCGGGACGCGGGGTGCCGCCCATGATGAAGCTCGAATAGTCGCGCAGGGTTTGTGAGCCCGCCCAAGCACCGAGCATCGTCATCTGCTGGTTGATATCCAAGTCGATGAGTCCGGCGGTGCCGTTGCTGAGCATCTCGCCGATGATGTTGAGCGTGTCGACTTGCAAGGCGTTGCCACGGTCGAAGCGCCAGCCCATCCAGATGTTCTCGGCTTCAAGGCCATAGACGGAGGTGTCGCGGGGCGAGGCGATGGGTGCCAAGGCCGGAAATTCGGGTTGCGTGACGTCGTCGCCGGGTTGCCAGCTGCCAAAGTACTTGTCGATGATGGCGATGACCTCGTCGGGGTTGAAGTCGCCGGCCATGCAGATGGCCACGTTGTTGGGACGGTACCACTTGTTGAAGTAGTTCTTGATGTTGACGATCGACGGGTTCTTCAGGTGTTCCTGCGTGCCGATGGTGGTCTGCGTGCCGTAGGGATGGGTGGGGAAGAGCATGGCGCTCAGGGCTTCCCACGACTTGCGGACGTCCTGTGCGATGCCGATGTTGTACTCTTCATACACGGCCTCAAGTTCGGTGTGGAACCCACGGATGACCATGTTCTGGAAGCGGTCGGCCTGGATCTTGGCCCAGTTCTCGACTTCGTTGGAAGGGATGTCCTCGGTGTAGCAGGTCACGTCGTTGGAGGTGTAGGCGTTGGTGCCTTCCGCGCCGATGGCCGACATGAGCTTGTCGTACTCGTTGGGGATGAAATACTGTGCGGCCAATTGGCTCACCGAGTCGATTTCGTGGTAGGCCTGGCGGCGTTCCTCGGGGTCGGTAAGGGTGCGGTACTTCTCGTAACGCGCCTCAATGTCGTCGAGGAAAGGCTTCTCGGCCTCGGGGTCGGTGGTGCCGAACTTGTCGGTGCCCTTGAACATGAGGTGTTCGAGGTAGTGGGCCAAGCCGGTGGTCTCGGCGGGGTCGTTCTTCGAGCCGGTGCGCACGGCGATGTAGGTCTGGATGCGCGGCTCCTCTTGGTTGACGCTCAGATAGACGGTCAGGCCGTTGTCGAGCGTGTAAAGGCGCGTCTCGGTGGGGTCGCCCTTCACGGTTTCATACTTGTACTTGCTTTCTTGCTTCTTCGAGCAGGCCGAAAGCAACAGCAACGCCACCGCGCCAAGCAGCAGCGATTTTCTTGAATTTTTGTTTAATGTTCTCATTTTGAATTTATTATGAAATAAAGATATTCAGTCTATGGACTGCAAAATTAGGGAAAATCCCGCATCGCAACGAAAAAAAATGAAAAAGCCGCTGCGATAAGTGTGTTTTGTAGGGAAAAACAACTATGCCAATCGGATTATTGAATAAAATCCCACCTATTTATAAAAAGGTATCGAAAAAATCCATATCTTTGCACCCTTATTCAATAAAGCGAAAAATCAAACCCAAAAATGGACGAAAACAATAACATCACTCCTGAAAATCAGGGAGAAAACATCCCAGAGAACACGGGAGAAAAGATTATCAAGGTCAACCTTGAGAACCAGATGAAGTCGGCCTACATCGACTATTCGATGTCGGTCATCATTTCACGCGCCTTGCCCGACGTGCGCGACGGACTCAAACCCGTGCACCGCCGCGTGCTGTTCGGCATGAAAGAGTCGGGCATCACGTCGAGGAGCGGCTACAAGAAGTCGGCCCGCATCGTCGGCGACGTGCTCGGTAAGTACCACCCGCACGGCGACTCCTCCGTTTACGAGGCCATGGTGCGCATGGCCCAGTGGTGGTCGCTGCGCTATCCCTTGGTAGACGGCCAAGGCAACTTCGGCTCGATGGACGGCGACAGCGCCGCCGCCATGCGTTACACCGAAGCCCGCCTCCAGAAGTTCGCCGAGGAAATGCTCGACGACTTGGACAAGGACACCGTCGACTTCCAGAACAACTACGACGACTCGCTGCAAGAGCCTACCGTGCTGCCTACGCAGATTCCCACCTTATTAGTAAATGGCACCAACGGCATCGCCGTGGGCATGGCAACCAACATGGCGCCCCACAACCTCGGCGAGTGTGTCGACGGCATCATCGCCTACATCGACAACCGCGACATTACCATCCAAGAGCTGATGCAGTACATCAAGGCCCCCGACTTCCCGACGGCTGGCGTCATCTACGGCTACGAAGGCGTGCGCGAGGCGTTTGAGACGGGTAGGGGACGCATCGTGCTCCGTGGCGAGACCCACTTCGAGGAACACAACGGCCACGAGCGCATCATCGCCACCTCGGTGCCCTATCAGGTCAACAAGGCCGAGATGATCAAGAAGACCGCCGACCTCGTCAGCGAGAAGAAATTGGAAGGCTTGGCCGACATCCGCGACGAATCAGACCGCAAGGGCATCCGCGTGGTCTACGAACTGAAACGCGACGCCAACCCCGACGTGGTGCTGAACAAACTGTTCATGATGACCCCGCTGCAAAGCTCGTTCAACGTGAACAACGTGGCTTTGGTGAAAGGCCGTCCCTATACGCTGAACCTCAAGCAGCTGATCGAGTATTTCGTGGAACACCGACACGAGGTCGTCATTCGCCGCACCCGCTTCGAACTGAAGAAAGCCGAGGAACGCGCCCACATCCTTGAAGGATTGGCCCGCGCCATCGACATCGTCGACGAAATCATCGCCACCATCCGCGCCTGCAAGGGCGGCACACCCGAAGCCAAGCAAGCCATCATGGACAAGTTCGGCTTCGACGACCCCCAAGCCTCCGCAATCGTGGCCTACCGCCTCGGTCAGTTGGCCGGACTCGAAATCAAGAAGATCATGGACGAGTTGGACGAAATCCACGAGCGCATCCGCCATTTCCACGATATTCTACAAAATGAGGAATTGCAGTTCCAGATCATCAAGGACGAGCTGCTTGTCATCAAGGAAAAATATGGCGACCCGCGCCGCACGAAGATCGTGCCCGCCGCCGGCGAGTTCCGCATGGAAGACATCATCGCCGACGACGCCGTGGTCATCACCATCTCGCACCTCGGTTACATCAAGCGCACGCCGCTGAGCGAATACCGTGTGCAGAGTAGGGGAGGCAAAGGCTCGAAAGGCTCCGCCACCCGCGACACCGACTTCATCGAGCACATCTTCACGGCCACCAACCACAACCACCTGCTCTTCTTCACCGAACAAGGCAAGTGCTACAAACTCAGGGCTTTCGAGATTCCCGAAGAAGGCAAGAACAGCAAGGGCCGCGCCATACAGAACCTGCTGCCGCTCGACAAGGACAACAAGGTGATGGCCTACCTCAATGTGAAGAGCATGAGCGACGAGGACTACCTCGAAAACAACTACATCATCCTCTGCACCAAGAAGGGCATCATCAAGAAGACCACCTTGGCGGCTTACAAGAACGTGCGTCAAAATGGCATCATCGCCGTCAACATCCGCGAGGACGACCAGCTGCTTGAGGCCTGCCTCACCAGCGGCAACGACGAGGTGCTGATGGCCGTCCGCTCGGGCAAGGCCGTCCGCTTCAACGAGCAGACCGTCCGCCCGATGGGCCGCACCGCCACGGGCGTGAAAGCCATCACGTTAGGCTCGCCCGAAGACGAGGTCATCGGCATGGTGTGCATCAACGACCCGAACCAGACCGTACTCGTCGTTTCGGAGAAAGGCTTCGGCAAACGCTCCGACATCGACGACTACCGCATCACCAACCGTGGCGCAAAGGGCGTGAAGACCCTGAACATCACCGACAAGACCGGCGACCTCATCGCCATCAAGGGCGTGACCGACGACGACGACCTGATGATCATCAACAAGTCGGGCATCGTCATCCGCATGGCCGTCAGCAAGTTGCGTGTGATGGGCCGTGCCACTCAAGGCGTGAAGCTCATCGACCTGCGCGGCAACGACGAAATCGCCGCCGTCACCAAGACGGAGCACGAGGATGAGGAAGAAACCGAGGCCGTTGAGCCTGTCGAAACGCCGACCGATGGTGTGACAGAGGCCCCTGAGCCTGTCGAAGGGCCGACCGAAGAAAATTTGGAACAATAATTGTAAGGAAACGAAATAACTTACGAGAATGTCAAACTTTAAATAATCGAAAAAATGAAAAAAGTAATGATTTTGTTGGCTATCGCTCTCACGGCTAATGTGATGATGGCCCAAAAGAAAGACAGAACCGATGCCTTCATGTACAACAAGAACCAACAGTACGAGAAGGCCATGATTTCCATCGAGAAATGCGTCAACCATGAGCAGTTCCTCGGCATGAAGCCCAACGACCAATGCCAAGCCTGGCTCTATCGCGCCGCCATCTACCAGAACATCATCCAGTCGAACGACGAGAACCTCAAGGCCAAGGCCCCCGATGCCTTGGAAAAGGTCTACGAGTCGCTGATGAAGTGCATGGAAAACGAGGCTTTCCTCAATGAGAACAAGCAAGAGATCTACCAGCGCGTGGGTGCCGTCCTTGCCGCCTACTCCAACATGGGTGTCGACAATTACAACACGGGTAACTTCGCCGCCGCCGTCCCGATGTTCAAGAAGGCTTACGACATCGCCAAGTCGCTCGGTAGCCCCGATGCCAACGAGATGCTGAACCTCGCTGCCACCTCGGCCCTCCGTGCCGAAGACTACACCACGGCCCTCGACTACTTCACCGAGATGAAAGCCGCCGGTGCCGACGGCGTTGACGTCTATCGTCACCTCGCCGCCTGCTACAACGGCTTGGGCAACGCCGAACAAGCCATGGCCATGATCAACGCCGGCTTGGAGAAAGATCCCAGCGACGCTAGCCTCATCCTTGAGAAGGTGAACGCCTACCTGAAGGAAGGCAAGGGCGCCGAAGCCGTCGAAGACCTCAACAAGCTGCGCGAACTCGACCCCGAAAACGCCCAACTGCTCTTCGTGCTCGGCACCATCTACGGCGATGAGAACAACGAAGGCGTGTACGACACCGACAAGGCCCGCCAGTATTATGAGGATGCCCTCGCCATCAACCCCGACTACTACGATGCCATCTACAACATCGGCGTCCTTTACACGGGCATGGCCAACAAATACATCGAGCAAGCCAACGAAATCACCGGCTTCTCGAAGGCCGAACAGGAACAGTACAACAACCTCATCGAACAGGCCAACGAGCTGCTCCGCACGGGTATGCCTTACCTGCAACGTGCCTACGAAAGCCAGCCCTCCGACGACGTGAAGAACGTGCTGAGGTCCATCTATGTGAAGCTCAACATGATCGACGAAGTGAAAGCCTTGGATGCACAATAAGTCAATCTTTCATACATAGCTGATTTTTTGGAGCCTCGCTTGAGCGGGGCTTCTTTTTTGTCCTTTTTTGCGACATTTTTCCCGTCGTATCATAAAATCACTATCTTTGCCGAAAAATAGATGACAAAACTAACTCATTATCCTTAATATCATGTTCGAGATTTTACATAAAGAGACATTTGCGGCGGAGACCTACTTGATGGAAGTCCACGCGCCGCGCATCGCAGTCACGGCACTGCCGGGGCAGTTCCTCATCGTCAAGATGGAGGAGAACTCGGAACGCATCCCGCTGACCATCAGCGACTACCAACGCATCAAAGGCACGGTGACCATCGTGTTCAAGGCCATTGGCCCTTCGACGAGGAAGATGGCCGAATACAAGGTGGGCGACAGCTTCCACGACGTGGTGGGTCCCTTGGGCAAGCCTTCGGAGTTTGCCATGATGACCGCCGAGGAGCTGCGTAAGCGCAGTTTCGTCTTCATCGGCGGCGGCGTGGGCATCGCACCCATCTTCCCGCAGGTGAAATGGCTCTATGAGCATGGCGCCGTGGCCGACTGCATCATCGGCGCCCGCACCAAGGACTTGCTCATCTTCGAAAAGGAATTGGCCAACTATTGCCACCTGTATGTCACCTCCGACGACGGCTCAACGGGTCGTAAGGGCTTGGTTACCGACGTGTTGCGCCAACTTGTGGCTAACGGGAAAATCTACGACGAGGCCGTCTGCATCGGCCCGATGATCATGATGAAGTTTGCCACCAAGACTTGCGAGGAGTTGGGCATCCGTTGCACGGTGTCGCTCAACTCGATCATGGTCGACGGCACGGGAATGTGCGGCGCTTGCCGCGTGAGCATTGGCGGCAAGACCAAGTTCACCTGCATCGACGGTCCCGAGTTCCTCGGCAAGGACGTCAACTTCGACGAGGCCATGAAACGCCAGATGATGTATAACAATGTGGTGACGCGCAAGCAGCTCGAAGCCGAGGAGAAGGCCGAAGGCCACAAGTGCCATATCGGTGGCATCGCTGAAGAGAGTTTCGACAAAAAAAAGCGCGTGCCTTGTCCCGAACAGAAACCTGAAATCCGCGCCCACAACTTCGACGAGGTGTGTATCGGCTATTCGGCCGACATGGCCATCATGGAGGCCCAACGTTGCCTCCACTGCAAGAACCCGCAATGTGTGACCGCCTGTCCCGTCAGCGTCAACATCCCGGGCTTCATCGCCCGCGTGGCGCAAGGCGACTTCGAGGGCGCGGCAGGCGTCATCAGTTGCGACTCGGCCCTGCCTGCCGTGTGCGGTCGCGTGTGTCCGCAAGAGACGCAATGCGAAGGCAGCTGCATCATGGGCAAGAAGAACGATCCTATCGCCATCGGCAAGTTGGAGCGTTTCGTCGGCGACTACGCCATCGAGCATGGCCTGCATTTCGACAACCAAGGCATCCCCAACGGCCATAAGGTGGCCATCATCGGTAGCGGTCCCTCCGGCCTGACTTGCGCCAAGGACTTGCTCTCGATGGGCTATAATGTCACCATCTTCGAGGCTTTGCACGAGATGGGCGGCGTGCTGGTGTATGGCATCCCGTCGTTCCGTCTGCCCAAAGACACCGTCGTGAAGAAAGAGGTGGAGAGCGTGGAGCGGCTGGGGGCCAAGTTCGAGAAGGACGTGGTTGTAGGTCGCACCATCACCATCGACGAGCTGATGCACCGCGAGGGCTACGAGGCCGTCTTCATCGGCTCGGGCGCGGGTTTCCCGATGATGCTCAACATACCGGGCGAGAACTATTGTGGCGTGGTGTCGGCCAACGAGTTCCTGACGCGCAACAACCTGCTGTTCTCTTATAAGGAAGGCTATGAGACCCCGAACTACGTCGGCAAGAAAGTCGCCGTGGTGGGTGGCGGCAACGTGGCTATGGACGCTGCGCGCACGGCCTTGCGTCTTGGCGCCGAGGTGCATATCGTCTACCGTCGCAGCGAGGCTGAACTGCCGGCGAGGGCCGAGGAGGTGCATCACGCCAAGGAAGAAGGCGTCATCTTCGACCTGCTGACGGCTCCCGTCGAGATTTTGGGCGACGAAAACGGCTGGGTGAACGGCTTCAAGTGCGTGAAATGCGAGCTTGGCGAGCCTGACGCTTCGGGTCGCCGTAGCCCAGTGCCGATTGAAGGCTCAGAGTTCGTCCTCGATACCGACATGATCATCATGGCGTTGGGCACGTCGCCTAACCCGCTGATTGGCAGCACGACGCGCAACCTTGAACGCAACAAGAAAGGCTGTATCATGGCCGACGAAGTGGGGCAGACCTCACGTCCGGGCATCTTCGCCGGTGGCGATGCCGTCAGCGGAGCCGCCACGGTCATCCTCGCCATGGGCGCAGGCAAGAAAGCAGCCAAGGCGATTGACGAGTATATCAAGTCACTGCATTGATGATTTTGGTGCTGCACCGCAGCACCAAAATCATTCCTTGATTTCCACATAAAACACGGTCGGGTCGTCGTCCTCTTCAAACGACTCGTCGGTGTAGTATTGTCCGGGCTTGTCGTCGTCCTGGAAGAGGATGAGCGTCACCTTCTTGAAAGGGATAGGCTGTCCGGCGCGGCTGTAGTAGTCGATATTGGCTTCGGTGAGACCTTCCAAATGCATCATTTTCAGCATCATGGCAAGGTCGAGGTTCACATTGAGCAACTCCTCTTTCCACTCGATGCTGATGACCGCCGTGGTGTAGAGCTTAAAGTTCTTGACTTCGATTTTCTTCATGTCGGTGCGATTTTGGCTGCAAAGATGCGAAAATTTGCATGAAAATTGCATCGGTTTCGTGTGAATTTTATAATTTTGTGCAATCATTAAAAGAATAAGATTATGCGTAAGACCTTGATTATCATTGCAATGGCTTTATTTGCCATGCCTATGTTCGCTCAAACCATTGAAAGTGTGGATGTTTCGAAAGCCCCGAATGGCAGGTTTACGGCCACGGCAGCCGACTGTACCATCGAAGGCACCGTTTTGAACGGCAAGAAAGTGGGCACTTGGATGGAGTATTTCAACAGCAACACCTATCTGCCCAAGAAAGTCGTGAACTACGAAAACGGCAAGAAGAACGGCGTTTACATCGAAATCGACAAGACGGGTTCGATTGTGAAAAAGGCTGAGTATAAGGACGATGTGCTGAACGGACAAGTCAGCGAGTGGTATCGTGGCGGTCGGCTCTCGAAACTGAACACCTATAAGGACGGCCAACTCGACGGCCAACAGATCTTGTGTTACGAGAAGGGCGGCAACCTCGAAGTGTCGAACTACAAGGCCGGCCTGCGCGACGGCTTGTCGACATGGTACGACGAGAGCGGCAACAAGAAGATGACCATCATGTATAAGGACGGCCAGTTTGAAGGCCGGCAGGAGACCTTCTATCCCGACGGCTCCCTCAAGAGCGAGGCCACCTACAAAAACGGCAAGTTGCAAGGCAAGAAAAAGACCTACGAGGCCAAACCCGCCAAATGAGAATCAAGCCTTTGCTTTTGGCTTTGTCGGCAAGCATGATGCTGTTGCAGCTCCATGCCCAAGACACCATCATGTTGCATTCCGTCGATGTGACTGCGGAACACAACGATATTGAGGTGCTGAAACCCTTGGTGGCCAAGAAGTTGGATACCCTCGTACTGCAATCCAAAAGCACCTCAAGCCTTTCCGACCTGCTCATCCAGCACAGTCCGGTCTTCATCAAGACCTACGGGCCGGGCGGCACGTCGACGGCCTCGTTTCGCGGCACGACGGCGAGTCACACCCTCGTGCTTTGGAACGGCTTCCAACTCAACGCGCCCAACCTCGGACAGGTCGACTTCAGCACCATCCCCGTCTTCTTGGCCGACGACATCGGGCTGAACTGGGGCAGCGGCACCTCCGACAACAGCGGCGGCTTGGGCGGCTCGGTCAACATCGACAACAAGAGCCGTTTCGGTGACGGCCTCTTGCTCGACCTGAAACAGACCTACGGCAGCTTCAATACATGGGGCAGCTTCGTCACCGTGGGCAACTACGGCAAGCGGTTCTCGTTTCGCGTGAAGGCCTACCGCAACTCGTCGGACAACGACTTCGAGTATGTTAACCATGCTCAATTCGGCCATCCCAAGATGACGCAGCGCAACGCCGATTTCGTCGACTACGGCGTGATGCCAGAAATCAGCATCATGCTGAAAAACAGCGTTATATCGCTCTCCTCGTGGGACCAGTGGAACCACCGCAACCTGCCGCCCATCATGACCAACGTGGGCAATATCAACTCGGAGGAGTGGACGAAAGACAACTTCTCGCGCAACTTCGTGTCGTTCAAGACCTTTTGGGCGACGGGCAGCCTGCAACTGAAGTCGGCAGCCTTCGTAGAGAACCAACGATATTTCCTTGAGACGCGCAACCCCGTGACGGACGATGTGGTGACCTACATCAACTCGGAGAACAAGGCCTTGGTGCTGCACCAGATCGCCAATGTGGAACAACAGCTTTACAAAAGTTGGACGCTGAAAGCCAAGCTGCAATGGGACAACGAGCGGGTGAGGAGCAACAACTATGAAGGCGCGAAACGGCGCGACGTGGTGTCGGCCTATGCCGCCCTCAACGGCGAGCCTTTCCCTTGCGCCAACCTCAACCTCACCGCCCGCTACGACTGGACCGACGGCCACCCGATGGGCCTTTTCCCCACAGCGACATTCTCTTACCAGATGCCGTTCTACAAGCCTTTGAGCCTCACCTTGGGCTACAGCCACAACTACCGCAACCCCTCGCTGAACGACCTCTATTGGTACCCGGGCGGCAATCCCGACCTCTTGCCCGAAGACGGTCGCACGCTCGACTTGGCCGTGAAATGCGGCTTCCAAAAAGGCCCTTTCAAGCTCGACTTACGCACGGGCGGCTACCTCTCCAACGTGAAGAACTGGATCCAGTGGATGCCGACCTCGTACCGCTATTGGGTACCCGAAAACGTGTCGAAGGTGTTTGCTCGGGGCATAGAGAACCACATTGACGCGGCGTTTGTCAAGGAGAATTGGAAAGTCACGCTGTCGGGCAACTATGTCTTCACCGTCACCACCGACGAGAGCGAGAAGGCCTTTGCGCAAGGCACCAACGGCAAGCAGCTCATCTACATCCCGCGCCATCACGCCAACTGTTTCCTCAACACGCAATGGAAGACATGGAACCTGAGCTACACAGTGGAAATCACTGGGCGGCGCAGCACGTCCTACAGCGAGGAGCAGTTTTTCGCCTACGACCTGCCCTCGTATGTGCTGCATCATATAGCCATCGGCAAGCAAATCAAGAAGTTCCGCCTCGAACTGCGCTGCAACAACCTCACCGACAAGGACTACCAAAACGTCATCTGGCGCGCCATGCCGGGTAGGAGCTTCGAGGTGATGGTCAACTATAAGTACTAAACTGTCCAATTACCGTTTCACCACCTTGTTGACTTTCACTCCTTCGTCTGTGCAAACCCTCAGCAGATAAAGGCCTTGGGGTAGTCCTGTCATGCCAATCATAATCTCGTTGCCGGTGATGTCGCTGTCGAAAACGGTGGCTCCCGTGATGGAAACGAGGCTGACGTGGTTTAGTCTTTCGCCCTTCAGGGTGAGTTGGTCGCCGACGGGGTTGGGATAGACCACAAGGGCATCGTCGTCGGTCGCGCTCTCCTCGATGCTTGCAGTGGGACCGAGATAGATGGTGTTGGAGAGTTCGGTCTCGCGACCGTCCCATAGGGCGGTGACGTTGTACCTTTGGTCCTCCGTGGTGCTGTAGTTAGCTTGTGTGGTCGTGAGGGCCTCATAGCCCAATACCAACTGAAGTTCGCCGCCTTCCTCCGGACCCCAATAAACGTTATAGGCGAAGTCGCCGCTGCCGTCAATTGGACTGGTATAGCCACGCAGCATCCACGACACATATTGGTTGAACTCTGTGGCAGGTTTCCAGAAAGCGCCTTGCTTGATCAGACAGCTGTTGCCCTCGCCAACGTAATCGCAGCAGGGGATGGGTTTGTTGGTGCCCGACGTGGAGACACAAATCCACAAAGGGAGTGTGGGGTCGAAAGCGACGGGTTCGTCAAGGGCGAATTTCACGAAGCCATAGCTGGCTTCCATGTCGCGCTCCTGCACATAGAGGGTGGTGTTGCTGTTGGTCAACTCGCCATTGTAGATGGTGAAGGTGAAATGTCCGGTGGAGCAATCGAACAATTCGATGTGCGTGAGCGGATGGCCTTCGAAGTGCGCAAGGAGTTCGGGTTCTATCCTGATGCCCCACTTGTGGTTGCTCGACCCGATTTGGCTGATAAACCGGTTGTCGTCGTAAGCCAACAGGCCATGTCCGAAAAACTCGGGGGCTTCCCAGCTTAGCTCCACTTGACCGTTGTCGTAGGTGCCTTCAAGGTTTTGTGGCGGTTCGCAATAGTAGTTCATCACGTTGGCGTGCACGCTTTGCTCCGGATTCCAAGTCGAAATGCCATTGAGGGTGGTCTCCACATGATAGTGATAGGTCCCCGAGCGCATGATTCTGTCGTCGAGATAGCCGTAGCCTTCTTGAGCGGCAATTTTCCTGTCGCCACGATAGATGTCGAAATTGTGGTTTTCGGTGGGAACGGTCCAGCTGAGCTGGATGCGTTGACCATCGGAGATGGCCGTCAGGTGTTGTGGAGGAATCACTCCCAAGCCAGTATCGGCCACGGTATGTGTGGCAATGCAGCCTGAGATGGGTGCTTCAATGTCAAAAATGGTTTCCTCTCCCGAAGCGTTCAAGCGTGTGGCTCGCACATGAATGCCCGTGCTTGCTGGGTCGAAACCGACACTCCAATTGAAAGTGATTTCGGCGTTGGCGGGTATGTACATGTCGGTCTCAGCCTGCGAGCCTTCATAAATGGTGAGATGCTCGGTCTTTGCCTCCGGCAGGTTGTAGTTAGCTTCCAGCTCACCACCTTTGGTTCCAAAGGGAGAATCGGACGTGATGGAGAGATGTATGGTCTCGTAGTTGCCTATGATGACCCATTGCTCGGCGAGGTCTGACAATGTGCCGTTCTGATAGGAGGCCACGGAATAGGTATGATAGCCACGGTCGTCATTGGTATAGGCAATCGCAAAACAGGTGTCCGTCAGTTGTGAGGCCACTTCAATGCCATCACGATAGACATTGTAGCCGTTGGCATCGGGAGTGGCGTTCCACGACAGCTCTACCTGATGCGACTGGCTGTTGACATGGGCAATGAAATGTGTTGGTGCCGGCAGATGGTTCAACGGGCCATAGGTGAAACTCATGCGGTCGCCTTTGGCGCTGATGTCGTAGATGGAGCCTTGCCAGTCGATGGGTTGTCCGTTGGTGAGGAAGAGGCCAGGGTTGGTGTATTGGTTGAATTCTGTCCTATTGCGTTCGGCACAGAAGTTGGCTTGGTTGAGGTCGCCGGCGTTGTTTGCATCGCCGTTAGGGCGGAAGAGGTAGACCTCGTCGAATTGGTTGTAGCCGTTATACCCCGCATTGCCGTCGAAACGGAGGTCGATACGGTAAATCAGCAGTCCGCCATTGGGTAGGTTCGAGTCGAACAAGTCGTGGTCGTTGCGGTATTCGATGCAGAGATACTGGTCGGAGGTCAGTCCAATCATAAAGGCGTTGCGGCGGTTGCCTTCCCATGAGACGGGCTCCAATTCGTAGGTGCCGTAGGCATCGATGATGGGGATTTCATCGATCCAGTTGCCGTACTTGCATTTCATGTAGGCGCCAATCTGTTGCGGAGGCTCGGTGGTGCCGCACATGAGGTCCCAAGGGCCTACCGGGTCGGGGCCATCGCTATAGTGGTACAAGTCAGGCGCACTCAATGAATGGTTCATCTCATGGCAAAGCGTGCTGACGTTGAAATAGCCGCCGATTTCAAGTTGTAGGTTGAAGTCGAAGACTTGCAAATCGTTCAGAGGGACATAACGATCGTAGATGCACCAGCGGTGGGGCCAAAGCAAAGAAGCCCATTCACCGGGCTGGCCTTTGATGACAAACACCACATTATCGACCAAACCATCGTCATTGTAGTCAAGGTTGAGGGTGTCGGGCACTTGGTCGGCCACATAATAGATGGCACGCTCCAACAGGGAGAACTCGCGTTCGGCAGTTTCTCCATCATGATAGCCCATGGGATTGGTCACAGGGTCGAAGGGCATGTAGTATTCTTTCGGGTAGATGTCCTCGTAGGAAAGAATGGTTTCGCCGTCGGGTTCGGGATAGCAATAGGAGCGGATGTCGAGTTGGTTATACGAGGCATGATGGAAATAGTTGCGCAGCGAGATGGACTCATAGTTCGAGGCGTTAAACATCGAGTCGACGGTTGAGAATGGCGTGGTGTGATAGGTGTCGCCAGCAAAGCGGATGAAGACAACCAGATTGTTGTAGATGCCATGATTCATCTCGCGGTCCTTGGGCCGTTTGATGGGCTTGATGTGCTGCTCGCGCTCAAAGCGACGTTGCTGATAGGCTGCTTCAGAGATCTTCACATAAGGTTGAAGCCCAACCTCGGCAGGGTCGACACTATTGACGCGATAGGGAGAGGCGACCACCTCGCCCCGGCTGTCGCGCACGGCATAGCAATAGTACCCGTCTTCACTTTTTATTATGGTGAAGCCTTCGGCATCATGCAGGTAGTTGTAGAACTCATCGCCCGAGGCAAAGCATTCGACGACCTGACCATCGGGTTGGCTGAGGCGAACCGGGATGTTTTTAAGAGGGGCTGAAAAAGCCCAATGGAACGTGCCCGCCAGGAGGGCGAGGATTAGGAAGAGTTTTTTCATGGTTAGTAGCTTGTGAGTCTGTAGTTATTTCAAGTCAATAAAAGGCACGGTGTTGCCGAGCATGTATTGAGGCAGCTTGCCGTCCCATTTCTGCACGGCTTCGTAGTTCACCAACTTGGGGTTGCTTTCCAAGGCGTTGGCTTTGATGCGCATGGCTTCGGCATCGGCCTCGGCCTTGATGCGCGTCTGCTTGGCCTGTTCCTCCACTTGGATGGTGATGTTCTTGGCCTTCAGCGCGTTTTGTTCGGCCACCTGCTTCTCCTTGATGGCGTTCTCGAAGTCGTCGTCGAAGTCGATGTCCACGAGCTGGAACTGGACGTTCATGAAGTAGTTGCCGTCCAAGGTCTCGCGCAAGGTTTGCTCGATCTCGCGGCGCACGGCGTCGCGGTTCTCCACGATTTCGGTGGCGGCGAAGTTGCCGAATGCCTCCTTCATGGCCGAGCGGATGAAGGGCACCACGATGCGGTTGTGGTAGTCGTCGCCGACGTTCTTCATCAGCTTGCTGACGTTCTCGCGCACGAGGTCGTAGTTGATGGTGTATTCGACTTCCGAGGTCTGCACGTCGCGCGTGTAGCTGTTCTCCTTGCCGTCGAATTTCTTCTGCTGCACGTTCACCCGCTTGACGGTCTGGATGAAGGGAATCTTCATGTGGAGGCCGTCGTCAATCACGTCGTCGCTCATCTTGCCGAAGGTGGAGAGCACGCCGCGCTCGGTGGAGCGGATGGTGTAGAACGAGGAGGAGAAGAC
>CALFIT010000204.1 GCA_937877465.1 uncultured Bacteroidales bacterium | reverse complement strand
CAGTCCAAGAAGGATGGGAAAAACGGGGCTAATCAAGCATGTATTTGAGCAAATCGACCCAAAAGAAGCCCTTTGCCTCTATGTCGATTTGGACCAAACCACCTGCATGGCCGACATGGTGAAAGCCTTCGGCGAGGTCGTCATGGCGAAAATCGGGAAGCCCTCGGAGCGCGTTTGGAAAGAAATCCTTGCTTGGTTCAAGTCGTTTCGTCCCGTCATGACCGCCGAGCCCGCCACGGGAACGCCGCAAATCACCCTTGACGTACAGCCGACGGTGGCCGAAGCCTCGTTGGGCGAACTCTTCGGCTGGCTCGAAAAGTCGAAGCTGCCTTGCTATGTCGCTTTCGACGAATTTCAGGTCATCACCGACTATCCGGAGCCGAAGATGGAAGCCCTGTTGCGCAGCCACATCCAGCACCTCACCAACGTCCGTTTCATCTTCGCGGGCAGCCAAAAGCACCTGATGACCGAGATGTTCATGGCCGCCAACCGCCCGTTTTTCCAAAGTACACAGATGTTTCCGCTGTACGAAATCCCCGAAGACGCTTATTTCGACTTCGCACAACGCCATCTTGAGCGCAACAGGCAAACCTTGCCGAAAGAGACCTTCCACGAGTTGTACACAACCGTCTATGGCCACACTTGGTACATCCAATGCGTGCTCAACCGACTTTATCAATACGGCACGCGGCAAATCGACAGGAGGGTTTTGGCAACCACGATTGATGACATCTTGGAAGAATACAAAGAGACGTTCCGAACCTACTGCAAGCTACTGACTTCCAGCCAACTGTCGCTTCTGAGAGCCATCGCCAAAGAAGGAAAAGTGAAAGAGATTGGAAGCCAAGAGTTCCTGCAAAGACACCAGCCCGGGCCGGCCAGCACCGTGAGAAGCGCCCTACGCGTCCTCACCGACAAGGAATTGGTGGCCGAAAGCGAAGACGGCTACAGCGTCTATGACCGCTTTTTCGGGCTTTGGCTGAGGCGGTAACAGGATTTTGTTTAATTTTGCGGCATGAAGAAAACGCAAGGCAATCGGTTTGAGGGCAAAAGAAAAGCCCTTTGGCAGCAATTGGAACGGATGGGCTGCCTGTGGTCGTATGCCAAGGATGCCAGACTTGACGACGACTTGCTCATCGAGAAAGCCTTGCTGTATCTTGAATTTGAGGACTTGCACAAACTCAGCGACCTCTATCCGATGAAGCGCATCCAAAGCGTATGGCGCGAGCGGTTGGTCTCTCAAGGCGACTATTACGGCATCATCAACTGGCTGCTTGCGGCCATGTTTTTCGACATCAAGAAACCCGACAGATATTTGAAACGCTATGGGATGAGATGAAAAAAGCCAGAACCTTTTTGCGGTGCCAGCTTTACTTTCCCTCCTAAGTCAAAACATCCTCACAAAACCTGAAATCATCATATTGTTCATTCGGGTACGGGTTTGCGGAAGATTAAAATAGTCATAAAAATCCATCTCATACCTAAGGAAAAAACAATCACGATTATACTTGAATCCTATTGCAGCAAGTCCCCTCCAGCCACTGTTCACTTTGTCTTTTCCTAATTGTAATGGATTGTTATAGAATAGCGTCTTCACATAAGAAGCACCCGCCTCTGCAACAATATTCCAATTGTGCTCTCTTTCGAAATTGTTTCCCAAGACAAACCAACTTAAAGTGGCAGACGGCACTACGCCTGATGTTTTGTGAAATCCAGCCAATTCTCCTTCTTTCACATACAATCCTCTCCATTCGTAATTGACTCCAAAATTTGCCCCAAATGGAATGTCGTATGACCGCCAATGAAGTGAATATCCAAGAGAGAAATTGTAGTTATGGCGAAAATCCCCAAAAAGCAAGCATTTCCACCAATCAGGGCCTTGCGTCAGGATTTCTCCATTCGTGTCATACAACCTCCATTTCGGGACATGGATATCGTACAACGTGCTTATTGCGAGCCATTTCCGATATTTCATAAACTCATTAAATTTTCCAGTTTTAAGCTGCATGTCGTCATCAAATAACGAAAACTGAGGAACTGACTGGACCAAGTTGGCACAAACGGGCAAAAGAAGCGAATTGGACCTCACTTCAAAATCACCATACCACACGTTGTGGTTTATTTGGCAATTGGCTAGAGTTGGATAGCATAATGCTAACGCCAAGATAACTAATACTTTTTTCATGATTCTATGATTTACTGTTGTTTATTGTTATCGGAAACATTTATTCGTCTTTTTCAATAGGAACAGGTTTGAAATCAAACACCTTTTCTTCGTTTGCAGGATGTAATATAATGAAATCACCTTCCTTCCAGTCGCTCTTGGAAACTGCCTTTCTGATTTCATTTGGAATATAGACATCTTTTGTATTGATAAAACTATATGGATCCAAATACTCCAATTTAATATCAGGAGCATCGCCATCACCTTCATAATAGCAACAAAATGTACCTAAATAATACTTACGACCAGGCTCAATTACAATTGTGCCAAAGAAATCCGACAAATCCTGAGAATCGCTATAGTAATTATGATTCTCATAATAATCAACTTGTTCAGGGACATTCCCCTCCCAACGATACTCATCTCCAGTTTTGTGCTTTAAAGCAAATCCAACACCCTTAACCTTATATGTTCCAGCAGGAATATCGTAAAAAACAATATTGTTATGTATTCCAATTGATTTAAAAAAACAAGAAACATACTGTTCATGTGTTTCGATGTTTTCTAATTCGATCAGAAAACTACTCTTGGAATGAACAAAAACACGACGAATAACATTATAGAATACATTAATTCCTGAAGCAAACAGACTAGCACCATAATTACTTCCGTCACTATGCGCCACGGACCTATTTGACCCTTCCGATGATATCATATCAGAAACTCCTCTTCCCGAAGCGAATATAATAGAGGATTCTGATTCATGAGGATGCCTCAACATCTTTGTCGATCCACATGAAGTAAAAAACAATAGCATCCAATTAGCAAATAATATCATTAGCACTCGCTTCATAAGTCTTTATTTAATGGTAATTTATACAAAGTTCCTATCTTCTTAAGTTCGTCTTCTGGTATTTTGTAATCATATTTTTTTTGAAGTCGCTCATATGTTGACTTATCATTTACAAACAAAACCCTAAAATACTCATCATCCCATGACATGGTTGCATTTTGATAAATAAAGGGTACAACCTCTTCGCCAGTCTTGCGATCGAGAACTCCCGTCTTGCCGTTTTTTTTCGTAACAAGGTATCTTCTTTCTTTAATTGGCATAAAACTTGGCCAACTATTTTCATAAATTGAATTTACTTTTCCTTTGCTATCAATTAGGAGCCATTTTTCTTCGTCCGATGAGACCAAGGCTGTGCATTTGGCAACAAATGGAACGACTACTTTCCCGATTTCCTTTAGCTTAATTATCGGTATTTCGGAACCCTTTTCATACTGTTTCTGCAATTGCTCATATTTTGATTCATCATAGTCACATAAAAGCGTTTTCCTAATATCATCAAATTCAACAACTTTAATGTTATTATATTTGACCGGAACGATTATCGTATTACTAGAAGAAATTAGTCCGTATTTTCCATCTTTGAAGATCCAATAGCACTTGGGTTCCCCGTTCACATAAAGCCAACCTGTAATACGATTGTCGACTGGGATTTCCCACTCACCAGTTTTGCGATTAACAACTCCGCTTTTATCTTCTTTTTTATGCACTAACAACTGCTTGCCGCCTTCCAGTGCTTTTACTCTCAAATACACATCCTTAACTCTTCCCATCGTATCAATCAAAAACCACTCGTCTTTATCAGACAATACAATTGCAGTACCGTTGGCAAAAAACGGATAACCCTTTTTATATTGCTGTTTTATCACCATTTTGCCTTGCTTGGAAATGTATCCAAACTTATGATTCCTATAATCATGGGTCAACAAGCGGTTGGAAGGGAAAGGATCTATCTCGTTCCCACTATATGCTTTTAATACAACCATTTGTGTATTGTAGTTCCGCATCAACTCCAATATTCCTTTATCACTTTTCTGCCAATAAAAATCAACAAGATAATCACGCACTTTTCTTGGGTATTGCTTACACCCCTCGCCTTTGAAACACATTACACCCAAGCTATAGGAAGCTTCAGCATTCCTTGGGTCCTTTTCCAATGCTTTCTGATACAACCTGAAAGCCTCGTCATAGCGTCTATTGGAATACTTGTTTTGGGCTTCGATAAGCAGTTCTTCTATCGTCATGCTTTCCATGTTCGACCAAGAAAGTTTACGATACCTGTTCCGAATCATTGCTATTGATTTGCTTTCTGCATTAATAAACATGGTATCATTAACCAGCACCGTCGTTGTAGAAGGCGACTTCATCGTTTTCTGTACCACAACACACGCAAACGAAGGAGACACTTCGCCTTTCTTTAATTCAGGACCACGCTGATATTCACTAGAAAGCACTTTGTAGGAAAAATCCAACTTTTTGTCTTCCGCTATTCGCAGAAAATCACCAATATAATTCGTTATTAGCACGGAACTATTGTCCACATGAGGTTTCCCGCTCATTTCAGCCAAATCGTCTGGGACGCGGAATACTCCGGAAATTGACTTCCCATGAATATCCGAACCAAGAACATCCAATAGTTTCGTTTCATTTTGAACCGCCGCCTCTCCTATCGGATGTTTCGCCATCTGTTGCAAAGAACCATAATAGGTATTGGCGATTTCCTTCGCTTCCGAAAGCGTCAGATTCGATTGCGCGTTTGCCCAAGTTACGACAAACGACAACAGCAACAAGAGTGTCCTTTTCATTTTCTTGACAATAAATAGTTGATTATGTATAATTTATCCATTTCCGCAGTTTCAATCAAATCATGTATCAGCCAACCGGCATTCCCTTTCATTCGCGGATGAAGCGACACGGAAAAGACATACCCTGGCACTTGGGTGAACCAATAGGTCACCGTTTGGCAACTCACCAACTGCAATGTGCCACTTTCAGCAAGCCCAGCTAGAAACGAGAGTTGGTCAACGTAGTATTCTCTCTGGAAATACCCGTTCATATGGGGAAATGCACTTGACAATTCCGTGAAATGCAACTCATGTTGCACTGGGTTAATATAGCCATACGCTGTAGTGTCAATAATCCCCGCTTCCACCAGTCCGTTGGCACCTGCAATTGCCCATCGGTAATAGTCGTCGCGAATGTTCTCATAAACCAACACAAGATTCAGTTCGATGTCTTTCTTTTTGTACTTGAACAAGCAACGCGCCTCTGCATATAGCCCCGGATCAGTGATGTGAAGCATCGTATTGGTCGCGCAAACGATGGAATCGAATTTCATGATACGTTGAGCAGCCTCGCTATTTCCGTCTGGCACCTGCTCCAAGTCGAAAAGCGCCATGATGCAACGTTGGCGCAAGTTTTCATTCCCTCCTTCTTGAATAAACGGAGGGTTTTCCTCCGCATTGAAGCGGTGCATGAACTCGTTGAGGCTCTTGACATAGTAATTCGCCAATTCGTTCAACTGGGGATTGCCGCCCCAAGTTTGGGCAAAACTCGGTGCGGCAATCATCATTGCCATGCACAAGGCCAGTGTTTTATATGTCCTTACCATATATCATCACAATCCACGTCTCCCAAAAGGATTTCCCAATAATAGTCACGTCCTTCGGGCGTGTCGATTTCAATCCTATTGATGTAAACAGTAATTGTTTTGGCGGTATAGTCCTCATATTGTATGCGAACACCATCTTTTCCATAACCCACAAAGTGTTGGAGAATGTGCGCTGTGGCCGAATATCTTCCTTCCCCCACCTTCGAGAAATTGTCCACCCTAACGGCTGCGGCAGCCTCAATCACAATCTGTTTGTATTTGTAATTAGGATCCTCGCTGCGCTTGATCAGATTGGTCAGATAAACCGTCATCGGATAAGACGATCGTTTTTTATTGTATTTTGAGTTAATCGTCTGCATCTTAACCGCTTCGTGCATTTTTTGGGTGAACCCGCCATAAGGGTTGGGTATTTCAGCAGGATACGGTTTCCCCTCACCGATAAAAAGCTTCAACGTTAGGTCATACCGTTTCATTTTTGTTTCGTGCGAAAGGTCACCACGTCCTGCAAGGTCTTGCAAATAGCGTTGGAAATCATCCACTTTTTCACCTATACGGTTCTGAACCATTTCAAGCTCGTCTTCTTGGATTCCAAGGTCATTAACAAGTTGGACATTCTGCGCCATGACAACAGACGAAAGCGAGAGGCAAAACGCCAGTATTAAAAAAAACTTCTTCATGATTATTTTGTTTTTCTGATTTCTTGGACTTTGATGTAATTCCGTTTACCCGACGAATCGGTCGTTTCCTTGATGACATTCAACTTTGCTATGAGATTGGAAGCCGCAATGCGACGAAGGAAATCCGGCGCTGATTCGTACTCAATGATGGTCGTGCCGTTTCGTCCCACTGTTGCCACCTTTGCGTCGGAAGTGAAATACTTGTTTGCCAACCAATCTGCCTGCTCAATGCGCCACTCAGTTGAGTGAGACGAATCCAACAAAGAAGACAGGTCATTGGCAAAAAATGCATCCACCGCAATTACAGGCAAAACGGGTATGACGGGTTGTGGCGCAGTTAGTATTGGAGTCAAATGGACCTCATAATAAGGCGCTTGTGGATTCTTATTCGGCCTTGCAGTAACGGCAGCCAACATGTCAGAGGTGGCTTTCAAGACATCATTCCATGTGGCCGGGATTTCACCATGTGTGGCCGAATAAAGGGCTGTTTCAAAAAACACATATGAGAACACACCGCCAATTTCTTTGCCGCCACCCGAAGTTTGTCCTTTTTTGCTACTAGTTACGGCAAGCCAACCTTTGTTTTCGAGAAAAAGCTTGCGGTAGTTTCTCTTTATCATTTCATCATCTTCTATTGCTCCACCATCTTTGCTCATCAAAGTTTTGCTGGAAACACCCGCGACAGTATTATTACAGCAATCCGTCATCACCAAAGTGAAACGCGCCCCTTTCTCTTGAAGCATATCAATAACCGTATGTGCCGCAACAAATTTGTCTTGTTCATAGCCTTGATATTTCAGGCACATTTGCGGAAACTCGCTTTTGTCCAATTGTGAACGTGTTCCATGCCCTGAATAGTAGAACAAAATGATGTCGTCCTTTTCGCAACTCAGGGAATTAATCGTATTCATAAGATTCTCTTTCGAGCACTCCTCTCCCTCGAAACAGTAGAAACTGATTCCATAGTCGAGCATGGCGGCTATCATTCCCGCCTCTTGTATGGTACGCAAATTGTCAACATCACATCCAATTTCAGGGTCGAGGGTGTTGCAGAAATTGATGACATGGACGGTCTGTGCAGACAGATTTGCACACAAAATCACAGCAAACAGTGCTGAAAACAAAACTCTTTTCATAGTATTTCCTCCTTTATTTATTACCATTTAAGAACGTTTCACAAAAACGGTCAATCAACTCACATTCGTGGTAGTTGAAATGAATCTGGCGCTTGTCGTCTAACATGATGGTCCATGTGTGGTCAGAAGTTGAAACAAGTACATGAACCACATTCTTTTTTTGCTTGAACTCAAATTCAAGAATGGGAACGTAAGGCGCTTTAACACGAATAGAGTCATTCGTATAATTCTCAATATTGGCCACAAGAGCGAACTGAAGAACACCAACCATTTGAGGTGAAAGTTTCCCCGCCAAGGAATCGCGCACCCAATGAGGCTCCACCTGAAAGTCTTTTTGGTCAACTTCAGCCTTACCTTTAAGTGTATAACAAGTAACACTGCTCGGATTGAACAGCACTTCCGACATGGTTTTGCCCAACATGGCGTACACAACCGAATCGGGTTGGATGCTACTTACCGGGGATTTCCGCCCAAAGTCGCCGCATGAAGCCATACACAACACGCTTGGGAGCAGTAGTGCCAATATCAACACATTCTTTTTCATTTTATTCCGGCAGTCTTTATCCTGTCGCCCGCAGTTTTTGAAATTATAGCGGCAAAATTATAGCGTTTGAAAGTGACCAAAACAAAACACAAGTAACCACATTGGACACAGTATCCATTTCGGTTACACTTTGCTGTTATAGTCCTCGGAAAGGTCGCGGAAGAAATCATGGTCTAATGCCTCGGAAATGCGACGCAGTAGGGCAATGTCGATATTGTCCTTGCGGAATATCTTATGGACATGCGGGCGGGTGCAACAAATGTCCTCGGCCAACTTCGTGGCCGTCGTGCCTTGCTGCCGCATTACCTCTTTTATATGTTGCCCGATGTGCATAAAAAAGCGTGGAATTAGTTCAACTTGCCGAGCATCGGGTTTCCACGCCCACCATATCAACAAGTTATTCCACGCCAATAAAAAAATTGGCGTTTCACAACGGTTTCTTGATATGGTGTCTCAAACGAGACGGTGTGGAAAATGATGCTCAAGAATTCGTTTTGAAATGCTATTCTAATTGTCTATTTTTTAGATTTCTTTCTATGTCGATAAATGAGTTTTAGGGGTTTAGGGCGCAAAAATACGCTTTTCTTTGGAAATCGGAAACAATGTTTCTCCACATTTCGAGATTTTGAGTAATTTTGCAAAAAAATCAACCACCATGCAATTCAAACCCTACAACCATACCGAGGCTGCGCTGAACGAGCGCATCGGATTGATTCTCAACGAAGAGAAGAAAAAAGGCAACGAAAAGGAAGCCTTGTGTACCATCTTCCAAAGCATCGACTTCACCACGCTCGAAGCCTTCGACAACGAAGAGAAAATCGACGACTTCTGCGCCAAAGCCCTGGCCTTCCCCAAGGAAACGCCGCACCTCTCGGTGCCCGCCATCTGCATCTACAGCCCCTTCATCCGTCAGGCGAAGCAACTGCTGGCGGGAAGCAACATCCGCGTGGCCACGGTCGCCTGTGCCTTCCCCTCGGGCATGATGCCTTTCGACCTGAAAGTCAATGAGGTGGAATATTGCGTCAACGAGGGAGCCGACGAGGTGGATATGGTCATCTCGCGCGGCACGTTCCTCGCCGGACGTTACGATGAGGTCTTCGACGAAATCAAGACCATCAAGGCGACCTGCGGCGACAAGGCCCGACTGAAGGTCATCCTCGAAACGGGCGAGCTGAAGACCGTCGAGAACATCCGTAAGGCCAGCGAATTGGCCATCCTTGCCGGCGCCGACTTCATCAAGACCTCGACGGGCAAGGTGCCGGTGGCCGCCACGCCCTTGGCCGCCATCGTCATGATCGACACCATCAAGGAATACTACGAGGCCACAGGCAAGCGCGTCGGCTTCAAGCCCGCCGGCGGCATGAAGACTCCCGACGACGCGCTCACCTATTATTATTTAGTGCGTAACATCCTCGGCAACGACTGGCTCAACCCAAGCCTCTTCCGCGTGGGCACGAGCCGCTTGGCGAACCTAATCCTAGAACAAATCAAATAAATCACAAAACACACGATATGGCAACAATCAAAGGAACTTACAAAGGCAATCTCCGCAATGAGATGACCCATGAGCAGTCGGGTGCGACCATCTGCACCGACGCACCCACCGACAACCACGGCAAAGGCGAAGCCTTCTCGCCCACCGACCTCGCCTGCGCTGCCCTCGCTGGCTGCATGATGACCATCATGGGCATCAGCGCACAAGGCCACAAATTCGACATCGACGGCACCACCTACGAGGTGAAAAAGACCATGAACGCCGACCCGCGCCGCATCGGGCAGATCGACCTCGTGTTCAACTTCCCCGCCAAGGAATACACCGAGCGGCAGAAAGCCCTGCTCTGGGCCGCCGCCGAAAGCTGTCCCGTGGGCCGCTCGCTCCACCCCGACATCATCGTCAACATCACCATGAACTTCCAAGCCTGATGGAATACGACATGCTGAAAGACCTCAGCCACAGCACGATGCTGACGGTTGAGCATAAAGACACCGCCGCAGTCTACGGTTCGGGCTCGTTGGAAGTCTTCGCCACGCCCGCCATGATTGCGATGATGGAGAAGACCTGCCTCGAATGCGTCAACGACAAGATTGGCAAAGGCAACACCACTGTAGGCATTTCGGTGAACATCAAGCACTTGAAAGCCAGCCCGATTGGAGCCACCATCCGCTGCGAGGCCAAGCTCATCGAAGTGGACCGCCGGCGTTTGGTCTTCGAGGTGAAATGCCTCGAAGGGGAAACCGTCGTCGGCGAAGGTTTGCACGAGCGTTTTATCGTTGACAGCCAAAAGTTTATGTCGAAATTTTGAATTTTAAATCTTGAATTTTAAATCTCAAATCTTGAATGAAATACACCTACCGAACCCGAGGCACTTGCAGCCAAGCCATCGAGTTTGAGATTGAGGACGGCATCGTCAGGAACGTGCAGTTCTACGGCGGCTGCAACGGCAACACGCAAGGCGTGGCCACACTCGTCGACGGCATGAAAGCCGAAGACGTCATCGCCAAGCTGGAAGGCATCCAATGCGGATACAAAGGCACCTCCTGCCCCGACCAGTTGGCCAAGGCCATCAGCCAAGCCATAGCGAACTGAGAGTTTTTCGACCTCTATGCAATTTCAGAAGAAATACTGCGTTATTGAACAGATTAAAAAACTAATGAATATGAAGAAACACCTCATCACCGTGGCTGCCTTGACGCTTGCCGTCATGCTCGTCACCTTCAACGGTTGCAGAAAGCCCAAGGCCGAAGACACTACTCCGGCAAAGGAAGGCCTCTATCTTGGCATCGTGGGTTTCAACAGCGAACTTTACACCATGCCGCTTGGTCTGCTCAACCAAGACACAAAACACAATTTCGAGAACTTCGTTGACGGCCTCTCGATGCAAAACGGCACCATCCTCTACCACGCCGTCAACACGGGCCTCAACAGCTTGGCCGCAGCCAAGATCCCGGAAAACCTCATCAACGTCAGCGTGGTGACCTTCACCGATGGTCTCGACCAGGGTTCGTATGTACTCTCCGATAACTACAACTCGGGCAGCGAATACCTTTCGGCAGTCAACTCAAAAATCAATAACGAACTCATTGGCGGCACGAACATTTCAGCCTACTCCATCGGTGTGCGTGGCTCCGACGTAAGTGACATCGAAGGGTTCCGTAACAACCTCAAAAAACTGTCGAGCGACCCCGTCAATAATGTCTTCGAAGTCAGCAACATGAGCGAAGCCTCCGACAAGTTTGCCGAAATCGCCCGGCAGCTCTACAACCAAAGCACATTCTATAATGTCACGCTGAAGCTGCCGGCACAAGAGCCCAACACCAAGATTCGTTTCACTTTTGACAACGTGACCGACGTCAACGAGTCGCAATGCTACATTGAAGGCACCTACATTCGCAACGGCAACAGAGGCCAACTGACCGAAATCCAATATGTCGGCATGGAAAGCATGTCAGGCACCAGCGTTACGGCCACAACGGAAGGCATCTTCGACTTGTTCTCGTTCCAAAACCTCACCGACTTGAACGGCATCCAAATCAGCACAGATTATGTGAAGCAATGGAACTGGCTCGAATCGACCTCGCAATGGCAGTACAACAGTGAGTTCACGCCGTCGGGCAACACCCAAGTCGTCAACGAATACAAGAGCGCCATGATTATGCTCGTGCTCGACTGCTCCAGCTCATTGGGCAGCGACTTCGTCAACATGAAGACGGCCGCCAATGGCTTTATTGAGACTTTGAGTGGCAACTACAACGGAAGATAAATCGGGATGAAAGCGAAACTCCACCGAAGGCCTTGATAGGTCTTCGGTGTTTTTATGACCACTTCGTTCTCACCCTTTTGCAAGTGGATTTTAGCGGGCCGGCGCATCCAATAAAACTGTTCATCGGTGAAAGGCGCTTCCTCCTCAGGCTTGCCCCATGTGTTGAAGTGGTAGCTGTATTTGCCCGGCTCTTGCCATAGTGCCGGAGGTAAGACCTCCATCCCGTTGACGAAACACTGGCCGCCCCCTTCCCATCGGCCCTGCTCGCCGATGCCATAGCCGTTGCGGTTGCTTCGCGCTGGCACACAAAAGCCTATCCAAGCCTCGATGTCCATGTCGCGCTCGGCGACGATGACGGTTCGCGCTTGGGCCGTGGCCGTGTCACCTATATTAATAAGGTGTTGCTGGCAAAAGGCATCCAAGTCGACCACACCACCGTAGGCCGCAAGAGGCTCGCTGTCGTCAATCTGAACCTGCCATTCGATTTGCGCATTGGCTACCCAGCGCATCTTCTCCTTGTGGAAACGGTCGCGGTGAAGGGTCATCTTTTCCTCGAAACGGGCAAGTTGCGCCCCGGCTTCCGATTGCGGACTTGGAAGCAGGTTCTCGTTCTCGACCTCGCCCGCGTTGCCGCCGTTCCAAAACCGCTCGGCGAAGGCCATCATACCGTTAATCATCCCATTATGCAAGGCGATGTTTTCTTTCTTGTCGACACGCACGTCGTTCCACAGGCAGAGGATGCCACCAAGGGCCTTGGTCGTGTCGGGCACGGCTTGCGCGGCGGCGGTGTGCAGGAAACAACGGCTCGTGAACAGCGTCGGGTCGTAATAGTTCAGGTAGCCGACAAAGGAATCCAAATACTTTCCCGTCTTTTGGGAAGCGGCGGCATTGGAACCCGCCGCCTCGTTCCAAATCTGGCGGCTTAACATAAGGATAAGCTTGATATCCACTTGCTTCTGTGATTTTTAAATATCTGACTTGTATTCCACTAACAGTAAATGAAGGAATCTCGAATTTTACTTCTATAGGCTTTTTTAGATATTTAGCTTTTGTATCATTAGCCCTTAAAGAAGGAACGTTGAATTGTATAATTAAATTAGTTTCTTTCAATCCAGGGAATCTTTTAATATTCCAAATTAATACTTCTTTATCAGGAGAATAAGTAACTGAACCAAGTGATGATTTAAACAAAGGATTTTGTAAATCAACAGGAACAGGAATCATAATACAAACATTATTTGCAGTTGATTTTGGTTTGCAATTACTTTTAGCTTTGACTAAATATTTCATTTTTGTTGGAGTTAATTCTTTTCTTTCAACTTCAACCCATATCAAAGGTTTTATTTTCAAATTTAGCCTATAATTCATCAAAGTAAAAAATCCATCAGGTGGGATAAATTCTATTACTCTTTCTTGTTCGAATTTATTAATATTAACACAATTATGAAATTTGAAATCATCCATTTCTATCGTTTTTCCACTTGCTTTTTTCCCAGTAATATCAAAATATGATTTATCATTTAATCCCAATTTTAAAAGAGGCATTCCACTTAGCATTGTTTTCATAGTAATAACTCCTATAATATCAGACCTAAGCATTTCTCCTTTATGACTTATAAGAGAACTTACTCTTTCTGTAACATCTACAAAAGCTTGGTTAACTTGATATTTAATTCCAGGAGCTCTGGATACTTGATTATTTATTACTTCTGTTGTTATTTTCTTTTTGATTGCTAATCTATAAGAACTTGTTTTTATATATTCTTTAAGAAGCTTGGCGTCAGTGTTTTGAGGGTATCCGTGATCCATAATTTCATCTAATAATTCATATATAAGTACGAAATTATCACGAATTGATTCATCTTCCAAAACATTAAAATATCC
>CALFIT010000203.1 GCA_937877465.1 uncultured Bacteroidales bacterium | reverse complement strand
TGGTATTGGAATAGCGATAATCACTTTTCAGACGCCCACACACCGCCCGCATCCACGCCATGTGGACATTGGAAGTCAAAACACCGAAGTGGTAAATTGAAGCATTTGGCACAATCAGAACGAGATTACTTGCCACAACATCCGGACTCAGAAAACCCATAGGAACATATCGTCTCTGCTCCGACGATACACTCGGAACGATAATGTAATGTTCTTTTGGATGCCGGTTCTCAGTAAATACTGTAGGCCTATCTGCCCATTGTCTTGTTGCCGCTTTGGTGCTGGCAAGCCGCATTTCACGTACTTTTTCAACTCTCTGCCTAACAGGAGCACATCTCTTCAAAAAGGCTGGACTTGCGTTTTCAAGCCACAAACAATAGCGCTTTTTGTTGTTGATATATTCCTCCGCTCCAAGAAATGACTTGATAAACTGTGCAGACTCTGGAGCTTCTGCAATCAACGCATCCTTTTCTTCTTCTGAAAGGATAAGGTTTCCTCCATCTGTAGGCTGACTACCCTTGCACATTTCTGGAACGTTAGAAATAGGCTTTTTTGCTTTTTCAATAAAGACTGTGGGAGCATTAAGTAAATATGCATTGATGTTCTCTGAATCTATGATTGCATCTTCGTAATATAGTTTTCTTCTTTTTTCATTCGGAGCTACACTGAACCCCACAATCACACAATGCACATGGGCTTTATCGCTGGCCTCGCTATCCCAGCGAAAAGTGCGGTAGGCAAAATCAATATGAATGCTGAAGCGTTCATACAGCGGTTTCCAGATCGCTGCTACCTGTTCGCCTTGTGTAATGGAATTGGTTGAAACTAGAGCAGTTCTAATTGAAGTTCCCTGCATCATTTCAGATGCCTTAATATACCAGCCAGCCACATAGTCAATGTTCTTGCCGAATTCCGAAGCAACAGAACGCAAATCGTCCTTTTGTTCATCACTTTGGTAGGTGTATCCCACAAACGGCGGGTTGCCCATGATGTAATTCAGCTTGTCCTTGGGCACCACGTCGTTCCAGTCGATACGGAGAGCGTTGCCTTCGACGATGTAGGCGTTGGTTTTCAGCGGCAGGAATTCCAGATCCATCTGTAAAATATCCTCGGTCTCCTGCATCATCTGGTTTTCCGCGATCCAGAGGGCGGTTCTGGCGACGGTCACGGCAAAGTCGTTGATCTCAATGCCGTAAAACTGCGAAATGCTGACCCGGATGGGCGTGATGGTCTCGTCGCCCAGGGCCATCTGGTCGTGCAGGAGCTCGCGCAGGATCTCGTTTTCCAGTCGGCGGAGGCAGAGATAGCTCTCGGTGAGGAAATTGCCGCTGCCGGCGCTGGGATCCAGGAACGTGAGGGAGGCCAGTTTCTCCTGCAGGGCAAGGAGCTTTTTCTCCTTCGTTTTCACCACGGAGACGGCCTTGAGCTCCGCAAGCTCCGCTTTCAGCTCGTCTAAAAACAGCGGGTCAATGACCTTATGAATGTTCTCCAGCGAGGTGTAGTGCATGCCGCCGCTGCGCCGGGTCTCCGGGTTCAGGGTGCTCTCGAACACAGAGCCAAAAATGGTCGGGCTGATGCCGCTCCAGTCAAAGTCGTCGCTGGCTTTCCGCAGGATCAGATCCATGATCTCATCCGTAAACGGCGGGATTTCAATCTCTTCCTCCGAGAACAGGCCGCCGTTGACATACGGAAACGCCGCCAGCAGCGGATCGTCGTCGGCTAAGTAGGGGTCGCGCTCGGCTGTCCGCTGATCCAGCACCCGGAACAGATCGCGGAGCGCTTTCCGGGCAGACTTGGCGTCGAACTGCGCCATGTAGTCGTGGAACAGGTCCTTTTTGCCGAAGACCGCCGCGTCCTCGGCATAGAGGCAGAACACGATGCGGACACACAGAATGTTGAGCCAGCGCAGGGCCTCGGGCGAGGTGTCGTCGTATTGTTTCAGCAAGGCATCGTAAATCTTACCGACGATTTCACCAGCTTTCATCGAGACTTGCATCTCCTTCGTCAGGTGCTCGCTCTTCACGTCGACCAAGAACTGCAAGCGGTAGTATTCCCTGCCCAAATCCTTCAACAAAACCTGCTCCGGCTCGCCGTTGGGCTGTTCCATGTCGTAGATCAGGAACTCGGCGAAGTTGCAGGTCACGATCCATCGCGGGTGCTGCGACAGGGGCATGTTGGCCACGTATTTCTTGGCCTGCTGGAACGGGTTGAGCTTGCCACCGTCGCTTTGGACAATGGGGGCTCGCAAGTCTTTTCCCAACGACTTCTGCTCGATCAGTACCTTAGTGGAAGGGATGTGCCCGTCGATGAAGTTGGTGGAGTCCACCATGCTGCTCACCTGCTCCTCGTAGCGTATGAACGAAGGCAAGTCGGCCACTCCATAGACATTCGTCAGCAGGTCGGCCCAAAACAGTTGCGACTCGCCACGCTCGTAGCCTCTTCCTTGCCATCTCTCGGCAAACGCGGCAGCCGCCGCAGCAATTTGTTTCTCGTTTTTCATGCCACAAAAATAAGGTTTTTTCTTTAATTCCGTTCCAACTCTTTCCCCATACATTAATCCTTATCACAAAAACATCCCCATAAAAGCCGGCACCAAAACGATGTCGCCGTCTTTCCGAAGGTCTTTTGAATACACCAAATAGTTTTGCCCTATCCGCGAGGAAAACTTGGCCTTGAATGCGTCGAGGGAAGCGTGGGTCTTGTATCCGGATGATTTCACTTCGACGGGGCAGATCTTATTTCCCCGCGACAGGATGAAGTCGATTTCGTAGTTGTGCTTTCCGCTTTCGGTCGGCCATGCGTGATAGAACAAGCGGTTGCCAGCTGCGGTAAGCATCTGGGCCACAAGGTTTTCATAGACATAGCCGAGGTCGGCCGACAACTTGTCGGTCAGCAGCTTTTGGTAGATGACGTTTTCGGCCACCGCTTTGTCCCAAAAGGCCAAGGTAATGAACAAACCCGTGTCGCCAACAAACATTTTGTACTGGTTATAGTTGGCGTGCATGGGCATTCCAATGTTGGGGTCGTCGGCATGATGGGCGAAGTTGACGGTCAGGCTGTCTTCCAATTCTTTCAGCAACTCGTCCATAGTGTCTTTTTCCTCGCTGCGCCCCAAAACGCTGGTCACTTGATACCGTGAGGCGTTTTTCGAGAGTTGCGACGGTATGGCGCCGAAAAGCCTTCCAACTTTCCCCGATGGGTCAATTTTCTGGAAGTCGTCAATGTAGAGTTCGATGATTTCGCGTTTTTTTGCATCAACGGCCGCCAAATTGGTGGTGTTCAGGTAGGTCTCCACAGCCTGCGGCATACCGCCCACGAGCATATATAGCCTCAGGTCGCGCATAAGTTTGCGAACCAAGGCATCCCCAAGGGAACGCTTGTCGTTGAAAGCAGCTCGCAACAAAGGCAAAGTCGTGGAGTCGCCCAATGCCCAGCGGAATTCCTCGTAGTCCATCGGATACATCGTCAGCCGAGTCTCTTCACTCGGAATCACGATGTCCTTCGTGTTCTTCTTGATGGAGAGCAGCGACCCTGTTTCAATGAAGTCATAGCGATGGTCTTTCACCAAATACTTGATGGCCTGTCTCACGGCAGGGCATTTCTGGATTTCGTCGAAGATGATGACGGAGCGCCGCTCGTGCAAGGTCACGCCATAGATGAATTGGAGCTGCATGAAGAAGTTGTCGCGGTCGGAGATGTTGTCCACGGCTTCCCAAACGGCTTGGGGCGCATCGGCGAAGTCAACCACAATGTGGCTTTCGTACTCATTGCGGGCAAATTCCTCGGCTATGGTGGACTTCCCTATACGCCGTGCCCCTTTGATGAGCAAAGCCGTTGCGCCATCTCGGTTATGCTTCCATTCGAGCATTTCATCGTAGATTTTACGTCTAAAAACCCTGTAATCCGGTTCCATTTTCCTCAAAATTTTTGCCTTGTTTCAGGCGCAAAAATACTACTTTTGTCGGAATCTCACATTTTTTTCGGCGAAATATGTATGGAATCTCACTTTTTTTTCGGCGAAATATGTATGGAATCTCACATTTTTTGGAATATCTCACCCCGCCGCCCGATGAATAATCTCCTCCCCGAAGCGCGTCTTGATCTTGTCCATCGCGGCGTAAAGGTTCGTCAGTTCCGCGTTGTCGTCGAACAAGGCCAATTGCGGTGCACCGCTGACCAACTCGCTGAGGCGCACGCCCACCAAGCGGATCATCATCCTCCGGTTGTAAAGGCGGTCGAAGATGCCGTTCACCGTTTCGCGCAACACATGGTCGAAGGCGGTGTAAGGGATGCGTTGTTGCATGTCGTGCGTGTCGAAGTTCGCGTAGCGGATCTTCACCGTCACACAACCCGCCAACTTGCCTTGCGAGCGCAGGTCGAAGCCGAGGCTCTCCACCATCCGCGCCAAGCATTGCCTGATGGCCGCCACGTCGATGGTGTCTTGCTCGAAGGTGCGCTCCTTGCTGATGGACTTCCGCTCTTGGTAAGGACACACCGGCGCGGCGTCGTGGCCGTTGGCCTTCTTCCAGATGTCGAGGCCGTGCTTGCCCATCGCCCGCTCCATCGCCAAAGGCGGCAAGCGGCGCAAGGTGCCGATTTTCTCCACGCCCATCGAGCGGAGCAGATGATAGGTCTTCTCGCCCACCATCGGGATTTTCCGCACCGAGAGCGGGTCGAGGAAGCTATTAATATAAGGTGTGGGCACCTCCAACTCGCCGTTGGGCTTGGCCTGCCCCGTGGCGATTTTCGCCACCGTCTTGTTCTCCGAGAGGCCAAACGAGATGGGCAGTCCCGACTCCTTGATAATGCGTTGCCGCAGCTCGTGCGACCACAGTTGGCAGTCGTGGAAGCGGTCCATGCCCGTCAGGTCAAGGTAATGCTCGTCGATGGACATCTTCTCATACACGGGTGCGCTGTCGGCGATGATGTCGGTCACAAGGCGCGAATAGCGGCTGTAAAGCTCCATGTCGCCACGGATGAATACCGCCTGCGAGCACAATTGCCTCGCCATGCGCATCGGCATGGCCGAATGCACGCCGAACTTCCGTGCCTCATAGCTG
>CALFIT010000202.1 GCA_937877465.1 uncultured Bacteroidales bacterium | reverse complement strand
GTTGTGAATTGCTTGCATTTATCTTGTATCTTTGCTCTTTGAAACAACACGATATGGGTAACACAAAGAGCCACAACACTTTACAAGTTGTTTCAGAAAAGAAAAATCCAACTCGTTCGAGTTGGATTTTTCTTTTTAATGGCCATTTTTCCCGGTTCAAAACAGCTCTAATTGCTGGCAGGGCGCGTCCACCGTCTTTGGCTTGCAGTTGCTGAAAATCTCCATTTCGCCAAATTGTTTGTCGGTGATGCACAAAATGCCGATGTCGCCAAACTCTGGCATGAACGACTTCACCCGCTTGATATGCACTTCGGCATTCTCATAGCTGGGACAATGCCGCAGGTAAATGGAAAACTGGAACATCGTAAAGCCGTCGGCCATGATGCGCTTGCGAAACGTGGCATAGGCTTTTCGCTCTTTCTTCGTCTCCGTCGGCAAATCGAAAAGCACCAGCACCCACATAACCCTGTATTCACTGAAACGATCCATCATAATTCCATCATTGGATATACCACCTTCCGCAATTCCCCACCAAAACATTTTGCCAACGAAGCCGTAGTTTGAGAGGATGCCACCATTAACGGACTACGGCGACCGTCGATAACGACTTCCTTGACAGGCAGTCCTAACAGCTTACGTTTAATATCCGTAGTCAACTTGCTACAATCAACGCCGCTCCGCAAAATCTCTATCACCAACTCGTCGACATATGGACGATAAGGTTCCATGATGTCATCGGCCAAGCAAAAGGCGTTGTAACGATTATGATGATGGATGCCAAAGGTGGGCAGCAAGCCACTGGCCACCAAAGAACGGGCAATCACGGCCCTAACGATGGCATAGCCATAGTTCAACAGGTTGTTGGGAGCCTCACCCTCGCGGTCGCGGACGAAACGCTCCATTTCCGGAAAGACAGACTTCCAATAATAGGCTGCGGCACGACCTTCAAGGTTCTCGCTGTCGCCACTCTTCACGTCATTAGCCCAAGCCATCATACAGCCAACTTCTGCCCCACTCAACCGCTTCAGCACCGAAGCCTGGTTGCGGATTTTGGCTTGGACAGTTTGTTGCCACAGTTGCTTCTTTAAAGGCAAAGACGCCTCGATTTGTTGACGGAAACGCTCGCTTTGCACGGTGTGTCCTTCAAGCGGCAGCAGCATACCGGCGGGCATGTGCCTTTCGTCGCAAGTGATGACGACGCAGTTGTTTTGCAGCATGGCATCCAAAGCCCCGTTGGTGATGGTGATTTGCCGGTCTTCGAGCACCACCACGCCTATGTCCTCTATAGGAACGGTCTTGGTCACTTCCTCTTGTGTTTGGGCATCAGTCAGTTTGATGACCAACTGCGCATTGCGCATGGAGAGATAGGCGGGATTACCGAAAAAAAGGGTTCGCTTAATCATGGTTGATTTCGTTTGTTAAGTTGTAACCAATTTGGGTACAACTCATAGTTTCTTTCCATTTAGCTCGATAATGTTTCCTAATCTATCCACTTTGATAGGGACGCAGATTTCTTTAATCATTTCACCAGTCCAAGATTTTTGAGCCTTATTATTACTACCCAATTCTGTTGTTTGAATTATAGGATTTGCAATTTTAGCAGGAATAAAATGACCTTCATTTCCTGTACAACTTACGAACTTATATATCCTCTTCTTATCCACCACCTTGATTCCCTCTTTCAAATCTTCGGCAGTAGTCAGATACACCAAATCGTTGGGAGAAAGAATGAACAGTAGTTTGGCATCGGCAGTAGCCAGCTGCTGCTCTTGCAGGTAGGTTTCAATATTGTCGCGCCATTGGGTTCCATATTTCTTTTGGCAGTCAATCATCACATTGAGCGGAATGGTCAAATAAGAACGAACCGCTTCTGCTTCTCCTGTCTCTTTGTTCGTCTTTTCCGTGCTGAATATGGCAAAGAAAAGATTGGTGCCCTTGTCGGCTTCAACAAATTTCTTGGCCTTACAACCTTTTTGTCCGATGGAATACTTGTTGCCACTCTCGAAACGGCGTACCTTATATATAGGTTTGTGTGGTTTGCCGCCATTCAGCTCGACAATGTTGCGGTTCATTTCATCAATACCATCGGCAGAAAAAGCAAGTTCCGGATTATTGCCTTTTGCTTGCAAGTGTGCTTTTAGTATCTTCTGAATACCAGTGTCCGTAATGCCTTTTATTTTGTCGATAGCCTTTTCATAGTCTTTTATTCCTGACATATACCCGACCAAATCACTCAAGAAACGTGTGGCGAAATATCGGTCTTTGGTCTCTTTGGTATAGTAATAGACCTCAATTTTAGAGGTGTTGATGTCAGACCATACGTCTTTATTGTCATCCACATATTTCTTTATCTCCTTGGCATTTTTGCCTACAGCCAACAATTCAAGCACTTTCTGTTTGAAGTCTTTGTTGACAATCGCTTTCGGATTTTTCAAGGCGTCGTTCAAAGAAACTTCTTTTTTGAACCGTAAATTCACCTCACCCCAACCCGTATCTTTGTGCATCGACTTGCGGATTGCCCAGCTGTCGCCTTTCTCTTGTTTCATCATCACTTTCTTGCCATTCTCGTCGTAGTGCTGATAGAGGTTTGTGGTTTTGTTGATGACGCGCAGATTCTGCTTGAAGCTTACGATGATGTTTTCTAACGTCTGCTTGGCATCAGTAGTGAACGAATCCCAAGGTTTCAGGAACTCTTTGGCGATTTCCTTTTCCTTGCCGTCAATGATCATTTTTTCGAATCTGCGCAACTTCCGTTGCAGTTGATAGCGGTTGGCATTGTGCTTAGAATGCGCTGCCTCGTTGTTGAGCAAATTCACATGGTCGCGCGTAGTGCAGGCTATCACGATGGCATCCATCGCATGGTGACGGTGGTCGATGCGTTTTTTATTGAAGCCTTTTTGCAATTCAAGGGGCATGGCTGGTATTTCGTGACCTTCCGCGCTGATTGCCGTGAAACAATCCTTTCCTGTCAAATGATTGAGCCGTTGGAAACGTGGCAAAATGATACTGTTCCACACGTCGTTCATTCCCCAATCCTTTTTCAGGCGGTCGGTGATGGAGCCGTTGCACGAAATCACATTCTTCGAGACTGCTTCCTGCTCCCATTCGCCATTGGCATCTTTCGCGCGCACAATGTTCGAGAGCAAGCCTTTCACCACCTTGCTGATATATCGGCTGTCGTCCAGTTGGCGTTCAATGAAATCATCGGGGATGTCGTCCATCAACAGTTTTTTCATCTTGGTGCGGTTGTTGGCATAGTGGTCTTTTACAAACTTCTCGTATGCCTCAACCGAAAGGATTTCAACTGTTTTACCTTGGCTTATCTGCACTTTCTCGCCTTTGTGAGACTTGATAAACTCATAGCCAAGCTGGCGGTCTTTCAGTTTGTTGACTTCAGATTCGCAAATCACTTTGTTGCTGAACGAATCATCAAAATAGCGCGACTGTGGAATGACGTGCTCTATCTCGTAAGCCGATGTGAACAGTTTGGCAAGCGGAATCATCTCCCCCGTATATGGCGAGCGGTATTTCTGTTCGAGCCAACATTTATACCTCGTTATATCTGCCATTGAAGGTTGCGCCGTTTTGGAAATCTTACTTACAAATTCAAATTCTTTATCGTCTTTGGTGAGATTTTCGAGAGCATTTTCTTCATAAATACGCAAAATGTCCTGCTGGCTTGGAGAATATGGACGAACATTCTCAATGTTAGGGTCGTTCACAAACTCCATCAGCATCGCCTTGATGCGCAGGTTGGTATTCTCGTTCTCTTGAATACGCTCGGTCATTTTCTTGCGCTTGTCGGCGGGATTCTTCATTTGCCGGCCAAGTTCCACGTGTATTTCGTCAATCTGTTCTTCTTGTTTCCAAACGTCGCGCACAGTGCGGAGTGTTTCTGTAACCACTTGCTCAACAATTGGATTACGCAACGAATGTTGTTTGAAGTGCCTCAAATAGTTGTCGATGTCTTCTGGTCTCCCCCATTTCTCAATCTCTTTGGCCTCCGAATGGCGGTCGTAAACCACATAGCAAGCCAACCAAACTGGCAAACCTTTAAAATGTTCAATGTCGGTCAGGTTGAGGGCTTTTTCACGCACTCTGTTCTTGATAGTCTCATCGTATTCTCCAGTTAGCATCTTGTCGATTCGCTTTTTTGTCTTATTGTCGATGGCCTCTGCATCCCAATACTTGCCCATACACATCAGCGGCAGCAACTTCTTGATGGCCTTTTCGGAATACGAGCCGTAATCTTTTTTGAACGGCTTGATTTTCGCGAACACTTCGGCGAAGGTGTCGGACAAATTGTTCTTTTCTGCGTACTTCTTCAGAGCCTTGCCGATTTCAATTTTATCCTCGACAGAATAAAGAATATGCCAAAGCGACTTCTCTTGCTCTTTGGTCAGAAAATCAGCATCTACTCCACATTTATCCAACCCTTTCAGAATCTCGGCACGTGTTTCGTTGCACGGATACTCCTTGTCCTCAACGTAGTTCCAACGATAGGGATATTGGTCTTTGCCCTTCTCTTTTTTGAACTTGAAGTAAGAGTTGAGCAGCGTATCCTGTTTGATGGAAGCCCTATCGTTGAGCCAATCGAAGAGTTTCACATATTCTTCTTCTGTCTTTAGGAATTCGTTGGTAACATCAACATCGGTTTCCAATTTTCCTTCCGAAACGTTTCCGAACAAGTCCAACTGCCCATCACTGACTGTCCTTTCCCGTTGGTAAATCCTCAAATTCTGCACAAACTGCCACAGACGAAATTCTTGATATAGCGGATTCGACTTGGCAATGCACTTCACGGGATGCTCGTTTCCATCCTTGTCGAAGTGGCTTTCGTAAGGGCAATCGCTGATGAGCGATTTCTTGCTCTTCAGAGGACGCTGATAGAAGAGAATGTCGTTGATGAAGAGGTCGGCAAAATCGGGCTTGGCAATGTTGTTGCGGTGCGCCTCGTTGTTGGGGTAAAGTTCCTCAATACAAGCCTTATACAATGCTTCATCTTGCAATTCTGGAATGAGCGTTTTCTGCGTCTCAAGAATCTGACGCAGCTCCTCTTTATAGTATTTGCGCTCAACAGTGCGGACGAGTTTGCCAATGATTTTCTGATTGGGATTCTGCAATAGCGAATCGTAGATATAGCAGCCTATGGTTTTATGGCTGTTGTCAATGTCGTATTCTGTTTTCTTTTTCAGCAATGTCCAATCGTCTTCTTTAGGTGCGCGGAACGAGTGTTTTATGTTGCCGTCCTTGTCTTTCTTGGGAGTTCCGTCTTTTTCGAGGTCAGTTGTTACAATGAACTCTTTGATTTTGCCCTCCCAATCAAGCGGAATTTTACTTGTGCGACGATAAACCATTCCGTTTTCAAGATAAATATTATACCATACTTCATCGCCTTTCTTCTCGTCGGCAGCTTCTACACGCACAACCTTTTGGGCAAGAAACTCTACCAATTTGTTTGGATTTTCCTCTTCCTCCTCGCCTCGCAATTGGTAATAGCCACGCTTTTGGTTGAATTGCAATAAAATCCACGCAAGTTCTTCCTTTGTCAATGTTTGTGACAAAGCCTTTTTGCGCAGAAAATAAATCGTCCAGTCGTATGGAACTTTCTTGCCTTCTGCCACAAGTTGCGGCTGGTATTTAGTAAAATCGGCCAACATTTCACCGAAGGAGTCTTGAAAAACGAACTCCATTTCTCCATTTGCATTTTTGCGCCATGCCATTTTCGGTTCGCTGTCATTGATGAATTTGCCGTAGCGGTCAATCTGCTCCGAAAAATGAGGTGGCAGGAAGCCCATCTGTTTCAGCACACGCAACAATCGTTCACGGCGCATAACATTACGTTCGTGTATGCGTCGAGCCATTCGTTTGTCAGTTCTTTCTGCTGTTTGCGACTTCGTATTTCCTCTGTCAAAATCACTCAAGGTTCCTTCATCCATGGGAATAATCCGACTTCCAGCCGAACTAATACCAATCGGTTTCAGATACGTTGTTTCATCTTTGCGGTTTGTTTCTTCCGCATTCACCACAGCCCAGCCGATGCTGTTGGTTCCCAAGTCAAGTCCAAGTATTTTCTTCATCTTTTCTGAAATGTATGATGGTCAATAATCAAAAAATTCCGTCAAAATTACTATTTTTTTCAAAAAAAGCACTTGCCGCATTGAAAAAATATCTATTTTTGCAGCACAAGATAAGCAGCAATTCACAATAAGGATTATTCCGTTGTGAAAACATCAAGTTCGGGGCGATTTCGGTCGCCTCGTCTTTTTTTGCCCAAATCCTATCACTATTCATTTCATCAATCTATTATTTTTCGGGCCAAAAATACCACCTTCCTGTTTCAAAACATAAAACAGTGCTGTTATTATTCCTATTTTTGCCGCATCGAAGTGGGGAATTTTACGGCGTTTTTTTGAATGAACTCATTATAGGAATGCACTTTATTTCGTACCTTTGCGCCTTCAAAACTTGCGAAAATTTTTACTAAAATGCAGAATATCAGAAATATAGCAATCATCGCCCATGTCGACCACGGCAAAACCACCCTCGTGGACCGCATCCTTTACCAGTCGCAACTCTTCAAGGAGTCGGACGAGGCGCCGGGCCAACTCATCTTGGACAACAACGACCTCGAGCGCGAACGCGGCATCACCATCCTTTCGAAAAACGTCTCCGTTCGCTACAAGGACGTGAAAATCAATATTATCGACACCCCTGGCCACGCCGACTTCGGCGGCGAGGTGGAGCGCGTCTTGAACATGGCCGACGGCGTGCTGCTGTTGGTCGACGCCTTCGAAGGCCCCATGCCACAGACCCGTTTCGTGCTGCAAAAAGCCATCGAACTCGGCCTGAAGCCCATCGTGGTCATTAATAAGGTAGACAAGCCCAACTGCCGTCCCGACGAAGTGCAAGAGGCCGTCTTCGACCTCATGTTCAACCTCGGCGCGACCGAAGACCAATTGGACTTCCCCACCGTCTACGGCTCGTCGAAGCAAGGCTGGATGTCGGACGACTGGAACCACGTCACCGACAACGTTTCTTATCTTTTGGACGTCATCATCGACACCATCCCGCCCGCGAAGTTCGAGGAAGGCACGCCTCAGATGCTGATTACTTCGTTGGATTACAGTTCATACGTGGGCCGCATCGCCGTGGGCCGACTGAAACGCGGCGTGCTGCAAGCCGGAATGAACGTCTCGTTGGTGAAACGCGACGGCTCGGTGACCAAGTCGACCATCAAGGAACTCTACACCTTTGAGGGCTTGGGCAAGGAACGCACCAAGAAGCCCGTCGAGGCGGGCGACATCATCGCGCTGATGGGCATCGAAGACTTCGAGATTGGCGACACCGTGGCCGACTACGAGAACCCCGAGCCGCTGCCGCCCATCCATGTCGATGAGCCTACGATGAGCATGTTGTTCACCATCAACAACTCGCCGTTCTTCGGCAAGGAAGGCAAATACGTCACCTCGCGCCACCTGCGCGAGCGCCTCTACAAGGAGACCGAGAAGAACCTCGCCCTGAAGGTGGAAGACACCGATTCGCCCGACTCTCTGATGGTTTACGGTCGCGGCATCCTGCACCTCAGCATCCTCGTCGAGACCATGCGCCGCGAGGGGTATGAGTTCCAACTCGGCCAGCCCAAGGTCATCCTGAAATACATTGACGACGTGAAGTGCGAACCCATTGAGGCGTTGACCGTCCTCGTGCCCGAAGACTTTGCCGGTCGTGTCATCGAGCAGGTGAGCGCACGCAAGGGCGAGATGACCCAGATGGAGCCCAAAGGCGACCGCATGTGCCTCGACTTCGACATCCCCTCACGCGGACTTATCGGCCTGAGAAACACACTGTTGACCGTCACCGAAGGCGAGGCCATCGTCTCTCACCGCTTCAAGGACTACGAGCCTTGGAAGGGCGAGATGCCGAGCCGCAACACCGGTGCCCTGATTTCGATGGAAACCGGCCAGGCCATCCCCTACGCCATCTGGAAGCTGCAAGACCGTGGCACTTTCTTCATCAACCCGAATGAGGACGTGTATGCCGGCGAAGTCATCGGCGAGAACACGCGCTCGAACGACATCGTCATCAACGTAAACAAAACCAAGCACTTGACCAATGTGCGTGCCTCAGGCAGCGACGAGGCCATCCGCCTCGTGCCGCCTGTGCGTTTCTCGCTTGAGGAATATATGGAATACATCCGCGACGACGAGTATCTGGAGGTGACGCCCAAGAGCCTGCGCCTGCGCAAGATCATCCTCGACGAATTGGAGCGCAAACGCGCCTCGCGCCGTGGAGAGGAATGACGGCAAAAAATATTTTCCAAAAAAGTCGGGCTGCGTGTCCGACTTTTTTCGTATTATTGCAAAATTGTAGCGCATGGTAAAAACAACCATGCCCAACACTGAAAACGAGTAATTTAATTTATTGATAATAAAAACTTTACAGAAATGTCAAAACTTAAGAAAGCCCTCATTATCCTGTGCGTCACGATGGGACTCGCATCTTGTGACGTATTGAATCAAGTTGCCCAAATGGCCAACTTCGCCAACTGTTCATTCGATTTCAACAGCGTCAACCAGATTCAGATGCTGGGTGTCAACCTGAGCAAGGGCATGACCAGAGACAACCTTAGCATCACGCAAGGCTTGGCCCTCGTCAACGCCATCAGCAACAGGACTTTGCCCGTGACTTTCAACGTCAACTTAGACGTCTCGAACCCCAATTCAATCGCCGCTTCGATGGCCAAGATGGACTATGTCGTGAGCCTCAACGGGAAGGAAGTCATCACCTCTACGCTCAACAACAGCCTCAATGTGCCTGCCAATGCGAGCAACACCATCACCATCCCCATCTCCACCGATCTGTTCCAGCTGTTCAGTGGCGAATCGGCTGATGCCATCGTCAACCTTGCCTTCAAATTAGCCGGAGCTAGCAGCGACCCTGTCAATGTGGGCGTCAAACTGAAGCCATACATCAGCATCGGCAACCAACAACTTGCCTACCCTGACTACATCTCATTAAACAAGACCCTGCAATAAACTCCGAAATGGCGGATTTCACCGAAAAGCATTACAGCATCGACCCGGGGGCCGGAAAAAAGATGGACGGTTGCCCCTATTCTATTTTTGAAGACGGACATGATGTCCAAGAATATATCATCCCACCCAAAGGATATGTGTTTTCTGGTTTCAGATTCGACCCCAATGCCAGCAACCAAGTTTATGACGGGAAACTCATTGCCGAATATGAGAAAGAGCCGTTCAACGAGAAACTCAAGTCGAACCTTTGGAAATTGATCTTGGCATTAGCCATCGTCGCGGTCATCGCCATCATCGTGGTTTTGGCCGCAGGCGTATTCAAGGACCCCAAGCCGAACCGCCCACCCAAAGCGCAGCCGACGGTGGTCAACCCCGAACCCGACACATCCGAGCCGGAGACGACAGCAGTGGATACGACGAGCATCGAGACACCCGCCGAGCCACAAGCCGAAGTCGCGTCCGAAGTGACGGAAGAACCCGTGGCCGAACCCCAGCAAACCGTCGCCGACACGCCCAACGAGCAATTCAAGCAAGAGTTTTGGGCCTTGATCCACCAACGCACCATCATGATGGATCCTTATCATGACCTATTCTTTAACAACAAAGGCCAAGCCTCTGGCGAAGAATATGACTATCTGCGGTTTACCATCCTGCAGAACACCACCGCTTTCAAGGAATGGTCGGGCAAACTGCGTAAGGTTCCCGCCACCGAATTGGAAAGCCTCAGCACCATCGACGACTTGAAGAACAAGCTCAACGCAATAGAATAACAACAATCAAACAAATCAACAATAAACATTTCAACAATGATCAGAAACAACTTCATCAAACGCCACAACGGACCCACCGCATCGGATGCTGAAAAGATGCTCAAGGTCATCGGTGTGGCATCGCAAGAACAACTTGTCGACGAAATCATCGCTCCCGAAATCCGCCTCCCGAAGCCGCTCGACCTCGGCGAAGGCATGAGCGAATACGAAGTCATCAGCCACCTGAAAGCCATCGGCGCGAAAAACAAGCAGTTCCGCACCTACATCGGCTTGGGCTACTACAACACCATCACCCCGGGCGTCATCATGCGCAACATCCTTGAGAATCCGGGCTGGTACACCTCCTACACGCCCTATCAGGCCGAGATTTCGCAAGGCCGCCTCGAAGCCTTGGTGAACTACCAGACCGTCATCAGCGACCTCACCGCCCTGCCGTTGGCCAACGCCAGCCTTTTGGACGAAGGCACCGCCGCCGCCGAAGCCATGCTGATGTTCTGGCACAGCCGCAGCCGCGCCCAAGTGAAGGCCGGCGTGAAGAAGTTCTTCGTCGCCAACGACGTGTTCCCACAATCAATCGAAGTCATCAAGACCCGCGCCCATTTCCAAGGCATCGAAGTGGAGGTTGACGACATCGACAAGTTCGATTGCAGCGAGGCATATTTCGGCGTGCTCATCCAGTGCCC
>CALFIT010000201.1 GCA_937877465.1 uncultured Bacteroidales bacterium | reverse complement strand
CCGCTGACCTTCACGTTCACCGTGTTCGACGGGGCGCTTTCGCCTTCGTCATAGATGGCGGTGACATAGTAGGTGTAGCCATTCATGTTGTAGGCCAAAGGACCGTCGGTGAAGCTCGTGGCGTTGACGTTGTTCGTCGTGGTTTCGCCGATCTTCACGCCGTTGCGATAGATCCAATAGGTACGGAAGGTACGGTCTTGGATGGCGTTCCAGCTGAGGGTGACGGTTTCATCGTTGAAGATGGTATAATCGTTAGCCACAAGGTTGTGAGGATTATTGAAGTGGGTGGTGAAGCCCCAAATCGGGCTGCTTGCACCTTCCGTGCAGCTGCCGTTGCGGAATTCCACTCTCCAGAAGTAGTTGGTGTTGTTCCACAGGCTCGGCAAGGCATAGGAGTTCACCATTTCGCTCGACCAGTCGGTGATGATGGTCTGCGGGTGACCGGCTTCCGGGTGATAGGTGCTGCCGAAGACCAAGCGCCATTCGGTGGCATAGTCCGGGATGTTCCAATGCAGCACAACGCCGGTAGGTTCAACACCGTCTTCGTCGTCGGCGGGTTGCGGGTCGAAGCTGAAGCCTTCAGCCTCAACAGCCGGGCAAGGCATGTTTTCGACATTGATTTCGACGGTGAATTCGTCGCTGGTCGAAGAACCGACGAGGTAGTAGGTACCGGGTCTCACAGGCAGGTTGGTGATTTCGGGACCATAGCTGATGCCTTCGCTTTGAGGCTCTTGGCTACCGCCAGGGATGTCAAATTGATAGAACACACCTGCTGAAGGAGCCGTAGTGGCAGTATAAATAGTGCTGCCGTTCAAGACAACATCGAAGGAGCATTCCTCGCCCCAAGAACCAGCGGTCCAAGTCAGAGTCACATGGGCACCCTCGTTGATGTTAACGACATAGGTCTCGTCACTTGCTTGGCAAGTGACGGTTTGATTGGTGCCGTCAGAGCCAGCAACGGTGATGTAGGCTCCATTCCAGCCGTCACCATAGGAATCACGCACATTGAAGACGACCGGGACGGTGGCGCGGAAGTCGTTGCGTCCGCCATTGAGGACCACGTCGTCGATGTTCAGGTAGAACCAGTCGGTGCAGTTGAAGTGACGGAAGGCGATGTAACCCGTTTGGCCTTGATAGGCGCTCAAGTCAACGGTATACTGATACCAAGCGCCTTGGTCGCGAGTGCCGCGAGGACCGTCGTAACGGTTGCCCTTGGCAGTCATCGTCCATTCCTGGATGGTAGTGAAGTCGTTGGCGTTGGTGTTGCCGCTCGTCGAGATGGCAACGCCAAAGTGCTCGGCAGCATAAGAAGCATCTTGGGCATTGGCCCAGAAGGTGAGGCTGCCACCCAGCGTCACTTGAGGCGACACGAGGTAGTTGTCGGGAGTGAGGGGGCCAACATAATTGACGTAGCTCTGCGAGCAAGCGCAGTCGACGCTGTTGTGGCCTTGACCCGTGCCTCCAGTATAGGCGGAGTTCATGCCCCAAACATAGCCGTCGCCGTCGGCGTCGATGTTGGTCCAATCGTCGAGGCTGCTTTCAAAGTCATAGCTGAAGCTGCTGGCATTGCCACCGGCGGCACCGCCGTTAAGGCCGGTGTAGAAGTTGGTGGCCATGGGGCCGCCTTCGCCGTAGAAGTCCTCGGTGTAGAGGGCCACCTTGCCGTTTTCGCCGTCGCTCACGCGGGCGGTGATGATCTTGTCGCCCGTGATGACGAGTTTGTAGACGTCGTCGTTGCCGTCGGGGATGTTGTAAGGCTCACCCGTGAAAGGCAAGTTGTAGTCGTCGTGCATACCCGATTGGGTGTCGGTGTAGGGGAAGCTGTTCACCGTGTAAGGCAGTTCCACCACATCGGGGGCAACGGGAGCATAAAGTTCCACGCTGATGGGCCAGGTGTAGGCGGCGCGGTCGCCGTCGACGATGGCCACAAACTGCTTCTCGATGACGCCAGTTTGGGTCGATTCACTCGTGATGACACCGATGTTGACGATTTCGCCACCGCCAATTTGGAACGGAAGCTCCACATTGTCGAGGACGAAGAGACCGTCGTTGGGCGTGAAGTCGAGGTTGGTCACCGTGACGCCACCACCTTGACGCATCAAGTTGATGTCGGCAGGTTCCATCCAGCAACCATTCGGGCGCACGCCGAGGTCGATGCTTTCGATGGGTTCGCCCTCTTCGTCAACGACGTAGAGCGTACCACCGGAAGTGATGTCGAGCTGGAGCTGGTTCTTCACGCTCAGGCGCGTACCATAGTAGCTCGTGGGAGCCATCGGGTTGTAGTTCACGCCATCGCTATAGACATACATCGAGCAGTTGCTCGTGCCGTTGAAGACACGGCAGGCCATGCCGCTCAAATAGCTACCCGTGTTGTCGTCCATGATGACGGCGAGGTTGCTCGTGCCGTCATAGGCAAACGGGGTGTCCAAGGTAATGGTAGTCCATGTGCCGGCGGCCATCGTGACCGTGCCGTTGAACACTTGGTCGGCACTACTTACCGTAATCCAGTCGTAAACGCTTGAAAATGCGGTCTTGTTGGTGTTGACCAAATACATGGTGTAGGTACGGGTCTTCGTCGACCCACCGTTGTAGAAGGCAATGCTGTTGATTGTGCCAGCAGTGCCAATCTCGTCAGCAGTGTAGAGCTGCTGCGTCAAAGAGTAGTTGTAATACGAATAGCTCGGGAGGTACGAGTTGGTGGTCGTACCAGAGCCAATCGTCACAACATCTGCCTTAGCCACGCCAACGAAGGCGAGGATAAGGCCCATCATCAAAGAAAAAACTTTCTTTTGCATAATGCTTTTGTGTTTGGTTAATAAATGGGTTAATAAATCTATATTAGAACTCACACGGCAGGAACCCGAATTTCCCGCTGTGCTACCCTCTAATCGAAACATACTATGGCCAAAAAAGGGCCTCATTGAGTCTTCTTTTACGCGTTTTAGAAAAGTCTTCATTGGAAAGACTATCAACTCTCAGTTTACCCTTAGTCCAAAATTACCCTAAAAAGGTACAAATTGTTGAATAGAAAGGTAATTTTGGGGTTTGGACAAAAAAAAACGCGGAGCAAGCTCCGCGTTGTGGGTCCGTAAGGCTGCCGGTGGGCTTTATCTCACCACCAAGCGTTGGGCGGCGCTGCGGCCTTCGAGGTCGTACACCTTTATTATATATAGGCCCGGGGCGAGGGTGGCCACGCTCATCTGCGCCACGCGGCTCTCCATCAGCTTCTGGCCCGTGAGGTTGTAGACCTCGGCCCTGTCGAAGGCGGCAGCCGCGATGGTGACCTCGTCGGTGGCAGGCGTGGGATACACCGTGAAGGCAACGGGGGTGGCGTTCTCGCCGATGCCCGTCAGGTCGACATACTCGATTTCCACTTGCCAGCAGTAGTATTCCTTGTTGGCCGCATTGTAGCCGTAGGCCATCTCAATGTCGCCGTCGGCAGGCTCCCAGCCGTTGCCCGAAGCGGCCATGCACTCGCCCTTGATGGCGTTGCCGGCGGTATAGACATACTCAAACTTCAGGCCGTCAACCCAAGCGGAGCCGTCCCAGTCTTCCCTGAGCTTGGAGGTGAAGACGGAGCCTTCAAAGTCGTAGGTCGTCTTGTAGACGTTGGTCCATGTGGTCGACGCCCAGTCTTGTTGCAGGATTTCGATGACGTTGCCGTCGAAGTCGAGCGTGTAGAGGTCTTTCTCCTCGTTTTGCCACGCGCCGCCTTGCATATACTGCATCAGCACCTCGATGGTGGTCGCGCTGTAGGTGTAGGTGTAGAGTTCGCTCGACGACCATGTGGTGCCGTTCCATTCCCAGAAGAGCACCGTCATCACGTCGCCGACGTAGGTGTAGACTTCCTTCATCTCGTTCATCCAGTCGTCGCCGTCCCAATACTGGTAGACGACTTGGGCGAGGTCGTCGCCGTCATACTCGAAAGTGGCGCGGGCTTCGTCGGCCCAGTCGTCGCCGTCGTTCCATTGCAACAGCATTTCGAGGACGTTGCCCGAGAAGTCGTAGTCGTAGGTGTAGCGGTATTCGGGATACCAAATGCCGTCTTCGTTGGTTTCCTCAAGTTCTTCGATGAGGTAGTAGTCGTACTCGTCGTAGATGTAGGTGGTGCGCATCAGGCCGCCGTCGGCAGAGGTGCAGAGGGCGGTTTGCGGCACCACGGTGCTCTCGTCGCGCACGCCGAAGTGCTTGAAGGCGGTTTGCGTCGCCTTGGTTTTCAGGTTGGTCTTGTGTTGGGCGAAACTCGTGTTGCCCAATGCCATCACGAGGACGGCCATGAGAATCCATGTTTTCTTCATATCGGTAAGGGTTTAGTTTTTGATCACATCGAAATAGTAATACACGCCATCCACGGTGACGGTGTCGGTCAATTGGGAGTCGGGATAGGGATGGACGACCTCATAGGTGTTGACGGCGGCATAGCCATGCAGACGCAAGGTGCCTTCGTCGTCGGTAAACACATAGCTCGTCAGGTTGTAGGCCCGCAGCTTGCCGCTATAGTGTTGGTAGCCGCTCGACATGTGCAGCATGAAGTCGTTGCTGTTGGTCGTCGGCCTTCCCGTGAACGTCCTTGAGAAGTTCTCCTCAGGGCAGTTGATGCTGAAGTTGACCACATTGCCCTTGCTGTTGTAAGGCGTGATGCTGACCTCGGCATCGGGGCAGGCATGGCGACCAGTGCCTTCCACGGCGTCAAACGCCCCTTCCACGTTGGAATAGGAGTAGCTGCCGATGATGTCCTCATTGGTGTAGCCGTAGAAATTGGTCCATTTGCTCTTCGACTCCTTCCCGCACGAGGCGAGGAGCAGGGCCAAGAGGCAGAGTGCCGTCGTTAACTTGATGTTTTTCATGGCGTTATTCATTTGATGATGAGTTTCTCTGTTGTCAAGGCCCGTCCGTCTTTCCCGACGAGGGTCACGAAATAGGTGCCTTGGGGCAGGCTGTCGGTGTCGAGCCAGAGGCTGTCGGCATGGCTGAAGGCGATGCTGCGCAGCGTCGTGCCTTGGGCGTTGGCGAGGCGCACCTGTCCGTCGATGGCCTCGTCCCATTGCAGGCTGACGCGGCCTTCGGCGGGGTTGGGGAACACCTGCAAACGACGCACGGCAGCCATAGGCTCCTCCTCGCCCAAGGCGGCCTTGTCCCAAGCGGCAAAGGCATAGTCGCCCGGAAGGAGGTCGTCGACGATGAGGCGTCCCTGCCTCCAGTTGCTTCCCGGATAGACCGTATACTCTATTTCGCGCCAAGCCTCTGAAGCGTTGCGGCGGTAGACCAAGGTGACCGAGTCGTTGTCGGAGTGGATGATGTCGTTTTCCGACGAGGGGGTGTAGTCGAACATGCCCTTCACCACGGCCTCGCCGAAGTCGTGGCGGTTGAAGGTCCAGAAGTGCGACGGCGACAGGGTGAGGCTCGGGACCAACGGGTCGTCGTAGGGGCCAACAAGATGGTGGGCGACGGCGACAAACACCGAGTCGGTGAGCGAGGTGGCCTGGAACCTGAAGTGGTCGAAAGGCTGTAGCGAGGTGGTCTTCAGCATGAGGCTCTTCTGCATCTTGCCGTCGAGCCAGCCGTTATCGAAGTCGTTGACCATGTCGAGAGGCTCGAAGTCGAGCACGACGGTGGCCGTGGCGTGCTGTCCTTCCCAGCTCACCCGCTCGGTAGCCAACTGGAAGTCGGGCCCAACGAAAGTCAGCGCGTAGGCGTTGTCGTGCCCGATATGGTCGTCGCCGATGTGCTGATAGTGCAGGTCGACCGTCACTTCGTATTGGCTGCCCACGGGATTCACGTCGACGATGGAAGCGTAGAGGTGCGGCATCCCCGAACTGAAGACGAAGGTGTCGAAGAAGCCGTGCATGTCGATGCCCGAATATTGCGTGAGTGCGTCGCGCAGGATTTCGGAAGTGGCCGTCTGATAGGCATATTGCCCGAAATATTGGCGCAAGGCCGCAAGGAAGTTCTCGCGCCCCATGTAGTTCATCATTGTGCCGACGATGACCGCGCCACGGTTGTAGACAGCGTCGCTGTTGTAGGTCATGTCCAATGGTATATTGTTGAGCGGCATCCAGTTGCCCGGAATGCTGCACCAGTTGACCGCGCTGTTCACCATCGCCGACATGGTGTTTTGGTAGGTCGCCTCGCCATAGACGCCCGCCTCGTAGAACGCGCCCCAAAACTGGGCGAAGCCCTCGTTGAGCCACATGTCGCCGGCCTCTTCGCAGGTCACAAGGTTGCCCGACCACATGTGCGACAGCTCGTGGGCCACATATTCCTCGCCTGATGTGTTTCCGTTGATGATGTCGGAGGCGAAGGCGATGTTGTCGGTGTGTTCCATGCAACCCTTGCTCGTGCTGACGTAGCCGATGCGGTTGAAGGGATAAGGCCCAAGGTGCTCCTCAAAAAACGCCGCGATTTCCTTGATGTGGACGAAGGTGCCCGCCACGCTGTTCATCTGCGAAGGCTTGACCCACACCTCAATCGGGATGTCGCGCTCGATGCCGTGATACACGTCCTGCCACAGCTCATAGTCGCCGACGGCAAACGAGATGTGGTAGGTGGCGATTTCCTGAGGCGTGTTCCAATGCCAGGTGGAGGTGCCGTCGCCGTTGTCGATGGTCTCCACGAGGTTGCCGCCGCAGATGGCCTTCATGTCGTTGGTGGTGGTGATGAACAAGTCGTAGGTGGCCTTGTCGGTGAAGTTGTCGACGCAGGGGAACCACGCCTTGCCCAAGTTGTGCGGCTGGCTGTCGAAGCCCACGCCGAGGTTGTAGACACGGTCGGGGTCGCTGTTATTATTCGGGCGCCACCATTCCACGCCGCCCCAAGTCTCGCTGAAGGTGGAGCCGCCATAACGCACGTCGAGGGTGACATTTTCGCTGGCAGTCAAAGGCTCGTCGAGATTGACCGTCAGAAAGTCGCCGTCTTGGCTATAGCTCTCCACGCCGACGAAGTCGCAAGCCACATCGGATGCCACAAGGCTCTTCAGTTCCAGCACTACTGAGGAAATATCAGCGGTGGCGGTGAAATCGATGAAGGTCTCGCCTTGCATGGTCTGGTTGGCGAAGTCGAAGTCCCAGATGTGGATTTCGTAATGCGTCACGTCGATGCCTTCGCCTGGGGTTTGGGCGATGAGCGAAGACAAGTTGAACGCCATAGCGATTGCGAATATCAAAGACAGTTTTTTCATAGAAAAGATTTATTTTCGATTCATGTAAGATTGGCTTCCCGAAAATCTTGGATTCGTAATGATGGCCTCGGTCTGGATCGTGTTGCTTTCGTGCAAGGCGCGGTCGAGGATGCGGATCTCGAACTTGATGGTGTCGTCGGGCGAGAAGGGGTTTTGCACCGGCAGGGTATATTCCATCGTCCCGCTGATGGCCTTGGGTTCCTCCGAGTCGCGCAGGCGGCGGAAGCGCGTGTTGAAGGTCACCGTGTCGTAGGTCTGGGTCTGCACGTTCCAAACGAGCAATGGCGTCGGCACAAACACGCCGTTCACCGCCTTCAGGTAGTCGATCTCCATATTATAATAATGTGCGTCGTGGAGTCCGAAGGGCGGCAGGGTGTCGTTGTCGTCGAGGCCGAGGTCGCCGTCGCCGTCGGTATAGCTGAACCTGATGACACCTTCGCCGCTGAAGGTGCTGTCGTCGTCGAAAAGATAGGTGAAGCCCTCGTAGGCAATATGCGGCTCAACGGGGTATTCCACCGGCTTTTGGCAGGAAAACGCCACCAAGAGCAGCAAAGGAAGCCCTATCAAATGGTATCGTGTGCGCATCTTTTTCATTTCGGGCGGTAAAAATACGACTTTTTTGTAAACCAACCCCTGTTTTTTGTGGAGGGCCAAATTTTTGCCCTAAAGTTCCCTTTGATTTTCAGGCTATTAACAAGGTGTGTTTAAAAAAATATCGTGGAAAAGTGTGGAATTTTGTTGACTTGTGTACAAATATCGTATCTTTGCAGCTCGTTCTGGCATGAAAATGGCAGGATGGAAACGAGCAGAATTTTGTTTTAGATGCCGAATCTGTACATCATATCAGGCTGCAACGGCGCCGGAAAGACCACCGCCTCGTTGACGATGCTTCCCGAGACGTTGCAATGCAAGGAGTTCGTCAACTGCGACGAAATCGCCAAGGGCCTGTCGCCGCTCAACCCCGACGGTGCCAAGGTCGCCGCAGGCCGCCTGATGCTGTCGCGCATCAAGAAACTCATCGCCGACAAAGCGGATTTCGCCATCGAGACCACCTTGGCGGCCAAGTCGTACCATTCCCTCATCATCAAGGCACGCGAACAGGGCTACAAGGCTAGCCTGATCTACTTCTGGCTGCAAAGCCCCGACTTGGCCATCAAGCGCGTGGCCGAGCGCGTCAAGCACGGCGGGCATCACGTCAACGACAACATCATCCGTCGGCGCTACCGCTCGGGCATCAAGAACCTTTTCAACCTCTATTGCCCCGTCGTTGACTATTTCCTGTTCATCGACAACAGCGTCATGCCCTCCGAGGTCATCGCCGAGGGCAACATCAAATCCATCAAGTTCTACAATGAAGAAAAATTCAAGAAAATCAGACAATATGACAACAGTAACAGTGAATGCCAAGAAGAATGAAGTTTCGTCCTTCACCAAAAAACTGATGGGAGGCCTCGACCTCTCGCTGCAACGGTTGATCACCATGCGTTGCCGCAACAACGGTTCCTTCTGCCTCTGCGATGCCGATGGCAACATCTACACCGTTAAGGCCAAGGAAGTCAGGGAGATGATGACGCAGGAATAAGGTTTCCTACCCTTCCCGACACACATCACAAAAGCCATAGGACAATCCACGACGAACAGAGCAATCTGTCGGGTCGTGGATTTTTTTGTCGCAAAAGCCGTTTCGGTTACTGCTGTATTCTGGGAATGGTCACCACAAACTGCTCGCCCGACACGTCGTTGAAGAACTCCACGTCGGGTTGCTCTTTGATGGACCGGCGAATGCCCGTCCCCGTGCCTCGGTATTTCATCAGCTTGGAGGCAAAGGTATTGACCAAGTTGTTGCGCACGACGGCATTGCCCATCTTGATGGCTTCGACGGTCTGGCTGTTGGGCAACGCACCCGGGCTGATGATCTCAACACGGTTGTCGAAGATGAAGATGCGGATGGGGCTGTTTTTCGAGAAGTCGCGGTGCGTCAAGGCGTTTTGCAGCAATTCCTCCAAGGCGATGGGCGAAATCTCAAGGATGCCGACCGAGTTGAAAGATTGTCCTGCTTGAACATGATGCAGATTCCTCGTAAAGAACGACATGGCCTTTTGGAACATCACGGGAATCGTGCCCTCAATGTCTTCGCTGTCGCGATACTCGGTCAACGCCATATCGTTTCCGAAAAACGACACCGCCTTGATGCAGAAAGCAGGACGGAAGCGTTGGGGCTTTTTCGCAAAGAACATCAACCCGCCCAATGTCAAGGCATTGCCTCTCAATATGTTAAGGTTTTGATACAAGGTCTCGGTTTGCTCTGCCTCCTCGTCCCCAATTTTGGCAAGATACTGCGCAACCTTTTCCTTGTCGATGTCGTCGACCGAGGTGTAAGGCACGATAATCTCGTCCACATAGACGTTGCCGTTCTGTTGGAACAGTCGGAAAAGCTCGTTGTTGTCGGTCAGTTTGCGCTTGTCGCTGCCCTGCTTCACCCAAATCGTCCCGTTGTTGTCCTTGTAAGGCTTGGCAAAACCTTCCTCGACATACACCACCAAGACATTGCGGCTGCCTTCATCGGTGTCCAACGAAAACGCTTCGGTCGTCACAAAAACCTGGGGCTTGATGGCATCGGTCGCAAGGGTCGCTATCCTATTGCCAATCTTTTGCAGCTGGGCATAGTCGAGTCCGACGATTTCGCCCGTCTTGTCCTTCACGCCAAAGATGATGATGCCGCCTTTGGCGTTCGACATGGCAATCATCTCGGCTGCAATGGCGGGCTCGCTGTCCATCAGTTCCTTGAACTGAACCTTGCTGGTTTCGCCCAATGCGATAATCTTTGTTAGTTCCAATGCGTCCATAGTCAATCGTGTTTCCCAAATATTCCGCAAAAGTACATCAAATTTATCAAAACAACACCATTTTTCATATTTTTGCCGAACAAAACGGATTTCCATGAAAAAGCACCTCTTTTCTTTCATCCTGTGCCTTGCCTCCACAATGGCCATCGCCCAAACCGCCGACCAACAACCCGAAACCAATCCGATAATCATGAATCGCATCAGCCAATGGCAGGACTTGAAATTTGGTTTCATGATGCACTGGGGCATCTACGCCCAATGGGAAGTTGTGGAGTCGTGGTCAATCTGCAACGAGCCTTGGATCAACCGCAACGGCGCGGATTATTACCAGTACAAGCGTGATTACCAGAACCTTAACACCACCTTTAACCCGAAGAACTTCCATCCCGAAAAATGGGCCGAGGCCGCCCAAGACGCGGGAATGAAATACGTCGTCTTCACCACGAAGCACCACGACGGATTCTGTATGTTTGACACAAAGGA
>CALFIT010000200.1 GCA_937877465.1 uncultured Bacteroidales bacterium | reverse complement strand
CAAAAGACTGACAAAATGACAATTTTACGGTTTTTCTGCATTTTTTCGGACAAAATGGTCGCGCCATTTCTGGATTTTGCGTAATTTTGCACTTTTTAATCTGAAAAAATAGACACCTAACAATGAAAAGAATATTTGCCCTAACGTTATGCCTGCTACTGGCTTCGGTAGCGTTTTCACAAGACAAAGGAGGTTTTTTCAAACGCATCAAAGATGTTTTCGTCGTGCACGACACCATATATATTTATGCCGACTCCGTCGCGACCGACACCCTTCACGACTTTGGTCATAACGATGTGTTTGACGAAGAGGATGACGAAGAAAACGAAGAAGGCCATATTGAAATCACGGGTGCCATCCCAACGCCTTTCGACACGATTGATACCGACGACCGCTTTCGTAAGGTCATTCTTTTCGACAACGGCACATGGGCCTATTACAACCTCGACATGCCCGAGATTCCTGACTCGCTCGATGCGGAGTATTGGAACACGGAGACCATCCATGTGCAAGGCGTGAAGCTGGAGGATTTGCCCAACAAAATCGACATACATCTGGTGGATTCTGTGCATCGTTATTGCATCCCGCATCCTGGCTACCTCACTTCGAAATTCAAGTATCGCGGTCGACATCCGCACAAAGGTGTCGACATTGGGTTGAACACAGGAGATGCTGTCTATGCCGCCTTCGACGGCGTGGTGCGCGTCAACATGACGACACGCTATTCGGGCGGCTATGGTAATGTGGTCGTCATACGCCACGTCAACGGTTTGGAAACCTACTATGGACATCTCTCCAAGTTCGTCGTGAAGAGCGGCGATGTGGTGCGGGCGGGCGAAATCATCGGCTATGGCGGTTCGACGGGACGTTCCACAGGCCCTCACCTCCACTTCGAGACCCGATATATGGGCTATGCCTTCGACCCCGAGCGCGTCTTCGACTTCGAGAGAGGCACGTTGCGCGAAGAGACCATCACGCTGAGGAAACACTATTTCAACGTCAACTCACACTATGGCATGACTGACCAGCAGTCCATCACGGCTTCTACAGCGCCGCCAAAGACCGCCGCTTCCAACGCAGGTGCCAAATATTATAAGGTTAAGAAAGGCGACACACTGAGCAAGATTGCCAAAAACAACCATACCACGGTCAAGAAACTTTGCCAACTCA
>CALFIT010000199.1 GCA_937877465.1 uncultured Bacteroidales bacterium | reverse complement strand
TCGAAGTGAGGGAAGTGGGTCGCCAAGACCAAGTGACGCTGAATCTGAATGCCTACGGATGCTCGGTTTATCTGCTTGAGATAGAAACGGTTAACGGCATCGCCAAGAAGCGGGTGGTGGTGTGCAAATGAGAATTGCAGTCAATTGATGCGAAAAGCAAAGGTTATTTTTACTATTTTTGCGGATTGATAAAGGATAGAAAGAACAGACTATGAAGAAGAAGCTATTTTTTGGACTTTGTCTCCTCGTCGCAGGCGGCCTTGCGTTGAGTTCCTGCACGAAAAACGACGACAACACGATGGTGCTTATCGGGACGGAGTATTATGTCGACGACATCCTCTCGGTGATTCCCGACACCTTGCAGACCCGCTTTTTTGCCGAGTTTGGCAGCATCCCCACCGGGCCTGTGCCGCCCAAGATCGAGGGCAGCTATGTGATGAACCCCAAACAGCGTGTGACTTCCAACGTGGACGGTTGGCCCATCATCGTCGAGCCTGACATGTACATGCGCTTTTCGACACAACACAACGGCATCGCCGTGATGGAGCTGAACGAGGCCACCGACAATGTCACCGACACCGTGTTTGTGTGCGGCAACGGCAACGCCTTCACGGTCTATTTCATCGAAAACAAGAACTATGACTTGGAAATGGGTGCCGCGACCTACCACGTCAAGATGAAGCGCGGCGTGGTCATGAAAGGCCAGATGGCCGCCGATGGGATTGCGGATTTCCGCTACGCCACCATCGTCATGAACGCCGAAGACGATTCAAACGGACTCATCGAGCAATACGAAAAAGGCTCCTATTTCATTTACAAGGACGGCAACGGAAAAGCCTCGAATCACGATTGGTAAAAAATGACTGTTATGAAGAAATACTTGATAATCATAGGATTACTCTTGGGCTTGCATTTGGTTTCGGAGGCCCAGATGCAAAGAAGCATGACGGAAAGCAAGGTGGTCGCCATCGGTCTCAAGGGCGGCGTCAACATGCCTCGGATGCTGTATTTCAACAACCCCGCCGTGAACCAGCTTAAGCAAGACCTGACTTTCGTCCCGATGGGCGGCGTTTTCATGGACATCCCTTTGGGCAACGCCCTCACGCTGTCGCCCGAGTTCGCCTACCTGAAACGCGGCACGCAGCTCTCGTTTGAGCACCATACGGGCATGACGGTGAATTATTCGATGTCGGTTCATTTTGTCGACTTCCGCCTGCCTTTTGAGTTGCGTTGGCCCATCAAGCCATATTTCCAGCCTTATCTTCTGGCCGGCGCCGAAGTGGGGATGCGTCTTGGCGGACAAATCCACATGGACCGCACCGAGCCTGCCCATTTTGACCAGACCATCGATGTGGGCAATGCCAACATGAATATGATCCACGCCGGCGCGTTTGCGGGTTTGGGCATCCGTAGCCGAATCGGATTGGGAAGTCGCGACATGGTGCTGAAACTCAGCGCATCGGTACACCAAGGCCTGCTCGACAGCTATTCGGCGACCGAGCGCGACGGCACCGCGACGGCTCTCAACGTCAATGCCTACCAGCCGAAAGGCTCACGCCTGCCGCAGGGCTTGGAGGTTTGCCTCGGCATCGCCTTCCCGCTCGAACGCCAAGACGACGCCTGCGCCACCTTCAGCAAGGATCGTCGCTGGTTCAAGCACGGCAGGAGGACAAGTTTCGGCTTCTGAAATATGCGTTTCCTCTATCCCAACATGCTATGGGGCTTGCTTGCCCTGCTGATTCCCATCCTCATCCACCTGTTCAACTTCAGGCGGCACAAGTTGGTGTATTTCAGCAACACCGCCGTCTTGCGGAGCATCCAACAGGAGAATGCCAAGACGAGAAAGCTGAAGTATTGGATCACACTCCTGCTGCGCTGCCTGTTCATCGCTGCCTTGGTGTTGGCGTTTGCATTTCCATACAAACCCGAGAAACAGCTGAATGTCAACACGGAGGAAAGCCTCGTGGGCATCTACATCGACAATTCGATGAGCATGAAGGGCCAGTCGGCGCGGACTACCTTGCTTGAGGATGCACGGCAGTCGGCACGAGACTTGGTTCACAAGCTCAGCCCTTCGAGCCGTTACCTGCTGATGACCAACAGCTTCGAGATCCAGAACGAATACCCGATGAACCAAGAGGAGATGCTCGACCAGCTCGACCGCATGAATCCCGACGGCGGCCCTGTCGCGATGGGCGAGGTCGTCGACCGTTTCGGGATGTTGGCCAAACAGCATGGCTTTGCCTCCTCGACCTTGTTCGTCTATTCTGATTTCCAGCGCAATACCTTCGACCTTTCGGCAGCCAAGGCCGATACCGCCATGCAGGTGGTGGTCGTGCCGATGATGCCCGAATACAAGACCAACCTCTACATCGATTCCGTTTGGTTGGCTTCGCCGATTGTGCAGGCCGGCTTGACCAACGACTTGATGGTTCGTGTGGTCAACCAAGGCGATAAGGAGGTGAAAGGCTTGCCCGTCAGCTTCACGATGAACGGTGCGATGGTCGCTTCGACGACGGTCGACTTGGAGAAAAACGGCGAGGCCGAAATCGAGATGCAGTTTGTAGTGGACGGCGACGGCGAGCAGCGGTGCAGCGTCGGCCTGACCGACCATCCCATCACCTTCGACGACAGCTACCACTTCGTCTTGGACGTGAAGCCGAGCCTTTCCGTGGTCGAGTTGGGTACCGAAAGCTCCAACTGCGCCTTGCTTTTCGACGACGACGAGCAGTTCCGCTACACGCTGATGGAGCCTTCGCGCTTCGACCTGACCGCGCTTTCGCGGGCGCAGCTGCTGATTGTCAACGAGACCGCCGTCTTGAACGAGACCTTGCAGCAAAGCCTGTTGGATGCCGTCGCAGAAGGAGCCAGCCTGATGGTGTTCCCCAACCTCGATGACTCGAAAAACAATCGTTATCTGTATGAGAAACTGGGACTTACCTTGGTCGAAGTCGATACCAACTCCACGGCTGTAGAGGATTTGGCCATGCAACATGCTTTCTTCAGCGACATGATCCTCGACATGCCCCAACATGCCGACCTGCCCAAGGTGAAACAGCACGTTCGCATGAAGGCCAACGGCCTCCCGACGGTGTTGGCCAACCTTCAGAACGGCGACCCGCTCCTGCTTGCGGAGCAGGTAGGGAAGGGGCAAGCCTTCGTCGCGACGACGGCCTTGAATGCCCAGTGGAGCGACTTCGCCGACAATGCCCTCTTCGTCCCGATGATGCTCAAGATGGCCCTGTTGGGCGGCAGGTCGGGCAGGGTGGCCTATACGATAGGTCAGGACAAGATGTTGGTCTTGAGCGATATGGATCTTGAGGGCGACCATCATTTCCTGTTCGCCAATGCCGACCACAGCTTCGAGCTGATGCCCGCCTCGGAGGTCCGAAACGGCAAGGTGTATCTTTACTTGAACGACAACCTGCCTTCGGCCGGTTTCTACGACCTTCTGGTCAACGACACGCTCAACCGCATCACGGCATGGAACGAGAGCCGTGTGGAGTCGAAGATGGACTTCGCCGACCGTGACGAAATCGAGCCCGCCTTCAAGAAGGCAGGCTTCGACGTGGCCGCCGTCCTCGACACCACCGATTTCGCCACCGCCGACCTTGTCGACGCCATGGCGCACCAGTCGTCCATCTGGAAGGTCTTCGCCTTGATCGCGCTGCTTGCGCTGTTGGACGAGATTGCGGTGCTGAGGTTTTGGAAGTGAAAATAATGAAAATTATATGTATCTTTGCGCTTTATTATTAATGAGGTGTAGTCATAGAGGTTTAAATCATTGCCCATGGGAAAATGTAGGTACTGCGGAAAAGATGCTGGTTTGTTCTCTTCAAAGCACAAAGAATGTGAAGAGCAACATGAAAACGGAATCCAAGAAATGGTGGATTTCATGTTTTCTTATTTGTGTAAACCCGTGACCGACAGGGATTTCGTAGAACGACTCAAAGGGATTCAGAATCAAGGCAATATGACAGATGAGGAAAAGACAGGCTGCGCAATAAAAGCCTTGGACAAGTTTACTGATGCCATACATAGGCCGTTTTCTCATGCCGTTGAACAAAATGTGGGTCGCTTGATGAAACTGCTGAATGTGCCTTATAGTGCCTTAAACAAAGACAATGCATTGGACAAATTGGCGCAAAAGGTAATCAAAGGGCATTTGGTCGCCTTTTTCACAGATGGGGCGACGGAACATCAGGTAAAAACCGATGTCCGTAATGTTATCTCTGTCCTCCCATTGAATTCAGAAGATGAGAACGAGGCGTACATGTATGTACTGAACAAGGCTGCCGAAAACTTCATGAAGGACGGCATTCTGACCGATAAAGAAGAACAATTGATTCGGTCTTTTGCACAGGCTTTTTCTCTGCCCCTGGATCATCTCCCCGTCAAATACAAGGATAGCGATTTGGCGAAAATCGGGGAAATGACAGTGTTGAAGAATTTTGCAAAAGGCATCGTCCCGTCCACATTCGTGCAGTTGCCTATCCTTTTGGGAAAGTCGGAATCGTTGTTGTGGACTTACAACAATGTGACCTTTTATCAAGAGAAGGTCGAGAAAGAGTTTGTCAGGAATAACGGCGGTTTCAGCTTCAAGGTGATGAAGGGTGTGTACTATCACACAGGCCGTTCAAAGGGCCGTCCGATTGAGCATAAGTATATGGAAAAGATTGCGGTGGGCGATTTGTATGTCACCAACCAGAACTTGATCTACTACTCCTCGGAGAAGGCGGTGAAAATCCCCTATAAGAAGCTTATAGGAATCACGCCCTATTCAGACGGCATAGAAGTGCTTAAGGACGGCAATTCCAAGCGCATGGTCTTTCAAGGGTTTGACAGTTGGTTTGTGGTGAATTTGTTGTCGATGGTAAGTGTTTAAAGCTGATAAGAATGCTAAAAGATAAATTCACTATGAAAGATGTTCAAATAATAGAAGCGGTCAAACAAGCGGTGGATACACTTGGCGTTGAGATATTCAAGTCGTCAAGTTTTGTAAATGTGTTGGCCGACTACGGAGCATTCCGAATAGTGGAAGGAAAAGAGAAACTCATCATAAAGAGTTTGATTGCCGATGGCTATGGCGTGAAAATAATTGGATGGCTTAATGAGCACAAAGCGGATTGGAAGCGACAAAACGAGGATTATGTATTGGACTTTGTCTCAAGAGGCAATTTTGACAAAAAAGAAGTCTCAAAAGTGGCCAACGGATTGCTTCAAGGTGTTGGGCTTATTTCAGATTTTGATGCAGCAGAAACGGTGATTACAAATCCCGAACAGGAACTTGAAGACGCAAAAATGAGCTACTTAAATAGTTTAGAGAGACTCGTTACAAAAGTGAAAGATTGTTTAGGGCTTGATGATGCATACTATAGTGTAGAGGCATGTAATGAATTGTATTTCTTGGAAGGAAAGATAGCATTGCTCATGCAGCACTTAAATGAAAAGGATGTTGATTGGTGTAAGAACAAGAAACTGGATTGCCTGGCTAAATATAGAGCGCCTTATGGCAAAAGAAAATCTGTCGCTCAAAACACAATAGACAGCTTGACTAAAGATTATAATGATCTTCTTTCAGACGGTATTGTGAGGCCTAAAGGTTTGCTTGACAGAGCAAAACCTTTCTATGATGATACTATTGCTGACAAGTTGGGTGAAATGGCTACCAAGTTGTGCAAAGCACAAACTATTCTTGGGATACCAGTTACATTTGATTGCAAGAAAGACATGAAAGATGCGATAGATGCAGCTGATAAACGAAGGAAGGTCATTCGTAATGCATTGTCCGCCATTATTGCAATAACAGTTGCGGTCATCACAATAATTGTCGTTTCAAAGGTACGATACGCAGCTAACAAACCCAGCATTATGGCAATTGAGAATAAAATCAAAGAAGGTGACAGTTTGATGTCGTTGAAACAGTTTGATAATGCCTATATTGCATACGAACAAGGGATGAGTTCCTATGGGATTGGCTATAAGCATCAGATGTATCAATCAAAGGTGGATGGAAAACTGAATGAACTCAGCAAGTCGGCTATTGATGAGTTTGAAGATCAATGCAATGCTATTATTGCCGCCAATAATGATTATTTGCCAATTGAGGAACTTATGAGTGTCATGCCAGAGCAGGTTAGAAATGACGGCAAATATGCGGACAGGATTCAAAAAATAGTAAAGAAATACCAGCAAAAAGCGGATGAATCCTTTGAAATCAGGTATGACGCATTGTTGAAAGATCTTTCGAAGAACAAAGGTGGATTAAGCGATTGGAGCAAACAGGAATTGGATGAATTATTGAGATACAAACCAAATGATTATTGGCTGAACATCGTAAAGAAACGCACAACAAAATGAAAATGAACAAGACATCTAAGAGAATTATCAGATCGCTTCTGGCATCGGCAGTCCTGTCGCTGTTTCATTCGCAATCGGAAGCAGAAACACCAACGCCGCCAACGCTTGATGGAATTGGTGACAATAACGCTGAAAACCTTGATGTGATGAAACAAAAGGTCTTTAAGCATGTTGTCAAATTAAAGCCTGACGGAACGATGATTGGAGTCGATAGCCATCGCTCGCACAGCTCGCATCGTTCACATAGTTCGCACAGGTCGAGCAGTAGCGGTCATAGTTCACATTATTCAAGTTCGCACTATTCCAGCAGTTCGGGTAGTTCGGGAACTGCGAGCGGGCTGTATTCCACGCCTAAACCAGTCGCAAAGACTTACAAGACTTATTCTCTTGGTGACCGCACCTTAAAGCGAGGCATGTATGGGAACGATGTCAATGAGTTGGTTTCGAAACTTCAGTCCAATTGTTATTTGCGGAAAGACTTTTCGGCAACGCAATCGGATTATTACTTGTTTAACCAAGATGTTGAAAAAGCTGTAAGACAGTTCCAAAAAGACGCGAAGATTCAGGAAACAGGTTCGGTTGGTGGTACGGAGGTTGCTCTTTTGGGCTCTTGGAATAGTTCCAAGTCAACCCTTGTTTTAGGTGTTAGGGATTTGAAACAAAATGATAGCGGGGCGGATGTGATCGACTTGATTGAGCTTCTTGATAAGGCTGGTTTTCCACCCGACCCCGAGAAACTTGAAGGAAACAAGTACAATGAAGAGGTGAAAAAGGCTGTGAAGACATTTCAGGCGTTTGCCGGACTTGAAGTCACCGGGATAGCCGATAAGACTACGATTGAAAAACTAAAGGTTTCAGCAAAATGAAGATCCTGATTGACAGAAACATTTATTCTGACGAGTGTATTAGCAAGTGTGTGTACAGCCTGTCCGGGATTCTTCAATGCAATAGACAATTAAATGGAGATTTGGAAAGTGTTGAGTTGAATCCAACAAACGGGGGCTTGTCGGACGCGGATGTCGAGAGGCTGTTCCTGCAAAGGCTCAATGACTATAAGCTGAGGCAAATAGTATTTCAGGAGACAAAAGACATTAGAACAATATTGTATGCCAAGGCATTCTCAGATTACGATGATTTTTTGTTGGAGGATGCCGAATGAAAATGCAGTACCACCTTTTGCCCTTTGATTTCACCCGAATCGCCGGCAAGGAAATTCTTGTCAACGAAGTGGGTGATATGATGGTCGTTCCGGAGGGTACGATACAACGAATTGTTGACCGTCAAATGGGAAGGGATGATTTGTATAAGTCTTTGACGGCCAACTTCTTTATTAGTGAGGATTTGGTGCCACCGCTGTTGGATGTTTATGCCGCTCGACTGAGGGAAAAGAAGCGGTTTATGGATTATTTCACGGCACTGCACATCTTTGTCGTGACATTGCAATGTAATCAGAATTGCGTCTATTGTCAGGCTTCGAGTCGCAAAGAGCAAAGTGAGCGTTGCACTATGTCGTTTGAAGTAATGGAAAGGTCTGTGGAACTTATGTTCCGTTCGCCCGCCCCAGTCCTTACGATGGAGTTTCAAGGAGGAGAGCCAAGCCTTCACCCGGAACTCATCCGCTTTGGCATAGAAAAAGCCGAAGAAAAGAGACTGTCTGATGGCCGAAAGGTAAGATATGTGCTTTGCACCAACTGTGTGAAACTGTCAGACGAGATTTTGGATATCTGTAAGCGATACCATGTAATGATTTCCACTTCCTTAGACGGGCCTGCGTTTTTACACAATGCCAATAGAGGGAAAAACGACAGCTATGAAAAGGTTGTCGCTGGAATAGAAAAAGCTCGCAACGTTTTGGGCAATGATCAAGTGTCAGCATTGATGACGACTTCGATAGAGGGGTTGAACTATTCAGAAGAGATTGTAAATGAGTATGTAAAACTTGGGTTCAAGAGCCTGTTTTTAAGAGCTTTGAATCCGTACGGTTTGGCAAAGGATAATCCCGATTGGGAAGATTATACCCAAAGGTTTATCGGTTTCTATAAAAAGGCGTTTGAGTACATACTGAATTTGAACAAACAAGGAATTCATTTTGCCGAAGAGTTTGCCATTATCGTTTTGCGAAAGATGCTTACTCCATTCAGCACTGGGTTCGTTGACCTCCAATCACCGGCGGGCATCGTTAATTCGGTCCTTGTGTATAATTACGATGGCTACGTGTATGCTTCAGATGAATCAAGGATGTTGGCGGAAAAAGGAGATTACACGTTCCGACTTGGCAGCGTGTTCGACCGTTATGAAGACATAGTGTATGGGGACAAAGTTCAAAGGTTGGCTGATATTTGGTCAAATGAGGCTTTGGCGGGTTGTTCCGACTGTGCTTTGAAAGTTTATTGCGGTGCAGACCCGGTAAGAAACCATTCAACGCAAGGTGACATGTATGGCCATAGGCCATCGTCGCTTTTGTGCAAGAAAAACAAGGCAATCATAGAGTACCTGATTTCCTTGATAGTTGAGCGCAAAGAAGAAGTGATTCCCATTTTTAAGACATGGCTTCTATGAATAACGGTTTTAATATAGATTCAAATGATAATGCCTTGTTCGTCACCGAACAATGCAACAATAATTGTCTTATGTGTTGCCAACCGCCATCATCGGTTGATGATATTGAAGCATTGTATCAGAAGAACCTTCGATTGCTGAGGAGTGCTCCCAAAGGATTGAAGGTCCTTGGGATAACAGGTGGCGAGCCTACTCTTTTGGGGGAAAGACTTGTCAATCTCTTTCTTGAAATCAGGAAACGACTGCCAAACACAGCCATCCAATTGCTCAGCAATGGAAGGAAGTTTAAGGATGCAGACTATACTCGTCGCGTGGCTCAATCCGCTGGAGAAGAGTTTTTTGTAGGCGTACCCTTACATTCCGACTATTTGAAAGACCACGACGCGATAGCAGGCAGTAGACATGCGTTTGAGGAGACAATTTATGGATTGTATAATTTGGCTTCCGAAGGCGTGGAGATAGAATTGCGCGTTGTCGTCAATGCCATGAATTACAAACGCCTGCCACAAATGGCGGAGTTCGTTTTCAAGAATCTTCCATTTGTTTCGTGGGTGGCATTCATGGGGATGGAAAGGATTGGCTATTCGGTGAAGAATCAGTCCTCGATATGGGTTGAGCCTATTGAATATGCTTCATACTTGAAAGAAGCCGTAATGATTCTGGATGGTTGGGGCTTACCAGTCGCAATATACAACATTCCGTTATGCCTATTGCCTAAAGATTGCTGGCTTTTTGCCAAAAGAAGCATTTCCGATTGGAAAGTGAAATACGCTGCGATTTGTAAAGATTGTTCGGTGAGGGAGAAGTGTTGCGGTCTGTTTAGCACTTCCGTTAAAGAGTATCATGGATTACAATGTCAGCGTTAATTCAGAATGAGAAACCTATGAAAAGCACATATACCATACTAAGAACTGATTTGGGGCTGAAGCCCAATGCATTGACTAAAAAACTGACTGGATTGCATAAGGAGATTCCTGAGATAAGACCATCCATATACTATGAAAACCTATTGACCCAGTTAGGGCAAAAGAAGTATTCCAGAAAAGGATTTGGCCTGGTTGGACCGAAGAAAGAGGAAGTGAAAGCTTTGCTGGAAGAGGAGGCAAAGATTGTGTTTGAGTCGGAAACGAAAGACAAAGACAGAAAAGTGGCCGATTATATTGCCACTCGTCTCGATAGTGCTTTCAACGACCGACTAAAGCAATGGCTTAGGTTGGCCGATTTTTTTGAAAAGCTTGAGGACTATAATGAAACCAAACAGAATCAAGTTTATCTTGAAGCGTATCTTGAAGAAAAGTCGAAGTTGGAGAAGCATATCTCAGGCGAAGATGGATATGTGATGGCAGCGGTTGATTCGATTTTCTCGGATATGAAGTTGCCATACGACTTGAATGTAAGCGTCGATTACACCAAGCGGAATCGATGCGTGGCTTTGGATGTTGAATTGCCTTTTGATTTGGGTGTTCCTGCTATTAAAGAAGTGTATTTGGTTCGCTCAGGTTCAACCTACAAGGATAAATTGCAAAGAGAGATTACCCAGGAAACGACTGACAGTATTTTAAGCTTGGCATATTACTTGGCGGGTCAAATGTTTTCTGTTTCCGTGAACGTTTGCTACGTTCAGGTGTGCATTTGGAAAACAGGTCGTTCGGAAGGACAGCTTTGGGTTGAATTTGAAAGAGATAGATTTGCAGCATTGAATCTGAATCGGATAGCGCCAGATGCTGACATTTACAATTGGACGCATGTGATGAACGAAAAAATGGTTCGAGGGGCGATGCGACTGGAGCCAATACGCTCAGCCACATTTCTCAGCAGCATCAAGAATTTGGAAAATGACGGTGTTACCCGTTCCAATTTCATTAGGCCAACGAAGCCTATGCAAAAACCGACCACATGTGTGTTGACAATAGACGATGCTAAATTGATTAGAGACAACATTGCTGATAACCAGGAAATAAACGAAGCGATAGAGTTGGCTGATTCACAGGGCAAACAATCTGTGGCTTTGCCAATTAAATATGAGAAAATACTATCTGAATTGAAAAGAACAAATTAAACCTCACTGATTATGGCAAATACAAGAGCACAAATATATGACATTATCGAAAAAGACAGTCATAACAGCATCACTAGTAAGGTGTATGATGTTTTTATGCTGATAGTTATCATTTTAAGCATTGTCCCTTTAATGTTTACTGTCGAATTGCCTTGGTTTAAGGCAATGGATAGGGCAACTACAATAATCTTTATTGTGGACTATGTGTTACGATGGGTAACCGCCGACTTGAAACTCAACAAAAGAGGATGGTCGTTCATCATTTATCCTATCACACCGATGGCTATCATCGACTTAATGTCAATCTTGCCTGGATTGAATTTGCTGGATCCTGCATTCAAGATATTTAGGTTGTCGAGGGTGTTGCGTGTGTTTCGTCTGTTCAAATTGTTACGGTACACTGACAAGGTCGCGCTTTTTTTGAATGTCATTAAGAAAGAAAAGAATGTGCTGCTGTCGGTTTTGGTAATAGCAGTATTCTATATTTTCTTGACCGCACTGATTATGTTTAATGCAGAACCGCGAGTCAATCCTGAAACGGGCGTTGAGACTTTTTCTACTTTCTTTGATGCGCTGTATTGGGCCACGGTGACTTTGACCACAGTAGGTTATGGCGATTTGTGCCCTGTAACAGACCTTGGGAGATTCATAAGTATGCTATCGTCCTTATTTGGAGTGGCTATCATCGCATTGCCTTCAGGTGTCATCACAGCGAGCTATTTGGATGAGCTTCGCGCCATGAAGGATGAGAAAAACAAAAAAGAAGAGGAAGAAGGGGAAACGTATGGATTGAAATAGTAATTTTGCCAAAAACATGAATATGGACAAAAACACAATAAAAGCCTCATTACAAAAAGGCGAAAGAGCGACTCTGGAATGCAAGAAAGCCCAGTCAAGCGTGCCTAACTCGGTGTGGGAGACCTATTCGGCCTTTGCAAACACCTATGGCGGATTGATTCTGTTGGGCGTGTTTGAAGATACGAATGAAAAGGATGTAAACAAGAGGTTCGCCATTACAGGTGTTGACAATGCTGAGAAGATTCGCAAGGACTTTTGGAACTTGGTCAACAATTCGGAAAAGGTGAACGTGAACCTGCTGAAGGATGAAGACGTTGAGATTGTGGAGATGGACGGTAATAATGTGGTGGCCATCAATGTGCCACGAGCCGACTATACCATTCGCCCCGTCTATGTCAACAACAACTTGATGCGTGGCACATATATCCGTAACCACGAAGGCGACTATCATTGTCCCGAACAGGTCATCCGAATGATGGTGCGCGATGCCTTTCAAGACGGCAACGACCGCCTTTTCTTGAAGCACTACACGATGGACGACATCGACATTCCGACTTTGGAACGCTATCGTAACCATTTCAAGAGCCGCTATCCCGACCATGTTTTCAACAATCTTGACGACAAAGAGTTTATGCGCCAATTGGGTGGTTTTACAATGAATCGCGAAGAGGGCATGGAAGGCTTGACGATGGCAGGACTGCTGATGTTTGGCAAAGGCCTTCCTGTGCGCGAACGTTTCGACAATTTGAGGCTTGACTATATCGACAAGTCGAACCTGATTGGCGACCAACGCTATAGCGACCGCCTGACCTACGACGGGACTTGGGAGAACAACTTGTTCAACTTCGTCACGATGGTGCTGCCCAAGCTGTTGCGCGACTTGCCTCGCCCGTTCAAAATGGATGGCGTGGTGCGCGACGACGACACGCCGCAGCACAAGGCCGTACGCGAAGCCATGACGAATGCCATCATCCATGCCGACCTGATGGTTGAAGGCGTACTGAAGGTGGAGAAATACGACAACAAGTTCGTATTCACCAACCCGGGATTGCTGAAACTGCCCGTGGAACAAATTTACGCTGGAGAGGAAACCAAAGCCCGTAACCAACGTATCCAGAACATGTTCCGCATGATTGGTTTCGGCGAAAACCTTGGTTCGGGTTTCCCCTTGATTTTGAGCGCATGGAACGAAAAGCATTGGCTGAAGCCCGAGCTTGTTGAACAGCCGGAATTGCTTCAAGTGAAATTGATTCTTACGGTTGAAGACAAAGAGGAAGATTCTTTTACGACAGATGATGTCGGAACAAATGTCGGAACAAATGTCGGAATAAATGTCGGAACAAATGTCGTAAAAGATGTCGTAAAAGATGTCGTAAAAGATGTCGTAAAAGATGTCGTAAAAGATGGCACTAAAAACGACCTAAAAGATGTCCTAAAAGATGTCCTAAAAGAACTGTCTGAACGTCAGATGCTTATCTTGGGAATGATATATTCTGAACCGACTTTGTCCGCAAAGGCCATTTCGGAAAAGATTTCGGAAAAGACTTCGGAAAAGACTTCGGAAAAGGAAAAGGTAAATACTAGAACTGTAGAAAGGGATCTTGCCGAATTAAAAAAGATGGGAGTATTGAACCGTGAAGGAGCCAAAAAGAACGGGCGTTGGGTGATTGTACAGCAATAAAATGGCGAAATCAAGCGGAAATATGCATCAGTTGATAATCTTATTCGTTGCCGTAGCTTCACTCCTTCAAGTTTCTTGCGCCCAAACCAAGAAAACCGAGGCGATTACCACTGCGTCCATCGAAACGCCAAGGGTTATTGACGATAGGGAGAATCAGGTTATTGTGCATAAGGGCTACACGGTTTCGTATAACAAAGACACGCGGCTGCCAAACTGGGTGGCATACGAGTTGACGGATGTTGAAGTGAATGGCACATGCAAGCGAAACAACCGCTTCTATCCCGACCCGGATGTCAAGGGAAGGCAGGCCGACAACGATGACTATCGAAACTCGGGTTGGGACAAAGGTCACATTGCTCCTGCCGGGGATATGAAATGGGATGGACAAGCCATGTTGGAAAGTTGCTATTTCACCAACATCTGTCCTCAAAACCATAATTTGAATGGCGGCGATTGGCGGTCGTTGGAGGAAAAATGCCGCGATTATGCCCGCCGTTTCGGGAATGTGTACATTGCAGCAGGACCTGTCGTGGGCGAAAACAAGAACGGGACGATAGGACACAACAAAGTTGTGGTTCCTGATGGATTCTACAAAGTGTTGCTTGTTTGCAAAGATGGCAAATACGAAGGCATAGGATTCTATTTCGAGAATGTTGCCGGACACAAGCCTTTGACGGTTTATGTCAAGACCATTGACGAGATTGAAGCATTGACCAATATTGATTTTTTCTACTCGCTTCCTGATAAGTCGGAGAAAGTGTTTGAGAGCATTGTAAATTTAGAGATTTGGTTTAATTAAGAGAAAGACTTTCCGCATGGAACTATACGATGCATTACATACAATCCTTAATTCGTTTGGCAAGGAATTGATAGCCGAGGAAAAAATTATCAACTATCTTGCTGATTATCAAGCGTTCCGTATTAAGCCAACGAAACATGTTTTGAGTGCGTTCCTTAAGTTGGGTTATGGGAAACAAGTGCTTGAGCTTGATAATCAAGACGCTTCCACTGCTGAAAAGGAATGGTTAAAAAGCCGTTTCTCTATGCACCTTATTATGGAAGAAGGATTCCAGAAAAAGCATGTGGATTTTGTGTTGAATTGCATCTGTTATGGAATGGGCTGGCAGATGGATTCTCCCGAAGTCCTTCCTGAAGAAAGTGGCGAAGAAAAGGAGAAGTCGGTGGATAAGCGTATTGTGGAGGTTGATGGTGTCTCGTTTGCGATGGTAAGCATTGTAGGAGGTAGTTTTGATATGGGGGGCACACCAGAGCAAGGATTGTATGCCAGTTTTGATGAAAGACCATCGGTTCGGATAGCAATTGACGCTTTCTATTTGGCGGAAACGCCAGTTACACAAGCTCTTTGGGCTACGGTTATGGGCGAGAATCCAAGTCATTTCAAGGGTGACAATCTTCCAGTGGAAAGAGTTTCGTGGGACGATAGCCAAGAGTTTGTCAAGAAGCTTAGTATTAAGACGGGAATAGCATTCAGGCTGCCAACTGAGGCAGAATGGGAGTATGCTGCCCGTGGTGGGCAACACTCGAAGCATTTGAAGTATGCAGGTGCTAATGATGATGGCAAGTTGAACCATTTGTGGCTCAAGGAAAATAGTCAATCAAAAAGCCATGAGGTAAAAACAAAGCAGCCTAACGAACTCGAATTGTATGACATGAGCGGAAACATATCCGAATGGTGTAGCGACTGGTATTTTCACTCATACGCCTACAACGGAGAACAAGTTAATCCTAAAGGGCCTTCTTCAGGGGTCGCAAGAGTCTATCGCGGTGGAAGTTGGGACGACAAGGCAATGAATTGCCGTGTCAGCAAACGATTTAGTATGAATCCAATGTTTAAGAATAAGTTAGTCGGATTGCGATTAGCGGCATCAAACATCAAAAATATTACAAGTTATGAAGATATATGATAATGAGCAATTAGATGCTATTAATGCCAGTGGTGGCTATTACCTTGTGCTTGCTCCTCCTGGATGCGGAAAGACGGATATTCTATCTGAACGTATTGTTAGGGCAAAGCAACATGGGGTAGACTACGACGAAATGCTATGTCTGACATTCACGAATCGCGCATCAAGAGGAATGCGTGATAGGGTTAGACAGAAGGTTGGTGACGAAGCCTGCAATGTCTTTGTCGGCAATGTCCATAGGTATTGCTCCAGTTTCCTGTTCAGCAATGCGTTGGTCTCTGAAAACACTTCCATTATCGATGAAGATGACCTTGCGGATATTTTAGTCACATACGAACCAACCGTTTTCCTTAACAAGCAAGGGAATCCAGATAAGATGAAGGTGTCGCTTGTCGACAATATTGATGCGTATATCACTCAGCGGCGACTGAATCACCCCAATTTTGCCATCTATCTCCCTGAAAACTATGACAATTACTATCAAGTTGCCAAGAAAGCCAATTTCGACCCCAACAAGGTCGATAGTTCCGATGCTATGGTGATGTATGCTTTGCTTTATCATCAATATAAAAAAGAACGTAACTTAATCAGTTTTTCTGATATCCTTGTACTTGCATACGATGGCTTGCGCAAGGATACGTCTCATGAGTACAAGCGGTATCAGTGGATTCAGGTGGATGAGGTGCAGGACTTGAACGCCTTGCAAACGGCTATCATTGATGAATTGACGGATATGTCACAAGAGTTTACAGTTATGTACCTTGGCGACGAGCAGCAGGCCATATTCTCGTTCTTGGGAGCGCAATTGGGCCAGCTGCAACTCTTGAAGCAAAGATGCGAAGGACATATACTTACACTTGGTAAAAACTACCGTTCGCCCAAATACCTGCTTGATGTATTCAACACTTACGCCGAGCAAGAGCTCGGCGTTGATGCTTCTTTGTTGCCTGAATCTTCTCAAGATATAGAACACGACAAGTTTGCCTTGGTTTTGACAGACAATCAAACAGTTGACAACGAAAAAGACCGTGTAATCAAAATGATAAACTACTATCTCGGTTTTGATGATGAAAGGGTAGCCATTCTTGTCCCGACAAATGCCGCTGCCGACAGAATTAGCCAGAAATTGACCAATGAGGGTATTACCCATTTTAAGATTTCTGGTACCGACATGTTTAAGACGAAATCGTATAAGACTCTTTCGTCGTTCTTTTGCGTCAATGTCAATGATTTCAATCATCTGGCTTGGGCGAGACTCCTACATGGTATCGGAGCTGTCAGGACAGGTGCCGGTGCCCGTGATTTCCTTGTAAAGCTAAAACATCTGATGATGACGCCTTCCGATTTGCTTGCCGAAGAGTCATATATAGCACGATTTAATAAGGCATACGAGATGGAAGAGTTTGTTTTCTTTGATACAGAGACGACAGGACTGGACGTATTGGAGGATGACATTGTACAGATTGCAGCCTTCAAGGTGAATAAAGGCCTTAAGGTTCCCAACTCCGACTTTGTCGTTTTCTTGCATACGGATAAAAAAATCCCGGATAGAATTGGTGACGAAACCAATCCTCTCGTAGAGGCGTATGAGAGCCACTCACATTATGGCAGGGAAGAGGGTTTGCGGATGTTTGTTGACTATATCGGCGATTGTCCTTTGCTTGGGCACAATGTAAACTTTGACTATAGTATTCTTCGGAAGAATGTGGAAAAGGAATTGGGTGAACAGGTGACATTCGACATCTATGACTCCTTGCATTTGATTAAGTGCGTGGAGCCGAATTTGCGTAGATATAGTCTTGATTCTTTGTTGAAAGAGTTGCAGCTTGAGGGTAAAAATTCACACCTTGCCGATGAAGATATTGCAGCAACGAAAGCCTTGGTGGATTATTGCTACCAGAAATCGCGGCATATTATGCCTCAACAACAAGCCTTTGTCTCGCAAAGCAAGGTGAAAAACGTGGTTTCAAAAATGCAGCCTTTGTTGCCGATGTTTGAGAATCTGCAAGACCATTTGTATCCCCCTGTGCAAACAACTGGAAGAACGATTGCCGATGAGTTGATGAGTGTTTACCATGACATGGTTTCTTTGAAAATGATAGAAGAATTGGGCAATAAGTTCACTGTTTTTCTGCAATATGTTCAAAGCGAATGGGTGGATTATGAAAACGAACAGACTCTGTTCGGCCAAATCAGCAGTCATTTGAATGATATGACTGCAACTATTAGCGAAGGCGACCTCGTTAATTCCGAAGATCTAATCCACGACCGCGTTTTCATCATGACTGTCTATAAGGGAAAAGGTCTTGAGTTTGACAATGTGGTCATCTTGGAGGCCAATAATGGTACCTACCCATATTTTACCGTCAACAAGGTGTTAGGGAATCCAAATTGGTATACTCAAGCGGAAGTTGCGCAGGCCATGATAGATAAGAAAGAAGATGCACGAAAATTCTATGTGGCGCTTTCACGCGCGAAGAAACGTCTGTGTGTAAGTTATTCCTATTGCAATTCATACGGGCGTTCTACAAACATGACACCATTTATGAAATGTATTGAAAGCTATTTTACCAAAGGTAGAGCAAGTGGCAACTAATGCATAATAATGCTATTTTTTTGGTTAAATCAAGGCAATTCATTTGATTTTTAGTATTTTTGCAAGTTGCTTTTTAATCCTTGAAAAATGAAAGAACTAGTTAATGGCGAGAAAATCAGCCTCCTCAACGGTGGCTATGTGACAGTGAAAAGGGAACTCGGTCGCGGTGGCCAAGGCATCGTGTATTTGGTGGATATGAATGGCCAACCAAAAGCCCTGAAATGGTACCACAATAGCCTTGACCAAGCTTTCTACAACAATTTGGCGAATAATGTGTTGAACGGAGCGCCAAGCCCGGCATTCCTTTGGCCAGAACGCATCACGGAGCGACAACATGGCAGCTTCGGCTATGTGATGGCCTTGCGTCCGCAGAACTATTTCGAGTTCGGCAACTTCCTCTTGGCGAAGAAGAGCTTCAAGTCGTTTCAGGCAATGATGGCGGCGGCCATGAAGATCTGCAATGGGTTCATGATGCTGCACCGTTTCGGCTATAGCTACCAAGACCTTAACGATGGCAATTTCTTCATCGACCCCGACACGGGCGATGTGCTGATTTGCGACAATGACAATGTGATGCCGCAAGGCGAAAAGTCGGGCATCATGGGCAAGGCGCGTTATATGGCACCTGAAATTGTGGCTGGAGGCATTCCCGACAAATACAGCGACCGATTCTCGTTGTCGGTCATTCTGTTTATGCTGTTCTATGCCAACCATCCGTTTGAGGGTGCAAAGGTGGTGGCCTGTCCTTGCATGACTGAGGCATACGAAAAGAAGTTTTACGGTAGCGAAGCTGTTTTCATCTATGACCCGAACGACAAGACGAACCTGCCGGTTAGGGGCATTCACCAGAATGTGATACGCCGTTGGCCTGTCATGCCTGCCGAGTTGCGGGAGACTTTTGTTCGCGAGTTCAGTCAGGAAATGTTGAAGAATCCACAGAAGCGCATGATTGAGCAGAACTGGGAAAAGCTGATAGCCTCTTTGCGCGACAAGTTGGTTGTTTGTCCGCATTGCGGCGAAGAATCCTTCATTGACGTGGCCAAGCCGCAATGTATGAATTGTGGGCGTGATGTGGATGTCAGCAAGACCTTGAAATTGGGTATGCGCACTTTGCTTCTGACTAACGGAACACGCTTGTTCGTGGATTTCGACAACACGCCTGATGCTCGTGTCGCCGTCAATCCACAGGACAGGAATATGCTGCTTTTGCAAAACCTGACGAAAGAAAAGTGGACGGCTGAAACTGCGAGTGGAAAGCTGAAGGAAGTACAACCCAATGAATTTATGCCAGTTAAAAATGGAATAAAGATTTCTTTTGGAAATAATTATAAAGGCGTAATACTGATAAACGATTAAAATAATTCTTTGATGCTCAATAAGGAACAACAAATAATAGCAGATGAGATAAAGAATTCTCCTTCACAAATAGCCATAATTCAAGGGAAGGCCGGAACAGGGAAGTCACATTTAATCGGTGAAATTGCTCCTTCCCTTGGGAGGTTTCAAGTGCTATGCCCAACTAATCTTGCCGCCAAGGCAAATCATTCACAGGCATTCAGAACTGCCACAACTTTTCATAGTTTCTTCTATGGTGAGTTTGATAACCTTGACGAAGGTTGGCAGAATCCAAAGAATTATTCATGTATTAGGAACCCACAGTTCTTCATGCCCAAAATCAATTCTATTGACACTTTGGTCTTTGATGAGATTTCAATGGTTAGGTCTGATTTCTTCGAAATGATGAATAAGATATGCCAAGTAGCGAGACATTCCAACGCACCATTTGGAGGTTTAAGGGTAATTATTGTTGGTGACATGTTCCAACTTCCGCCTATAGTTGAAGAGGAAGATGTCTATAAATATCTTATGCGCGAGTATAAAGGGATTTACTTTTTTAACAGCCATGTCATTCAGAAAGAAATACAGAAAGTTAGGTTCTTTGAACTTAAACAATCAGTAAGGCAACAGAATGATAGAGCTTATGAGGGTATACTTGATAGATTTCGCAACCTCGATGTAATCAATGACGATTCTGTGTTGAATACTCTAAATACTCGAATTGTTCCCACCCAGTCGTTACCCAAAGACGTTCCTTACATAGCCTCTTCAAACGCTGAAGTAAGAAGCGTAAACAATGAAAAGTTAAAACAGCTGCCTGGCACTGCGTTTAGCTCTTGTGCGCAAATAACGATAAAGGAAAGGGCCGCAAATAATTACGTGTATTTTGACTATAATGAATCGATAACTATTGATGCCGCCAAATATCATGAGATCAACATGCCTTCTCAGTTTGATGGAGAATTAAAATTTAAAGTTGGAGCCCGAGTAATATGCACAAGTAGCTATAAGAAAGCAGGATACATCAATGGTGATTTTGGAGAAATTATTGGGTATGATGGAAATACCATCAATGTCCTTTTAGACCGAACAGGGATGGTCGTAAATATTGGGAAATCTACCGACTATAAATATGAAATGGAGTATGATGCAAATAAACATGAACTCGTAAAGAAAAATCCATATTATCAAAAAGTTGTGCAATTTCCCATTAAATTAGCCTATGCATTTACAATTCATAAATCACAAGGTCAAACATACGACAAGATTGTATTGGACCTACGTAGCCATATTTTTGCTCCTGGGCAATTGTATGTTGCGTTAAGTCGCGTTAAATCACTCAATGGTTTATATTTAATTAAACCTTTGGCTTATAGCGATATAATCATAGATCGAGCTGTAGTCGATTTCCTGGGCCATTTTACAGGTCAAAGGAGTGTTGTTCCCAACAATCAAAGCAATGTGTCTTCAATGCCTCGGGTATTTCAAGATTTTTGGAGTTTGGTATGCAGTGCGGAGCAGAGTCCATGCAACACGGTTATTCTAAACACTTTGAATAGTTATACCCGCCTATATTCTAATCGTAGATATAGATATGCATATATTGAACTACAGAAAGTCATAGAAGCGATTCTGGCTGCATTTGAAACTTCTAATTATTCAAAGCAGATTGATGAGATTAGAGATGTTGAATTCCAAAACATGGAACGAACTGACAAGAACATTTGCGATGAGGTTCTGACTATTGTTGCCAATATCTACATACATGTTTATAAGAATAAAAAGGCAACGGTTTTGGACAGGCCACATCCTTCATTTGAAAATTCTATCAACTAACTAAAAAATAAATAATTATGTCATTACTAGACGAAACTGTAAGTGTACCACGCAGAACCATGACACTATTCTTCATGATTGATACTTCCGGCAGTATGGCTGGAAGCAAAATCGGAGCCGTCAATGATGCGGTGGTGAATGTGCTGCCCATGTTGGACGAGATTTCCGTCACCAACCCGGATGCCGAAATCAAGGTGGCGGCTTTAGAGTTCTCCACTTCATGTAGCTGGTTGTATAGCGAGCCCAAATTGGCTAACGAGTTTGTTTGGCAAGATGTCCAAGCTAATGGCCTGACCTCTTTGGGCGCCGCTTGCGAAGAACTTGAAAACAAGCTGTCGCGCAGCAAAGGCTTCATGCAATCGGAAAGCGGCTTGTTTGCCCCGGCCATCATTCTGCTGTCGGATGGTGCTCCTACCGACAACTTTGAGGCTGGATTGGCAAAACTGAAGGCCAACAACTGGTTCAAGTCGGCCATCAAGGTGGCCATCGCTATTGGCGACGATGCCGACAAGGATGAATTGGCCAAGTTCACGGGCACCAACGAAGCCGTGTTCACCGTTCACAACATCGAGGCATTGAAGCAGATTATCCGCGTGGTGGCCGTCACCTCGTCGCAAATCGGCAGCAAGAGCAGCACGGCTGGCGAGACCACCAAGCAAGACCAAGTGATTAGCGAGGTACAGAACGCTGTTGACAACATTGACGGTGCCGAGGTCGCCACGAAAGTTGACGGCAGCTCGTATGCCGACGATTGGGATTAAGGGCGTTTCCCATGAGGTGTTTCGACTTTCATTGCCAAGGCGAGAGCCATAAGGCAACGGACAAGGTGTGTCAGGACTATTCTTTCAGCCGTATCGACGAGGATGGTCTTGCTATAGCTGTTGTGTGTGATGGGCACGGTGGGAAACGTTATTTCCGCAGCGATGTAGGAGCACGTTTTGCCACTGAGATTATTGCTGACAACGTGAAGGCGTTTGTTGGCAACGTTGACGAGAGTTTGTTTGTTGGTCAGCCGTTCACGCAACACGAAGCCATCCAAACCGAGATAGACAGGCAAGATTTCAGCAAGGGAAAGCCTGTCGATGCAGCCATGCGGCAACTGTTCGCGTCCATCGTTGGGCAATGGCAGCAGCGGATTGAGCAACATGCCGCCCATCATCCCTTGACCGAGAAGGAAATTGCGCAAGTCGAAAAGCAATACAAAGACGAGTTCCTTTCGGGCTATAAGTTGGAAAAGATTTACGGTTGTACTTTGATGGCATACGTAAGCACACCCAAGTATTGGTTTGCTTTTCATTTGGGCGACGGCAAAATGATTTCGTTTGACGAAGAAGCCCAGTGGAAAGAGCCGATTCCTTGGGACGACCGTTGCTTTCTGAACAAGACCACTTCGATTTGCGATTCCGATGCCTTGAACGAGTTCCGTTATTGTTATCAAGGTGATGGCGGTTTTCCCATTGCCGTTTGCCTTGGCTCCGACGGCATGGACGATTCGTTTGGCGAGGAGACCAATCTGGTGAATTTCTATGTGCAGGTCGTCAAAGCATTGGTGACGGACGGCCACGAAGCCACGGTTGCCGACATTCAGGAAACCTTGCCCGTGTTGAGCAAGCGCGGCAGCCAGGACGACATGTCGATTGCCTGTGTGTATGATGAAGAGGCATTAAAAGAGGCCTTGCCCAAATTCATCCTGTGGCAAATTGCCATAACCAAGGCAAGCATCCTTTCAGTCAACAAAAGGATTATGGAAGCCAAAGAAAAGCGCAGCCATTTGGAAATGATGGCCGACCATACGGAGAAGAGCAAGATAGAGTTGCGCTATGCCCAAAACGACATCGACCGAGGCTATGCCGAAAAACAGCAGTTGGTGAAGAAGATGGATGCTTTCTTGAAAGAATACTACGGCGATGGTTTTGTTCCTTATCAAGATGAAGTGGGCGTAATTGAAAAAGAGCGTGAGCTTGTTTGGAGGATGGAAGATCATCCGTTTAGGGTGCATTTGGTTTGGGTGGAAATAGCTTAACATTTATAGAATTACAAGTAACTACATTAATTTAAATTAAAAGACAATATGGATAACATCATTGATTACCTTTCCGAAGGTCAAAGCCGGTTGGCCAAATCTGATTATCTAACAGCAATTGAGTTTTTTCAAGTTGCGTTAGAGATGAAACCAGAGAACGAAGAAGCTCTATTAGGAGCAGCATTTGCTTATCAAAAACAGGGCAACATTATCAAAGCAAAAAAGTGCTATTATAGAGTTCTATCCAACAACCCCGAAAACGCCGAGGCCCTCAGAGGAATAGAGAGTTTGACTTCTAATGGTAACCATGAAACAATTGAGGAAACGGAAAAGGAAATGGATGCAGATAAGGATTTCAGAGTAGCAAATTGGGGAGATTCTTATCAGTTAGTTCAAAAGAAAGAAGGAGAAGCCAATTTAGTACAGAAAACTGATATATATGCTTTCCCCGGTAGTGTAGCATCGTTACCATGTACTGTTTTATATGGTTTTACAGACAACCAGCTGACAATCGGTAAATACATATTCAGTATTGATCATTCTAATCAGAATGATTATATGTATGATTATGAAGAGCTTGTTGATTTGCTTACTAGTAAATACGGGAAACCTACTCATGGAGGAAAAAACAATGCAGTATGGTTTGATGATTTGTATAGGGATGATTATAGCGATTGGGGCAGGGCTATTTCATACGGTCATCTTGCATTTGACACCACATGGGAAACTCCGGACACAGAAATACTATGTCAACTCAGTGGTGACAATTATGAAATCAAACTCGTGATACAATATGTCAGCAAAAAATTATCACAATTAAGAGAGGCTGCATCTAAAAAAGATAAAATGAGAGGCTTATAGCACAAGATGCATGTTATGCGAAAACTATCAGAAGAAGCCTTTGTGACGATGGGCATTTGCCCCAAATGTAAGAAGCCTTTCGGTATCACGGTCGATAAGGCCGATGAGCGGCGCAACGAATATGTGTTTGTTTGGGCGTTCAAGGTTAATGCAGAGCAAGCCCATCGAGAGGGGTATGACACAAAGAGTGTACATGGTTCTGTTGCGCTTGATGACGAATATCCTGGCTGTCCGTATTGTGAGGAAAGACATTTCTATACATGCGGGAAATGCGGAAGCATTGTGTGTTGGCATGGAGAAAGAGAAGTCGTTTGCCCGAAATGCGGCACCAGCGGTCTTGTCACGGAAGTAGAAACCCTTGATTTGAAGGGAGGGGGATATTGAGATTTTTCCTTCAAATCTACTGCACTTTCAAAAAAATGCAGTATTTTTGCGGCAAGAAAATTGCGAAAAAGTGGACATCAAAGAGTACATTAACCAGAATGGAGGGTATATCTCTTCGTCGGAGGCCAAAGAGAAAAACCTATACAACCGGCTTCTCTATGGAGCTGAGAAAGGGACTATCATACGGGTGCGCCAAGGAATCTATGCGCTTAACGAAGGGCTGGCCAAGCCCATGATTGACGTGGAACGGCTCGTATCGGGCGGTGTGTTGTGCATGTATTCAGCCTGGTCATATTATGGGCTGAGCACGCAGATACCCCTTTCCTATTGCATCGCTATTGAGCGCAGCCGCAAGGTGGTTCTGCCGGATTACCCACCGATAGAGCTTTTCTTCCTCAGCCGCAAGGTCTTTGAACTTGGGGTGTCGGAGGCAATCATAGAGGGTTTCAAAGTTAAAATCTACGATTTGGAGAAGTCCGTATGCGATGCCATCAAGTACCGCAATCGCGTGGGAATTGATGTTAGCTCAGAAATATTGCGCAACTTTCTTTCGCGAAAGGATTGTGACATCACAAAGCTTTACTCATACGCAAATGCCATGCGCATCGGAAAGCGCACTGATGAACTTGTTAAATACATGGTATAACTGTTATGGCAAAGAAAAAGAACCTCAGCAACTATGGCAAGTCCGTCAAGGAACGCTTGCTAAATATCTCGCGGGATGAGCATTATAGCTCGCAGCTACTGCTCTCACGCTATTAGAAGTAGCATCGCTTCAGGCGCACTTCATCGGTGCAAAAGTCATTACAATTGCAGATTGGCATTGTTCCCTTATATAACCATTTTTCAGCTGCAAAGGTAGTGTTTTTCTTTAATTCGTTACTTTGGAATGGAGAATTAATAATCTCCGTAGAAATTCAGGTCATATCTTTCCTTCGCTCCTCAGTATGGTGTTGGCATACTAAAAAAGTATGCGAAGAGTAATGGGTAGAGTATACATGCCCCAGCCATTTTGCTTTAAAGTATTGAACGAAACGAAATTTTCCCTATTTTTGCAAGCATTAGAACACGCATAAATGGATATCGAAGACAAGACGGAATTGGAAAACGACGCACTGAACGAAGTGCCCGATAATGAACAAGTTGCTGACGCTCAGGAGGAAAAGTTTCAGGTGATTCCCCTGAAGGGGATGTTCGAGAACTGGTTTCTCGACTACGCCTCTTACGTCATCCTTGAACGCGCCGTGCCGGCCATCGAGGACGGCCTGAAGCCGGTGCAACGCCGCATCCTGCACTCGATGGACGAACTCGACGACGGACGTTTCAACAAGGTGGCCAACATCGTGGGCAACACCATGAAATATCACCCGCACGGCGACGCCTCCATCGGCGACGCGCTCGTGCAACTCGCCCAGAAAGACTTGCTTATCGACACGCAAGGCAACTTCGGCAACATCCTCACGGGCGACGATGCCGCTGCCCCGCGTTACATCGAGGCACGGCTCTCGAAGTTCGCCAAGGAAGTCGTCTTCAACCACAAGACCACCGACTGGACGCGCTCCTACGACAACCGCAACGCCGAGCCGGTGTCGCTGCCGGTGAAGTTCCCGCTGCTGTTGGCGCAAGGCACCGAAGGCATCGCCGTGGGCTTGGCCTCCAAGTTCCTGCCGCACAACTTCAACGAATTGATTGACGCTTCGATAGCTTATCTGAAAGACGAGCCTTTCACGCTCTATCCCGACTTCCCCACAGGCGGCCTGATGGACGTGACCAACTACAACGACGGCTTGCGTGGCGGCAAAGTGCGTATCCGCGCAAGAATCAGTCAGCAGGACAAGAAAACGCTTGTAATCAGTGAGATACCTTACGGAACCACCACGGGTAGCGTCATCGACAGCATCGTGAAATGCAACGACAAGGGCAAGATCAAGATTAAGAAAATCGACGACAATACCGCCGAGCAATGCGAAATCGTCATTTACCTCAACCCCGGCGTTTCGCCCGACCAGACCATCGACGCGCTCTATGCCTTCACCGACTGCGAGGTCTCCATCTCGCCCAACGCTTGCGTCATCGTCAACCAGCATCCGGCCTTCTTGGGCGTGAGCGAAATCCTGCGCCTCAGCACCGACCGCACCATGGAGCTGCTGAGCCTCGAACTCCGCATCTTGATTGACGAGTTGGAGCAAAGCTGGCACTACATTTCGTTGGAGAAGATCTTCTTCGAGAAAGGCATCTACAAGGAGTTGGAGAACAAGGACTACGAGACTTGGGACGACCAACTGACGGGCATCGAGCGGCGTTTCGACAAGTACCGCAAGCTGCTGAAGCGCGAAATCACCCGCGAGGACGTAGAGAAACTCTGCGAGAAACCCGTGCGCAAAATCTCCAAGTTCGACATCAAGAAAGCCGACGAGCAGTTGGCCGACATCGAGAAACGGTTGGAGGAAGCCCGCTACAACCTCGACCACATCGTGGACTTCACCATCGACTATTTCATGCACATCAAGGAGAAATACGGCGCGGGACGCGAGCGCAAGACCGAGATTCGCAACTTCGACAACATCTCCGCCGTGGCCGTGGCCGCCAACAACGAGAAGCTTTACGTCAACCGAGACGAAGGCTTCGTCTGCACCGGCGAGGGCCTGAAACGCGAGAAGAACAAGGAGGCTTACGAATACGTGTGCGACTGCTCCGACTTGGACGAAATCATCGTGTTCCATGAGGATGGCAAGTACGCCGTGACCAAGTTGCAGCCGAAACTCTTTGTGGGCCAGAAGGTTATCCATGCCGCAGTATTCCACAAGAATGACGAGCGCACGACCTACAACGTGGTCTATCGCGACGGCAAGAACGGTGCGCCGCATTATGTGAAGCGTTTTGCCGTGAAGGGCGTCACCCGTGACAAGGAATACGACCTCACGCAAGGCAAGCCCAATTCGAAGGTGCGCTATTTCTCGTCGAATCCCAACGGCGAGGCCGAGGTCATCAAGGTGACGCTGGGGCTGTTCAACAAGAAACAGAAGACCGTCGACTACAACTTTGCCGACATCGCCGTCAAGGGACGCGATGCGCGAGGCAACCTGCTCACCAAGTACGAGGTCAAGGAAATCAAGAAGAGCGGGGAAGGCGTGTCGACCCTCAATGCGCGTGACATCTGGTACGATGACACCGTGCGCCGCCTCAACGCCGACAAGCGCGGCCAGCATCTTGGCGCGTTTGAGGGCGAAGACAAGATTCTGCAAATCTTCGCCAACGGCGAGTTCAAGATTTCGGGCTTCGACCTCAACACCCACTTCGACGACGACATGGTGGAGATCCGCAAGTTCGACGCCGACGAAATCTTCTCCGTCGTCTACATCGAGGGCGAGACGCAGAAGATGTACCTGAAGCGTTTCAGCATCGAGGCCGACACCAAGCTCAACAACCGAGTTTCGTTCATCGGCGAGCATCCTGAAGCCAAGTATTTGGGCATGTGTACAGACAACCTGCCGCGCCTGCTGCTCAGCTACAAGGTGAGCGACGCGGGCAACTGCTTCCCCGACGACACGGTCAACGTGGAGGAGTTTATCGGCATCAAGAGTTATAAGGCGAAAGGCAAACGCCTGTCGACGAGAGAGATAGAGAGCTGGCAGTTCCTTGAACCAGAGACCGTTGAGACCCCTGAGCCTGTCGAAGGAGTCGAAGAACCGACTTCAGAAGACCCAAAGGCCCCTGAGCCTGTCGAAGGGCCTGATTTTCCAGAATCACTTGATAACGAAGCGAGGATAAAGGTCAACCCTGCCGATGTGCCGTTGGAAATCGTCGAGCCGAAGGGCGATGGCGTGCAAATGGATTTGTTTGATGATGTTTAAACCAAAACCTTCAAAACTTGCAAAACAATGAGTAAATTCAAAGACAAGCGTGTGGCAACGGTGCAACTGTGCGTTGCTGGAAAACTGCCGGTTGGCAAGTTTTCCCACATCCCAAGAAACAGAGGTTTTGGACGTTTTGTCGGTTTTGTTCTATTTTTACTGTCTCTGTCGAGTTGCCAAACCGAACTGAAGTTGGCCAAGAGCTTCGTGGCCGAGCAAACCGACACCCGCGTGGCCGTCTATTTCCCCGAAAAGGCCGAGGTGAAGGTGGAGTACAATATGCAATACGGTCAGACCGATGTGCTGCAAGGCTTTAGCCAAGACCTGTTTCTCGACGTGATGTATGGCGCTTACGCCGATGCGCTACACGACTACAACCTTGACGTTTACATCCCCGACGACATCGACAACATCCAAGTCGACTCCACACATTGGCTGGTGATGCTCTCGCAAATGGAGATTTCGGGGCGCATCACGGAATACGAGGACTACCTTTTCAGCGACAGCGACGAGTACAGCTACAAGCACCCTTTGAATACGGTCAACGTGGCCTCGTGGTTTGAGGTCAGCGACGGCGAGTGGAAGCCCTTGCTGTTTTGCGAGCACAACCTCATGGACGGCTTCGACTCCAAGACGGACTTCTCGTTTTGGAAAAACAAGATTGATTATCAATACACTATCGATACCTTGGAACTTAAGGATGTGTACAATTACGCCGTGTATTTGGGCAAGCTCTATGCAGGCTACACCTACGACTACATGATGAACAGCTATGTGGGCAAGGAACTGAAAAGCCGGAATCTTGACTATTGGAACCAGTCGCTGCTGCGCTACGACCCGTACAAGCAACAGTTGCGTTATGCCGAGGAGAACGACGGCTTCGTGGAAATCTCAGATTAGTTTTGTGAGAGATTTGCTTCTTAAACTTTCATTTCCTTTTCGATCGTTTCTTTGATTTCCGATGGCTTGACGGTCTTGATTTCGCCGCCGGAAACCATGCTGATGTTGCCCGTTTCCTCTGAAACCACCAACGCGATGCAGTCGTTGACCTCCGTTACGCCGATGGCCGCACGGTGACGCAGGCCGTAGTGCCCGGGGATGTTGGTATTGTTCGACACAGGCAGGATGCAACGCGCCGCCGTGATGCGGTTGTGGCGGATGATCATCGCACCGTCGTGCAAAGGGCTGTTCTTGAAGAAGATGTTCTCTATCAACGGGTTGGTGATGTCGGCGTTGACCGTCACGCCCGTCGCGACGATGTCGTCCAAGTTGTTCTTTCGCGTGAGCAGGATGAGCGCACCCTGCTTGATTTCGGCCATGTTGACGCAGGCCTTGGCGACGGCTTCGGTGTTCAGGTCGACATTGCTCCTGACTTTCAGGAATTTGAGCTTTTGCGCCAACTTGCCTTCGCGGGCTTGGTCGCCGATGGTGAACAGGAACCGACGTATCTCCGGCTGGAAGATGATGATGAGCGCGATGAAGCCCACGCTGACGAATGCGCCCAAAATGGCGGTCAGCATCTCCATGTGCAGGGCCTTGACCAACTGCCAGATGAGGAAGACGGCCACGATGCCGATGAAGATGCTCATGGCCGACGTGCCTTTCAGCAGGCGGTAGAGGCCGTAGAACAAGGCCGCCACCAAGATGATGTCGATGATGTCGAAGACGCTGACTTGGATGAAAAGATCGATCATGGCTGTGAATTTGGCGCAAAAATACAAAAAGTATGTACCAACGCCACGGCTTCGCAGGCTTTTTTCACGTCGTGGACGCGAAGGATGTCGGCACCGTTGAGCAGGGCGAGGGTGTTGAGCACGGTGGTGCCATTGTCGGCCTCTTGCGGCGATGTACACAATACCTTATTTATTAATGACTTCCGCGAGATGCCGATGAGGATGGGCAAGCCCTTGTGACGATAGCGGTTCAAGTCGCTGAGCAACTGGTAGTTGGCTTCAAGACTCTTGCCGAAGCCTATGCCCGGGTCGAGGATGACTTGCTGCGGGCCGTAGGCTTCCAAGGCCTCGCATTGCCGCCTGAAGAAGTCGAGTACGGTTTGGTGGATGTCGCCGCCGAGGGCATATTGGTGCATCGTTTCGGGCGTACCCACGCAATGCATGAGGATGTAGGGGATGTGGTTTCTTCCGATGAAGGGCAGCATCTCCGCGTCGAAAAGCCCGCCCGAGATGTCGTTGATGAGGTCTGCGCCTTCGTCGATGCAGGCCTCGGCCACGCTTTTGCGGAACGTGTCGATGGAAAGCAGCGTGTCGGGAAACCGTTTCCGGACGGCTTTCAGGATGGGGATCACCCGCTCGCGTTCCTCCGTTTCGGTGGCGATGGCGTTGTTGGGCCGGGTGGAGCAACCCCCGATGTCGATAAAGTCGGCGCCGTCGGAGAGCATCGTTTCGACATGGCGCAAGGCGTTGTCAATCTGGTTGTAGCGTCCGCCGTCGGAGAACGAGTCGGGCGTCACGTTGAGGATGCCCATGATGGCGGGATGCTTAAAATTATGCGATTTACCGCGCGAAAATAGCTGCCACATTGGAAAAAGTATTATTTTTGCAAAAATACATTTTTTCATGCAAACGAAAGACACAAAAGCCCAATTTCATGCGGTGTTGGCGCAATGCCGCAAGCTGTTTGTCGACAAGATGAAGGACTATGGCCCGGCATGGCGTATCCTGCGCACGCCGTCAATCACCGATCAGATATTTATCAAGGTAAAGAGAATCAGGACGTTGCAGACCACCCATGAACGGCTTGTGGACGAAGGCATCGAGCCTGAGTTCATCGGCATCGTCAACTATGCGGCGATGGGCATCATCCAGCTGCGGCTCGGCGTGGTCGACCAGCCCGACCTGAGCACGGAAGAGGCCACGGCGCTTTTCGACAAGGTGACCACCGAAGCCTATGAGCTGATGACCCGCAAGAACCACGACTACGACGAGGCCTGGCGCGACATGCGCGTCAGCTCCATCACCGACTTGATTATGAGCAAGGTGCTGCGCACCAAGAGCATCGAAGACCACGGCGGCAAGACCGTTGCTTCGGAAGGCATCGACGCCAACTATTACGATATGATCAACTATGCCGTTTTCGCCCTGATTTTGCTGAACGAGGAGGTGTGAGATGAGAAGAAAGAACAACTCGGGCATCGCATGGGTCAGCATCTTGGCGGCATTGGCCACGGCTGCGGGCATCTTCTTCCTGCCCGAATACCACTTCTGGTTTTTGGCCATCCTGCTGCTCAATTTCTTGGTCGCCTTGGCGTTCAGCAAGCGTTACAACAACGCGGCCCTGACGATATGCCGCCTATTGGTGGGTGCGCTGTTCATCTTCAGCAGCTTCACCAAAGGCGTCGACCCCTTGGGGACGAAGTACAAAATCCTTGACTACCTTGCGGTTTACCACATGACGTGGCTCAACGGCCTCGCCATGGTATTGGCCGTGGGCCTGATTTTGGCCGAGTTCTTGGTCGGCATCTGCCTGCTGACCAAGGTCTATCCGCGTTTGGCGGTGCTCGGCGCCACCTTGTTGATGCTGTTCTTCACCTTTACGACCTTGTTTGACGCCGTTTACGACCTCGTGCCCGACTGCGGCTGCTTCGGTACGGCCATCAAGATGAGCAACTGGCAGACCTTCTACAAGAACTTGGTCATTGATACTGTGCTTATCCCGCTGATAATGAACAACAAAAGGCTTGAAAACAAACTCAGCGGACCTGCGCAGTTCGCCATCGGATGCCTTTATGCGGCGGCTTTCCTCGGTTTCGAGGTGTACAATTACCGCCATCTGCCCGTCGTCGATTTCATGGCATGGAAGGTGGGCAGCCAGTTGAACGCCGAGCCTGCCGAGGCGAGCCAGATCTACTTGACTTACAAGAATAAAGCCACGGGCGAGACCAAGGAATACCTTTCGCCCAACTATCCGTGGAACGACTCGGTATGGATGTCGCAGTGGGAGTTTGTCGGGCAAAGGACGGAAGGCGGGGACAACTATCTCGGTTTCACGGCGCTTGACGAGAACGGCGACGACATGACGGAGATGATCCTCAGCACCGAGAACCTACTGATGTTCACCTCGCACGACCTGAGCAAGGTCACCGAGAAGGAGTGGCAAAAGGTGAAAGCCATCACCGAGGCCGCCGACAGGCATGGCTATTATGTGATTTGGGTCGTCGCCGACGCGCCTGAATATGTCGACGAATTGCGTGCGAAATACGATTTCCTCTACGAGGCGTATTATGCCGACGAGCTGGAAATCAAGACGATAGTACGCTACAACCCTGGTTTGGTCTGGCTCGACAACGGCTTGGTCGTCGACAAGTGGAGTGCGGTTGACTTTTCGAAGGCCTTGAAGATTTTCTGACATCATGGGCAGTTACGTCATCAGGAAGTTGCTTTACGGTATCGCGGTGCTTTGGGGCGTCGCGACGTTGGTGTTTTTCCTGTTCAACATCCTGCCCGGCGACCCTGCCCAGATGATGCTCGGCCAACGTGCCGACCAAGAGTCGGTGAACGCCATCCGCGAGGAATTGGGCCTGAACCAAAGCCTTGGGAAACAATATGTCGACTACCTGAACGACTTGGTCCCGATTTCGTTTTACGACATCTCAGAAGGCACGCAAAAGTTGGACAAGATCGGGCGTTATGCCAAAATCGCCACTATCGGCACGACGGCTGTGGTGCTGAAAGGGCCTTATCTGCGCATGTCGTACCAAAGCAAACGCAAGGTTTCCGACATCTTGGGCGAGGCCTTCCCGAACACTTTGCTGTTGGCTTTCGTTTCCATCTCCATCGCGATGCTCGTTGGCTTGGCCATCGGCATCCTGACGGCGGTGTTCAATACCAAGTTTCTCAATAAGTTGACGCTGTTCGTCACCACCATCGGAATGTCGCTGCCTTCGTTTTTTGCGGCTATCTTGATGGCTTGGGTCTTCGGTTTCCTGCTTGAACATTGGACGGGTTTAGGCATGACGGGAAGCCTTTACACCGTCGACGAATACGGCAGGGGAGAGTACCTTAGCCTGCGCAACCTCATCTTGCCCGCCTTGACGTTGGGCATGAGGCCGTTGGCCGTGGTGACGGAACTGACGCGCACCTCGCTGCTTGAGGCCATGTCGCAGGACTATGTGCGCACGGCGCGGGCCAAGGGCCTGAAGCCGTGGCGCGTCATCGCCGTCCATGCCTTGCGCAACGCCTTGAACCCTGTGGTGACTGCCGTTTCGGGCTGGTTTGCCTCGTTGTTGGCCGGCGCGGTCTTCGTGGAGTATGTCTTCGACTGGAAAGGTGTCGGCGTGGTGGTGGTCGACGCGCTCGACAAGTACGATTTCCCCGTCATCATGGGCGCAGTGCTACTCATTGCCACCATGTTGGTGTTGGTCAACATCGTCGTGGACATCGTTTATGGGGTTATCGATCCGCGTGTAAGAATCAATGCATAATGGATAAAATAGGAAAATATGAATTCATGGCTGAGCCGTTCCACTGCGACTTCTCGGGGCGGATCTTTCTGGGGCATCTCGGCAACCAGTTGCTGAATGCGGCTGATTTCCATTCCACCGACCGTGGCTTCGGGATGCGTTACCTGATGGGCATTCAACGCTCGTGGGTCTTGTCGCGTTTGGCCATCGAGATGACGGAGATGCCAGCGCAATATGAGCGGTATACGGTGGAAACATGGGTCGAAAACGCGCTGAAGTTCTTCACGCAACGCAATTTCTGCGTGACGGGCAACAATGGCCGCGTGTATGGCTACGGTCGCTCTGTTTGGGCGATGATCGACACCGAAACGCGCCGCCCCACCGACATCTATGCCATCGACAATGGCGCCATCAACCAATGGATTGTGGCCGACAAGCCTTGTCCCATCGAGCGAGGCGGAAGGGTGAAGATTTCGGAACATGCCGAATTTGTGCGTGACATCGAGATCCAATACAACGACATCGACATCAACGGGCATCTCAATTCGGTGAAATACATCGAGCATGTGCTTGACTTGTGGAATGTGGCTTGGTATCGCGAGCGTCAGATCAAGCGGTTCGAGATAGCGTATGTGGCCGAGGCGCACCAAGGCGACATGCTCAGCTTCTATCGCGAACAAACGGCTGATAATGAGTATGCTGTGCGAATGGTCAAGACGGATGCCTCGGCAGGCAACCAAGTGGAGGTCTGTCGGTGTAAGGTGGTTTTTAACTGAATAACAATAATTTTAAATCATTGAATATTAAATCTTTAAATCTAAAATACCATGAGAAGCAAAATCGTTGCCGGAAACTGGAAAATGAACCTCACTTTCGATGAGGCACAAACATTGGTCGAAGACATCCTTGACCGCTTTGACGAGATGGACGAGATGAACTGCGAAGTCATCGTTTGTCCGCCGTTCCCTTACCTTGAACTGCTGACGGACTTCGAGTTCGACGAGCAGCGTTTCAACGTGGGCGCGCAGAATTGCAGCGCCTACGACAAGGGCGCCTACACGGGCGAGGTGTCGGCCAAGATGCTGAAATCCATCGACGTGGACTATTGCATCGTCGGCCACAGCGAGCGCAGGAAATATTTTGGCGAGACCAACGAGGTGCTTGCCGAAAAGGTCAACCGACTGATTGAGAACAATATGTCGCCGATTTATTGCGTCGGCGAGGTGCTTGAGGAGCGCGAGGCGGGTCGCCACTTCGAGGTGGTGAAGGAACAATTGGAAAAGGGCTTGTTCCACTTGGACGGCGATGCCATCTATGACGCCATCATCGCCTACGAACCCGTCTGGGCCATCGGCACGGGCAAGACCGCCACGCCCGAGCAGGCGCAGGAGATGCACGCCTTCATCCGCTCGTTGGTGAAGGAACACTATGACGAGGCTACCGCCGACGAAATCCGCATCCTTTATGGCGGCAGCTGCAACGCCAAGAACGCCACCGAGCTGTTCTCGCAGCCCGACGTCGACGGCGGCTTGATTGGCGGCGCGTCGCTCAAGGCCGACGACTTCGTCTCCATTTGCGAACAAGCCTCACACATCGGCGAAGAATGAAGACATTGGAGTATTCATTTACGGCGCCAAGTTCCGACATTCAGCATGATATGTTAGTGACAATGTTGGCTGGCATCGGCTTCGACTCGTTTATGGACGAGGGGCAATGCCTAAAAGCCTATTGCCCAGAGGATAGCAAGGATGACGCGGCGGTTGGCGACTTGCTCAACGACCCTGCCTTTTTCGACATCCAATTGCTGAAAGTGGAGGAGATGCCCGACAAGGACTGGAACGAGCTGTGGGAGGCTTCCTACCAGCCCGTGGTCGTCAACGAGCGGTGTCGCGTGAGGGCACCGTTCCATCAACCCGACCCCAGTTTTGAGTTTGACCTTGTGATCGAACCCAAGATGTCGTTTGGCACGGCCAACCACGAAACCACGGCCCAAATCATCCAACTGATGCTTGAGACCGACTTCAAGGGGAAAGCCGTCCTCGACATGGGCAGCGGCACGGCGGTGTTGGCCATTCTTGCCAAGAAGTTGGGGGCAGCCATGACGGTGGCCATCGACAACGACGAGTGGGCCTATCGCAACGCCTTCACCAACAGCGCGTTGAACGGTATCGACGACATCGCAATTGTGCTTGGCGACGCACATTCCATCGAAGGCAAGTTTGACGTCGTTTTGGCCAACATCAACCGCAACATCTTGCTGCGCGACATGCACTGTTATGTGGCAGCCATGAACGCGGATGCCCATATCTTCTTCAGTGGTTTCTACACAGAGGACTTGGACAGCATCCGGACGGAAGCCGAGCGGTTGGGCTTGCGTTACCGTCGCCATTCGAGCCGCAACAACTGGGTGGCGGCAGAATTTGTCAAGTAATTGATTCATAAATAGATGAAACGAATGAAAAAAGGAATCCTTACCCTAGTTTTTGCCCTCTTTTTCGGGGCATCGTCGGCCTTTGCCCAAGCGTTTTTCCCGACGGAAAAGACGGCGTTCTACGAGGCGTTGACGGCCTATCTGAACTCTTCGACCTCGAAGCAAGACCGCGACGAGGCGGCCAAGATGATGCAAGCACTTCAAGGCGTTTGGGATAGCTACTACTCTGATTCAGAGATTAATACCGTGATGCAACTTTGCGAGCTGTATCATTCGAAGAGCGGCGCAAGGGCCTATGCCAACATCTTCAACTTCGTGGAGGTGCTGCAAAGGATTCCCACGGCGGGCTTGCCCCACAAGGACGTGAACAACTGGCTGCAATACACCGCGTCGAAGTCGCAGAAGTCGATGAACGGCATGGACAAGTACCTCTCGGCCTGCCAGAAGATCTTCGCGGAGAAGGTGCTGTCGGCCAAAGGCAACTCCAAGTGGCTTTTGCGCGACGCCTTGTTGGGTTTTCCGTCGAAGGAGAGTTTTGAACTGACGGTGGACGGCAATCTGGTGTTGGCCTCCCAGAAAGACGAATCCGTAATCAAGAATACCAAAGGCGTCTATTATCTCGACGACAACCATTGGGAAGGCATGGGAGGACAGGCCGATTGGTCGCGGTTCGGTATTCCGGCCGATAAGGTGTTTGTCACTTTGCCTGATTACTATACGCTGAATCTGAACCGCTCGGAGTATGCCATCGACTCGGTGGTGTTTCACGAGCGCCGGCATTTCGACCAAGACATCCTATGCCGTTTCGAGGACAAGGTGTTGGTGAACGCGCCCAACGAGAAGACGATGTTTCCCAGCGCACGTTCCTATCGAAGTGATTATGTGATTCCCAATCTGATGCGAGGCATTGACTTTGAGGGCGGCATCGGCATGATGGGCAATCAGGTGGAGGTGTTTGGCGGCATGAACAACAAAGCGGTATTCCATTTCCGTCAAGAGGGTCGAGAGGTGATGAAAGTCGAGGCGCCTCAGTTCGTGATGTCGGAAGACGAGGTTTTGGTCTCCAATCATGTGGCCTTGCGACTCTATCTCGTGGATTCGGTCTCAGGGGCCACCATGGATTCGTTGTATCACAACAATCTGGGCTTTCGGTACGACAACGGCTCCCGTAAAATGATGGCTTTCAGGTCGGAACAAGGTTATGGCGACGGTCCTTTCCACGATTATTATCATGGCTTAGACCTCTTTATTGAGGCTTTGTATTGGAATGTCGACGGCAATCATGTGGATTTCAGACGCATGGAAGGCGTGAATCCCAACAGCGAGGGTAATGTGGTTTCGGTGAATTACTACCGTAACGAAGATTTCAAGAAACTGCAAGGCCTTGACGGGACGCATCCCATGGTTCGTGTGGAGAAGTTCCTAAAGGGTTTCGACAATGCCGACCGGCAGGTGCATTTTTATTCTGGCGACTTGGCCTCATATCTGGGTTATCCTATAGAGCAGGTGATCTCGATGCTGCTCAAACTACAGGCCGAAGGGTTTGTGGAATATGAAGACGACACCAAGTGGGTGACGGCTTTGCCCCGCTTCTTCGATGTGGTGGACTCGTCGCGCGAAGAGACCGATTTTGATGTTATCAAACTGCATTCGATGACCACAAACCGTCAACCTAACGCCCGTGTCGACTTGAATACCAACGACTTGCTCGTCTACGGCATCACCAGCCAGATCGACGGCGTTGACGGCTCGGCCATCGCGCTGAGCGACCGCAAGCATGTGGTCATCGTGCCCGACAATGGCCGGTTGGTCTTCACAAAAGACCGCAATTTCAAGTTCTCGGGCGGCATCCTGGCCGGCATGTTCGAGTTCTTCACCAAAGACTGCGAGTTCTCCTACAAGGACTTCACCATCAATATGGTTAAGGTGGACTCGCTGCGTTTCTATGCCAAGCGCGACCATCAGATCATCCCTGTCAACGGGACGCTTGAGAAGTTGCAAGGACGTTTGGAAATCGACCGTGGCGACAACAAGTCGAGCCGCTACGAAACGCCCGAATATCCCATCTTCCATAGCGAGGCTGAGGGCTACAAGTTTTATCGGCGCATCAACGGCGGCGTGTTCCATCCGGGCAACGTCGACTCGGTGATGACCGCCGCCGACCTCGAAGGCAAGTTCTACTACAGCCTGTATCCTTTCGTCGTCGACAGCCTCAACGACCTCTCGATGCGCAAGGTGAAGTTTGACGGCGAGTTGGTTTCGGGCGGCATCATGCCCAATATCGTCGAGCCTCTTGTGGTGATGGACGACTATTCCTTGGGCTTCGACCATCAGATTGGTGACGACGACGAGGCTTCCTATCCCATGTTCGACGGGTCGGGACGCTTCCATCAGCTGGTACACCTCTCCGAAAGCGGTTTCTACGGCGCGGGACGGCTCGATTACCTGACGGCTTCGTTCAAGGGCGACCGTTTCATGTTCTACCTCGACTCGGTGACCGCCATCACCAACCAGTTCAAGATGGTCCCGCTTGACGACGGCACGAAATACCCGATGGCCAATGCCGACGCGCTGCGGCTGAAATGGGACGTCGGCAAGCCGGAGCTGACCACCGAGACCATCGACAACCCGATCTGCATGTACGGCGACACCTATTTCTCGGGTAAGACCTCGCTGTCGCCCGACGGCTATTCTGCCGACGGCAAGCTGAAGTTCGGCCTCACGGAGTTCGACTCCGACCATTTCGCATTGGATTCCAGGACTTTCGTGGCCGACTCGGCCAACTTCATGCTCTATTCCTCCGACACCTCGGCAGTGGCTTTTGCGGCAACCAACTACCGCGCCAACGTCGACTTCGACGCCCAAAAGGTGCAATATGACTACTTGGACATGAACAGCAACCTCGACTTCCCGATGAACCGCTTCGTATGCTCGTTGAAGGAAGCCGAGTGGGACATGACGACCAACAGCCTGCATCTCTACAACCCCGTCGAGAGCTTCGGCGACTATGCCACCGCCACCACCCATGAGGAGCTTTTGGCCGTACACAACAACGCCTCCAAGTTCATCTCGCTCGTGCCCGAGCAGGACTCTTTGCAGTTCTACAGCATGAGCGCGGAATACGACATGACCAACTATGTGATTCATGCCCACGACGTGAAGATCATCCGCGTGGCCGATGCCGCCGTGTTCCCCTATATGCACGATGTCGACATCAACGCGGAGTCGAGGCTTGAACCCGTCAGCGGCGAGCTTTTGGCCGACACGCTGAACGGTTGGCACCTATATAAAGATGCCGTGGTCAACATCCACAGCCGCAACTACTATGACGCGCAAGGCGTTTGGGACTACACCAACGCCCAAGGCCTCAGCACCCCGATCCATTTCGATACCATCGTGCCCGTCGAAGGCATCACGCACGGCTACGCCCAAATCGCCGACGGTTCCGACTTTAAGCTGAGCACGCAGTTCGGCTTCCAAGGCCGCCTGACCTTGACGGCCACCGAAGCATTAGGCTACTACGACGGACGGTTTGCCTTGCTCGCCTTCGAGGAGCCGCAGCCGCAATGGACCGACATGCCGATGGACTCGTTGGCTGAGCCTTCCGACATGGAACCCTCCGAGATGGCAGAAGAAACGCCTCAAGCCGAAATGCCTGTGGCAGAACCCATTGTCGACAGTATCGCCGCCTTGAACCATTGGTTTGTCTCGGCCACCTCCATCGACCCTGCCGACATCAGGATTCCCGTCGACATGGAACGCATCCGCGACGACGACCCACGGATGACCAACGGACTCTATTATGAATTGGCCATCGACGGCGGCTACTTCGGCTCGTTCCTCACGCCGAAGGACGGGCGGACCGACCTCGACGAAACCGCACCCGCCAACGGCACCCTTGGTTTCGATGCCGACAGCCTGCGTTTCGTGGTGACCGACGACACCCAATACGACACCCGCCTCGAACTCGACTCGCGTGGCGTCGTCAGGGGAGAGGGCAGCTTCGGCTTGGGCTTCGTGACGCCTTTGGCCGATTTCGTCGTACATGGCGAGTACGCCCAATATCCCAACGACAGCATCACGCTCAGCGGACTCAACGTGTTCAAGGCCCCGGTCTTCGACGACAAGGCCATGGAATCGATGGCCGAGGTGTATGCCAACATCGGCGGCGAGTCCATCGACCTGACGCAAACGCCTTATCTGCATTATTTCCGCTCAAAGAACGACGACGAAAAGACCGAGGAACGGAGGAAAGCCATCGAACTGGAAGGCTATCCGCAGATGGAATCGTCTGATTTCTACTGCAATACCATCGTCATCCCCGACCTGAAGATGGTGTGGAACGACCAGCTGCACGCCTTCGTTTCGGTGGGCAAGATTGGCTTGGGCAACTTCGGCAGCCACATCGTCAACAAGTATGTGGACGGCTATGTGGTGTTCGACCGTCGCTTGGGCAACATCACCTATTATTTCGAGTACGACATGTTCCAGACCTACATCAACTACAACAGTGGCGACGGACAGTTCCAAGTGCATTGCACCTATTCCGACATCAACCAGCGGTTGGCCGACACCAAGGAAAAGAACCGCACCCGCACCAAGGACGACAAGCGCTTCCAATACGTCGCGGTGCCTTACGAGTCGATGCTCGACTTCCTCAACCGACTGAAATATGCCGGACTGAATTGATGCCAAAATGAAAAATTTGACGTTTTTTTCGATATTTTGCCCGTGATGTTGTAATTATTTGTACTTTTACCGATTGAAAAAGCGAGAACAATAAAAACCCTATCTATATGAAATTCATAGTATCAAGCCTTAAATTGTTGAAGAATCTCCAAGCCCTGAGCGGTGTCATCGGCTCAAAGAACACCCTGCCCATCTTGGACGATTTCCTGTTTCAACTGACTGAGAACGAACTGAAAATCACGACTTCCGACCTCGACGTGACCATGGCGGTCAGCATGGTGCCCGACATGGTGGAAGGCATTGGCGAGGTGACGATTCCTGCCCGCCTGCTGCTCGAAATCATGAAGAACTTCCCCGACGTGCCGATCACGGTTGCGGTCGACGACAGCACCTTGGCCGTCGAGCTGATTGCCGGCGAAGGCCGCTACAAGCTGGCGGGTCACAAGAGCGACGAGTTCCCGCAGCTGCCCGTGATGGCCGACACCTTGGTGTGGGAGATCCCCGCCGACGTGTTAGCCAAGGGCTTCGAGAAGACCGTCTTCGCCACGGGCATGGACGAGATTCGCCCCATCATGTCGGGCGTGCTGATGGAGATGACCGAGAACTACCTCACCTTCGTCGCCACCGACGCGCACAAGTTGGTGCGTTACAGAAGAATGGACGTGAAATCTGACGTGGTGGCCTCGTTCATCATGCCCAAGAAGCCCATCAACCAGCTGAAAAGCATCCTCGCCGGACTCGCCGACGAGCCGGTGCGCATCGAGTTCAACAAGACCAACGCCTCGTTTGTCTTCGGCGACTATGTGCTGGTGTGCCGCCTCATCGAAGGCCGCTATCCCAACTACGAAGCCGTCATCCCGAAGAACAACCCCTGCCAGATGACCATCGACCGTCAGACGTTCCTCGCGGCCATCCGCCGTGTGGCCGTATTCTCCAGCAAGGCCACCCATCAGGTGCGTTTCCGCATCACGGGCCAGGAAATCATGCTGACGGCAGAAGACATCGACTTCTACAACGAGGCCAAGGAACGCCTCGCGTGCAGCTATTCGGGCGACGACATGGAGATTGGCTTCAACTCGCGCTTCCTGCAAGAGATGCTGAGCAACTTCGACTCCGAGACGATCAAGATCGACATGTCGGCCCCCAACCGCGCCGGCATCATCACGCCTGCCGACAACGAAAACGAGGCCGAAGACCTGCTGATGCTCCTCATGCCGGTCATGCTCAACTGAGTTGGCTCCTTACTGAAAACGAAAGCCCGCCGAGACGACTCGACGGGCTTTGCTTTTTGTCGCGAAAGGGCTTATTTGGCAGGGGTGAGCCTGACCATGAATACGCCGTGCGAAGGGATGGTGGAATTAGCATTCTTCGTGATGGACTTCGCGATGGTCTTGTGTTGCCAAAGGTCGTAGACGCTGAAGTCGCCACCCGCCGAGCGCAGCTCAGGGATGTCGTTCCAATTGAAGTTGAGCTTCCATTCGCTGTCGCCACGGTTGAAGAAGCACACCGCCCACTCGTCGTTGGCGAGTTGCTTCACCCAGATCTGGCGGTCGTCCATGTCTACGGAGAGGTGAGCCTGAACGCCGAGCGGGTCTTGGTCGATGGCGATGACGTCCTTGTTGGTGAGGATGCGGCGTGTGTCGTCGCTCATGGCGCCGAGGTCGTTGCCGGCCATCAGCGGAGCGGCCAACATGCACCACATCGAGAAGTGGCTTTGGTCTTCGATGGTCGTCATGCCGCCGTTGCCGACTTCAAGCATGTCGGGGTCGTTCCAGTGGCCGGGGCCGTTGTAGGGGTAGAGGTCTTTCACGAGGTCGATGATGTTGGTCATGCCGACACCGCCCCAGTTGGCGCGGCCTTCCCATTGGTCGCAGATGTCGCCCGTGGCACGCCACAGGTGTCCGATGCCCTTGCCCCATTCCCAAGGCTGGGTGCTGCCCCATTCGCAGATGCTGAACACGATGGGCCTTCCGGCTTGTTTCAACGCCTCGCGCATGATGGTGTAGGCGGTCTTGGAGTTGGTGCCGCAGTTGTTGCAGAAGTCGTACTTCAGGTAGTCGACGCCGTTGCGGGCGTAGTAAAGCGCGTCTTGGTATTCGTGGCCCATGCTGCCGGGGCGACCGGCGCAGGTGTGGGTGCCTACGCAGGAGTAAAGCCCGAACTTCAGGCCTTTCGAGTGGATGTAGTCGGCGACGTACTTCATGCCGTGCGGGAAACGCTCGGGGTCGCATACGATGTTGCCATCGGCGTCACGGTCCACCTGCCAGCAGTCGTCGACGACGATGTATTCGTAGCCGGCGTCTTTCATGCCCGAGGCAACCATGGCATCGGCGGCTTCCATCAGCAGTTGCTCGCTGACATTGCAGCCAAAACGGTTCCAGCTGTTCCAACCCATCGGCGGGGTAGGGCTTAAGGCCTCAAACTCCTCTTGGCTGAGCGGCTGGGGCTTGTCGGTTTGTGCCGTGACTGTAGCGACCAACAGCAACGCGGCCAAGAATGCAAACAATCGTTTCATCGTGTGTCGGCTTTGGGTTATTTCTCTTCAACGGTAATCGTAGTGTTGGCGGCGGTGGTGACGGGAATGCTCATCCCTTGTTCGGTGATGGTCATGGAGATGTTCTGTTTCCCGTTGAGTTTCATGACGATGCCCGTTTGCGGGTTGATGCTGGCGGTGCCTTCGGTGGTGCCAGTGACGTCATCGGAAGTGACGATGCCTTTGAAACTCACGTCGACGCTCTTCTTCGAGATGGCGGTCACAGTGTATTCCGTGTTGACCGTGAACTCGATGTCGGACGTGCTTTGGGTCCTCTCGTTGGTCCAGGTGCTACCCACGCTGAGTTCCTCTTCGGGAAGGTTGATGATGACGTTGCCCAATTGGTTGGCGGAGAGGTCGCTGTGGTCGCCGACGAGTACGCCCAGGGCGTTGTAGGTGACGGTGGTGGGCTTGTTGAGGCCTTTCTCCATGTCGGCGGTCTGTCCGGCCAACATCGGGCTGGTCTTTTCGGGATGCTCGGAGTCGTATTCGAGCTTCATGCCCATTTGCGAGATGCTCAGTTTAATGGCTTCCACTTGGGTCACGAGCACGGATTGCGCGTCGGTGACTTCCTGTGCCGTGAAGGTTTGGCGCGTTTCCATGCTTTGGGTCGAGTTCATGGATTGGCCCATCACTTCCATGATGTTCATGGAGGTCTGCTTGGCGTTTACGGTGTAGGTCTTGCCCGTGTTGGGATGGAGCCTGAGTGTGACGCCGTCTTTGGCGGTGAACGAAAGGGTGGCAAGTCCGAGGAGGACGAGCATCGCAGGAGCGATTCTTCTGATGGTTTTCTTCATTGTTGATGATTTTTGTTGTTATTGTTGAATTGATTAATGTGCAATAATGAAACGTTGTGTTTTGCCGTTGGCCGCTTTAGCAAAATATATGCCATTCGGATAATCCGCAGTCGAAATGATGGTTTCGTCGCCTTCGGTTGGAAGTTCCACAACCTTCTGTCCGAGAGCGTTGAAGACGGTTACCGTGTCCATGTTTTCGCCCTTGAGGACGACGAACCCGTTGGCCGGATTGGGTGCCAAGCTGAACGAAACCTCTTGGTCTTCAACTCCATAGACGCTCTCGTAATAGATGACGATGGTGTAGAGGCCGAAGTCGGTGTCGATATAAAGGGTGCCGTAGACGTCCTTTGCCAAGGGCGTGGCATAGGTGTCAAGAAGTATGGTCTCGTCGATGGGGATGACCATGCCCGTTTCGGCGATGTTCTCGCCTTCGTAGAGACATTCCACATGGAAATTCTCCGAGTAGCACCTGTTGACGACCAAGTCTTCAGAGGTGTGGTTGGTGATGGAAACCCGTTCACCGTGGGGCGAACAGCCGTGGAAATAGAGGTGCAGCGAATCGGGGCTGACGATGACTTCCTCGTCTCCGAAGTTGTTTTGTGCGTTTAGGTTGAAGCACAGAATGATAGCTGAGATGATTGTGAATACTTTTTTCATGGTAGTCAGTGTAGTATTTATTGTCTGTCTGATGGTTATATAATTAGGTGCAAAAGTAGGCAAAATAATAACGACATTGTTGGATTTTTTTAGTTGAATAAAAAAAAGCCGCCCCAATCGGGGCGGCTCGCCAGTCTCATAGTTCTGCGTATTCTGCGATTTCTGCGTGAACCAAATCACAGTTTTGGTCCAGCGGCCACCAAAGCCTTGCCGGCCTCGTTGGTCGTGAATTTCTCGAAGTTCTTGATGAAGCGCGAGCTGAGGTCTTTGGCCTTCTCTTCCCAAACGCCCTTGTCGGCGTAGGTGTCGCGCGGGTCGAGGATGTTTGGGTCGACGCCAGGCAATGCGGTGGGTACTTCGAAGTCAAAGTATGGGATCTTCTTGGTCGGGGCCTTCTCGATGCTGCCGTCAAGGATGGCGTCGATGATGCCACGGGTGTCTTTAATGGAGATGCGTTTGCCCGTGCCGTTCCAGCCGGTGTTGACCAGATAGGCCTTGGCGTGGCTCTTTTCCATCTTCTTCACGAGTTCCTCGGCGTACTTGGTCGGGTGCAGTTCGAGGAAGGCTTGTCCGAAGCATGCGCTGAAGGTGGGCGTAGGCTCGGTGATGCCGCGCTCGGTGCCGGCGAGCTTGGCGGTGAAGCCGCTCAGGAAGTAGTATTTGCACTGCTCGGGCGTCAGGATGCTGACGGGAGGCAACACGCCGAAGGCGTCGGCGCTGAGGAAGATGACGTTTTTGGCGGCGGGACCCGACGACACAGGGCGCACGTTCTTGACGATCTTCTCGATGTGCTCGATGGGGTAGCTGACGCGCGTGTTCTCGGTCACGCTCTTGTCCTTGAAGTCGATCTTGCCGTTGGCATCGACGGTGACATTCTCCAGCAATGCATTACGCTTGATGGCGTTGTAGATGTCGGGTTCGCTCTCCTTGTCGAGGTTGATGACCTTGGCGTAGCAGCCGCCTTCGAAGTTGAACACGCCTTCGTCGTCCCAGCCGTGCTCGTCGTCGCCGATGAGCAGGCGTTTCGGGT
>CALFIT010000198.1 GCA_937877465.1 uncultured Bacteroidales bacterium | reverse complement strand
TATATTATTTTGTTAAAACAAAAAATTAAAAATAAATGGATAATTTCTTTATAAAAATAATATTTTTTTTCTTGTGTATTAATAATATATTCTCTCTTATTGAGGAAGATTCAGACTATATAATATGTCCAGAAGGAAAATATGGATTAGAATGTGAAAAAGATTGCAATTGTGATAAATGGTCCCAGAGTAATCATTGTAGTAAAATAGAAGGAAGATGTTTAGATTGTAAATTCGGACATTACGGTCCCAATTGTGATTCAAGATGTTTTCCAACTTGTAAAACAAATTTATGTTGTGCAATTAAATCCGAGAATTTCAAAGAATCAACCAATAAATTAACAATAAAAAATTCAATATTAGAAGTAGAAATACAAAATATTAAATTAAATATTTTAGCAGATTACAATGTAGGATATCCTTTATCGATATTTACCAAAACAAGAAATATTCCTTTAGCAAATGGTTCTGAAACAATATTTAATTATAATTATACCAATTACAAAGTTAAAGGAAAAAGATACGAAAATAATAATGTTAAATTCTTAAATCAAAATGATTTAAATATTGAATTACCTATACCAATAATATTAGATAATAATATTGATAACGCAAATAATATTGATGGTGTAATCGGATTAGGCTTTTATAATTCAATAAATGAGAAATTATTCCAAAAAAAAGATACCATCGTTGAAAATATTGCTTCCTATAAAAAAAATGATGATGAAGTATCTATTATTTTCGGAGACTTATTCGAAGAAGAAAAAGATTATGTACATAAATTATCCTTTTGTAAAGCGGAAGATAGAGATAAAAATTTTGAAAATGGATTAAATTTGGAGTGCAAAATTGGAGGATTTGGGTCTAAAAGTTATTCGGAAGTTTTGCAAATAAATGATACTTATATACAATTTTCTTTGGATAAAGATTCACAATTAATTTTACCTAATAAAGATGCTTATACTGATTATATTAAGAAATATTATTTCAAAGAAGAAGATAGTGGTCGCCTTGGGCGGCAAGCAAGTCTTTCTTGGCCTTCTCGATGGCAGCCTCAGCCTCACGGATCTTGCCGTAACGCAGCTCTGCCACGCGGCCATAGTCGCCGTCGCGCTCGGCCACCTCTGCTTGGTGCTTGTAGGTCTCGATGTTGCTCTTCTCCTTTTGGATAAGTTCCACATAGTTGCGCTCGGTCTCCCATTTCGCCTTGATGGCGGAGCGTTTGTCGTTGAGTTCGGCCAGCTCCTTCCCTATCTCCTCCACCTTCTTGGTGTCGTTTTCGCGCTTGATGGCCTCGCGTTCGATCTCCAACTGACGGATGGCGCGTTCCACGTCTTCCAGCTCCTCAGGCATCGAGTCGATTTGCAGCCTCAGACGCGAGGCGGCCTCGTCGATGAGGTCGATGGCCTTGTCGGGCAGGAAACGGTCGCTGATGTAACGCACCGAGAGCTGCACCGCCGAGATGATGGCCTCGTCGAGGATTCGGATGTGGTGGTGGGTCTCGTAACGTTCCTTCAGGCCACGCAAGATGCTGATGGCCGAAGCTTCGTCAGGCTCGTCGATGAGCACCTTCTGGAAACGACGCTCCAGTGCCTTGTCCTTCTCGAAATACTGTTGGTATTCCTTCAAGGTGGTGGCACCGATGGCCCTCAGCTCGCCACGGCTCAAGGCCGGCTTCAGGATGTTGGCCGCGTCCATGGCGCCTTCGCCGCCGCCCGCACCGACCAAGGTGTGAATCTCGTCGATGAACAGGATGACCTCACCATCGCTGTCGACGACCTCTTTGACGACGTTCTTCAGACGTTCCTCAAACTCGCCCTTGTATTTCGCGCCGGCGAGCAAGGCGCCCATGTCCAAGCTGAACACGGTCTTCGACTTCAAGTTTTCTGGCACGTCGCGGTTGACGATACGCTGGGCCAAACCCTCCACGATGGCGGTCTTACCGACGCCCGGCTCACCTATTAATATAGGGTTGTTCTTCGTGCGGCGGCTCAGGATTTGCAGCACACGACGGATCTCCTCGTCGCGGCCAATCACGGGGTCGAGTTTGCCTTGTTGGGCCAGTTCGTTCAGGTTCTTGGCGAAGCGGTTCAGGCTGTCGTAGTTCTGCTCGGCATCTTGCGAGTCGACCTTCTTGCCTTTGCGGAACTGCTTGATGGCTTGTTCGAGTTCGTCCTTGCGGATGCCTTGGTCCTTCATCATCTGCGAGGTGAAGCCGTTGCTGTCGAAGACGGCCAACAGCAGGTGCTCGATGGAAACGTATTCGTCGCCCATCTTCTTGGCCAACGCGATGGCGTCGTTGAAGACCTTGCTGACCTCGGTGGAATAATACAGCTCCGTTCCGCTGCTGCGCGGTTGGCTGTTGATGGCTTGGTCGAGGGCCTCGTTGAGCCGCGCGACGTTGACGCCCAACTTCTTCATCAGGTTAGGCACCAAATAGTCGTCGCTCAGGATCATGCCCTTCAGCAAGTGGAAGCTCTCCACGGTCTGGCTCTGATGGCTTTGCGCTATCTCTTGGGCCTTCCCGATGGCTTCCTGCGATTTGATTGTGAATTGGTTGATGTTCATATAGTTAACTCCTTTCTTTGTTCTATTTTTGACTTCGAGACTGCGGGACTGCGGGACTTAAGACTTGGGACTTAGGACTTGGAGCTTAAGACCAACAGGCCGCGTCGGGTTAATCAAAAAGCTCTCCAAAGGCCACAAAGTGAATTTTTGGCTTAAATTACGACAAAATGTCACAAAATCAAGGGGTTAGGAAACGAAATTGTGACAAAATTACAGAAAACCTTGTCTTATTTCGCCCGCCAGAAGTTTCGCGTCAGGAGTAACAGGATGGTGAAAATCTCCAAACGGCCTACCAGCATGTCGAAGGCGAGCAGCCACTTGGCGAAAGTCGGCACGTCGGCAAAGGTGGAGCTTGGCCCGGTGATGCCTGAGCCGGGACCGTAGTTGCTGAAACAGGTCAGGAACGAAACGGAGCTTTCTTCGAGGCTCATGCCCGAGGCCGTGAGCAGCACCAAATTGACCATGAAAAGGATGAGGAACAGCGAGAAAAACGACACCACGCGCTTCACCGAAAGCTCCTCGACGGACTGCCCCGAAATCTTGACGGTGTAGACGCTCGAAGGATGGATCAGCTCGTAGACCGACTTCTTGATGTACTTGAACAGCACGATGACGCGCACCACCTTGATGCCGCCGCTGGTGGAACCGGCGCAGCCGCCAATGATCATCAGCGCGACGGTGGGGATGAGAAACAGCCTGCCCCACATGTCGTAGTCGTAGTTCTGGCCTTGGAAACCCGTGTTCGACAGCAAGGCCACCACATGGAACAACGCGGTACGGATACGGTCGCCCCAGCCGACGGGATGGGCGGCCAACTGCTCGCCGGTGATGACCTCGAAATGCGGCGAGAAATAGAACCTACCGATGAATACCAAGGTGAAGGCCACGATGAGCACCACATACCAGCGCAGCTCCTCGTTTTGGGCGATCACCCTGAAACGGCGGGCAAACAGGAAGTGGTACATGGCGAAGTTGACGCCGGCCAAGAACATGAACAACACGCACACATATTCTATATAGGAGGACTGGAAATAGCCGATGCTGGCCTGATGGGTGCTGAAGCCGCCCGTGGCCACCGTCGTAAGGGCGTGACAGACAGCGTCGTAAGTATTCATCGGGCCGAGGCTGTAGGCGATGGCACACAGCAAGGTCAAGGCGATGTAGATGATCCAGAGCAGGCGCGATGTGGCCCCCATGGTGGGCGCGAGTTTCTCCACGCTCAGTCCAGGTGCTTCGGCGGCAAACAGCGACATCTTCTTCGAGCCTTTGGCCACCGAAGGGATGAACGCCAAGGTGAACACCACCACGCCCAAGCCGCCAAGCCACTGCATGACGCTGCGCCAAAACAGGATGCCGTGCGGCTGCGTGTCGATGTTGTTGAGCACGGTGGCCCCCGTGGTCGAGAAGCCCGACATGGTCTCGAAGAAAGCGTCGGTCACGTTGTCGACGGTGCCGTACATGAGGAAAGGCAACATCCCGAACAGCGAGAACAGCACCCACGACAAAGCCACCACCAAAAACGAGTCGCGGATTTGCAAGGCGCTGCGTCTGAACATATTGCCGATGTTGTAGAGCAGCAGGCCCACCGAACCCGTCAGGGCGGCAGTGAGGAGGAAGCACCGCATGTCGGTCTCCCCCGCCACGCGCTGATAGTGCCACGCCACCGCTGCCGTCAGCAGCAAGGCGGCGGTCTCAATCAGCAGCAATACGCCAAACAGTTTGCTTTTCATAGATCATTATTTTGACGCGAGACGCGGGACTTACCATACTCTAAACTCCCCATCTGGATTGCTTCGTTCCTCGCAATGACGCGAAGCGTCAACTGAACAACTAAAAACTGAACAACTCTAAACTCTAAACTCCTAACTGCTAACTACCAACTGAACAACTGAAAACTGAAAACTGAAAACTGAACAACTCTCAACTCTCAACTCTCAACTCCAAGGCTCCGCCCACCCCTCGCCATAGTCGAAGTCGTCGTCATCGTCGTCGTCCTTGAAGGAATGGTCGTCGTAGGGTTGCAACCACGTCCTGAACTTGCTTGACGGGATGGCCGTAATCTCGCCGTCGGCTTCGGGCGAAACGGCAATGTCGATGTCGTCCTTCGCCAATTCCTTGAGCCAATGCCCCAATTCGGAGAAGCCCATGTCGGTCACGGTGTAGCCCTCCCAGTCGCCTTGCGCGGCTTTCGCGGCCTGCGTTTCCGTTTCCCACAAGGGGATGTAAGGCTCGCCGTCGCCGTCCTCAAGCATGGCAAAAAAGCCTTCCTTGGCTTCGAGCAGCCACACCTTGCGTGTTTCGAGGATGGCGTTTATGAATTGTTCGAGTTTTGTTTCCATGTCTTGTATTTTATTTGCTTTCAGCTTTAAGCCTTCAGCCGTCAGCATAGGTTGCATCCGGCTGATAGCTGAGGGCTGTTGGCTGACAGCCAATCAACGTTTCTTTTGTTGTTCGCGCTGCATCTTGGCCTGCTGTTTCTGGGCTTCCTCAAGGCGCTTCTGGAAACCGCTCTTCTTCACGGGCTTCTTCTTGTTGGCCTCGATGGTCGCCCTCACCTTGTCCTCGTTGATCATCTTGCGGAAGACGAACATCTGGATGAAGGTGATGATGTTGACGAGCATGTAATAGTAGCTCAAGCCCGCCGAGTAGTTGTTGAAGATGGCGAAGAACATGATGGGCATCAGGTACATCATCCACTTCATGGGCTTCATCTGCGGGTTGCTCGAATAGTCCATCTGCTTGTTGTTGACGTAGGTGTAAATCAGCGTCGTGATGGTCATCAGGACGCAGAAGAGGCTGATGTGGTCCATGCCGAGGATCTTCTGCGGGAAGGTGACGATGGCGTCGTAGGTCGAGAGGTCGTCGGCCCAAAGGAAGGGCTGCTGGCGCAGCTCGATGCTGGCCGGGAAGAAGCGGAAGATGGCGATGAGGATGGGGAACTGCAACAAGGCGGGCAGGCAGCCCGAGGCGGGACTCACGCCGGCTTGCTTTTGCAGGTTCATGATGGCCTGCTGCTTCTTCATCGCGTCTTCCTCCTTGGGGTATTTCTCGTTGATGGCGTCCATCTCAGGCTTCAGGACGCGGGTGATGGCCGACGACTTGTAGCTCTTGAACGCCAAGGGGAACAGCAGGGTCTTGATGATGATGGTCAGGATGAGGATGACGATGCCGTAGTTCCAACCGTATTGGCTCAGCCAGTTGAACACGGCGATGACGCCGTAGTTGATCCAGCGGATGAGGAAGAAGCCGCCCAAGTTGATTTGGTCTTGCAGGCCGAGCTTGTAGCTCTTTAGGGTCTTGAAGTGGTTGGGGCCGAAATAGAGCGACATGGGGATGACGTTGGTCTCGGCGTTGATGTTGTAGGGCACTTCGATGTTGGCCGACATCGACTTGTAGTAGCGCGGGTTGTTGGAGCGGCGGGTCTGCATGGCCATGCGGGCGTTCTCGAAGCCGTCCTTGGCCACGATGACGTTGCAGAAGAAACGCTGCTTGAACGAAATCCACTTCAACTTGTTGGGGACGGTCTGCTCGCTGTCCTTGTTCACCACGAGGTGGTCGACGTCCTTGTCGTTGAGCGAGCGGTAATAGACTGACTCGTCGGCGAAGCGGTCGGCGCTCTTTTCCTGTTTCATCAGGTCGAGGTCCCAGTCGATGGTCATGTAGTCGGCGTTGGTGGCAATCACGTCGCGCAGCCCGACGGTGCGGATGTCGAAGCCGAGCATGTAGTTGTCGTCGTGGACGGTATAGACGAACTCAACGTATTTGTTCGGGTCGTCGGTGAGCAGGCGTTGGCTGAAGACGATGCTGTCGCCTTCGCCCACGGTCATGTCGCCGCCCGAATAGGGCCTGCCGTTGAGGTAGGGTTGGAAATAGAACTGCGAGGTGTTGACGACGCGGTTTTGGGCGAAAAACGAGAGGTCGAACAAGGCCGTCTCGGGGTCAAACGAGATGAGCGGCAGCGAGTCGTAGGTCTTGTAGTCCTTCAGTTCCACTTGCTTCAGGAAGCCGCCCTTGCTGCTGAAGGTGAGCCTTTGCAGCCGGTTCTCGATGGTAATCAATTGCTCCTCGCCTTCCGCCGAGGGCGCAAAGACGCCGTATTTGTCGCGCATGGCGTTGTTTTTCTGTTGCGCCATTTCGAGTGAGTCCAAGGCCAACAGTGCCGTGTCGGTTTGCAAGGCGGCCAATTGCGCGTCGGCGCGTTGGCGTTCCAACTGGCGGAGCGAGTCCAAGGCCATTTCTTCGAGCCTGACGCGACGGATGGAGTCTTGGATGCGCTGTTGTTCAGCCAATTGCTCCTTCGACGGGGTCATGAAATACATCCAGCCAAAGAGGATGGCCGCGATGAGGATAAAACCAATGAGGGTGTTTTTATTGTTCATTATACGCTATGATTTTGCAAAATAGGGCGCAAAAATACGAAAAAAAGTGTCCCGAAGGACACTTTTTTCAATGAATGCCATTTTGCGGTCTTTGGAAGCTATTCCTTCATCACCTTCTTCACGCACCGTTTCCCTTCGGCGTCGGCAATCTCGATGAAGTAAACGCCGCTTGGCAGGCTTGCCATGTCGATTTGCAGTTCGTCGCCGTCGCCGCTGACGCTGATGACATGCTGCCCAAGCATGTTGACCACCTCGGCTCGGCGAAGGCTCTTGCCCATGACGGTGACTTGGCTGTTGGTGGGGTTGGGCGAAAGGGTGATGCCGTCATTGCCAGCTTCGTTAACGCCCGTTATGGTGGCCGTGACACAAACAGGTTCAGACTCTTCGTCACCGTAAACCGCCGTGACGCAATATTCAACGTCAACATCTCTAGCAAATTCCATATCGGTAAGATAGGTCTGGAAAGCAAAAGGAATCGTCGCAATTAGGTCACCATTGCGATAGACTCGGTAGCCTGTTAATCCTTCCGCCACACGGGACCGTTTGGATCGGGGTTCGCATTGATTTGTGCCATTACTTTAATGGTCAACAGAATGACTGTTAGAATAAGTACTGTTTTTTCATTTGATTATAATTTTATGTGTTGTTATCTTATTATCTACAATGATTTGAAACAAATATACACCCTTTTTGTAGTCTGTTACATCTAAAGCAAAAGTATCTTGTCCAACCTTACTGGCAACTAAAGTTCCGTCACTTGAGTAAACATTCAACTGGAAATAGGTATCAGCAAAATTGATAGTGACTGCATTTGTTGCCGGATTTGGGGAAACGGATACCTGCTTGTTATACGAATAGTCATTCAAATGCAAAAGGTCATCTATTGGATTTATGCTTTTTGTAAGTAAAGTTTGTGACCAAGTCCATAATACCGAATAGAGATACCCGTCTTTCCCGGCAATTATACGTGATCCTCCATTGGCATCATCAACACTGACAAAACTTTGCCCCCCATCATTTGAAATGTATGTTTTGGACCCACAGGCAATCACCTTGTTGTCATCAAGGAAAGTACAACCTCGTATGCGCATTAGTATTATGTTGTCATCAACAGGGCCTTTCGCCATATTATTCATATCACCAAGAATAATAGCTTTCGAGGCTTCACTGGATGCTATTACAAAAAAACTTTCAACAGAATTACCAATCTCTACATTTTCCCATTCTACGCAATCAGAGGATCTGAAAACTCCACCTTTGGCCGGGCGATCGTCATCCGATTTGTTGCCAAAATAGGCAAGACAGACATAGAAAACCCTGTCTTGAGCCATCGTAATGTCCGTGGTATAGTCCAGATTCCAATTGCCAATGCTTTTGTAGTTCCACGTATTACCTCCGTCAAACGAGTAATCAACGTATGCTCCATGTCCAAGACATCTGGGTAGGGCAAAGAGGGTGTCATTCCCGAAATATTTCACCCTATAATACATCTCAAAAGATCCTGGATTATACATCTCAACGCTTTCCCATGAGACTCCGTTGTCATCCGAGAACAAAAGGTCGGGAGAATACCTGCCAAGGCATATTGTACCATTGGGCGAAATATCCAAGGCTGTACACGGGCTGTTTCTTTCCCACCAGACAGACTCCCATGTCGCGGTGTAATCAGAGGTTTTGTATAGACCTTTGTCGGTGGCCACAAAAATGTCACCTTGGGCGTTTGTGGCGATGTCGTAAGTGCGGTTACACGAATCGGGAAGGGTGTAGATTCTTTCCCAAAACGGCTCGTCTTCGCGGGATGGGCTGATGTTTACCTGTGCGACGCCCAAGCATGCGAGGGAAAGTATTCCCATGAGTAGTAGCAGTTTTTTCATTTGATTATTTTTAGGTTGACAATGGGGCAAAGATACGTTTTTCTTCAGTTTTTTGAAAAGATTTACAAAAAAAAGTGTCCCGCAGGACACTTTTTCTCTCAATCTGATATTTTTGTCAAGGGTTAATAGTAACGATAGCTCTTCACCTGGCCGATGTGGCGGGCGAGGCGGATCACTTGGTTGCTGTAGCCAAACTCGTTGTCGTACCACAGGTAGAGGATGACCGTCTTGCCGTCTTCGCTGACCTTGGTGGCCGGCGCGTCGAAGATGCAGGCACACGAGTCGCCGATGCCGTCGCTGCTGACAAACTCGGTGTTGCTGCTGAAGCGGATCTGCTCGATGAGGTTGCCCTCCAAGCAGGCCAAGCGGAAGGCCTCGTTGACGGCCTCCACCGTGGTGGCTTTCTCCACGTCGAGGGCAAGCACGGCCAACGACACGTCGGGCGTGGGCACACGCACGGCGTTGCTCGTCAGCTTGCCTTTCAGCTCGGGGATGGCCTTGGCAGCGGCCTTGCCGGCACCCGTCTCGGTGATGACCATGTTCAGGGCGGCACTGCGACCGCGACGCTCTTTCTTGTGGTAGTTGTCCAAAAGGTTCTGGTCGTTGGTGTAGCTGTGGATGGTCTCGATGTGGCCCTTCACGATGCCGAAGTTCTTCAACATGACCTCCAAGCCAGGCACGATGGCGTTGGTGGTGCAGCTGGCAGCCGAGAAGACGGTCTCGTTCTCAAGGTCGAGCGTGTCTTGGTTGACGCCATAGACCACATTCGGGATGTCGCCCTTGCCGGGAGCGGTGAGCAGCACCTTGCTGACACCCTTGGCTTGCAGGTGGCGCGACAACGACTCGCGGTCGCGGAAGGCACCCGTGTTGTCGATGAGCAGGGCATCATGGATGCCATATTGCTCATAGTCAAGGTCTTCTGGGTTCTTGGCTTCGAGGAAGAGGATCTTCTGTCCGTTGACCATCATGGCGTTTTCCTCGATCAGCGGACGGCACACGCCGTGGAAATAGCGGTGTACCGAGTCGGTGCGGAACAGGTTGATGCGCTTGGCGATGTCCTCAGGCGAGTTCTTGCGGGTGACGATGGCACGCACACGGAGGGCATCTCCCCTACCCGCCATCTCCGTCATCTCGCGGCAGAGGATGCGACCGATGCGGCCAAAGCCATAGAGGATGACGTCTTGCACCTTGTTGCTGCGCGGAACGGCGTCGATGATGTAGCTGAGCTTGTCGCGGACGAAGGCCGTGATGTCGTTGTGATACTTGTCGTGCTCGTCGGTCCATTCCGAGTTGAGGCGACCGATGTCGATGCGGGCGGGCGCCAAGTTCTCGGCCAACAGCGCCTTGGCGATGAGCAGCGAGTCTTGCACGCGCACAGGCTTGCCCATCACGGTCTCGGCACGGAGGTGCTTGTTCAGGATCTTGCCCGAGCCACGGTTGACGAGCAGCGAGCGGAGCATGATCAGCTCGACCGACTTGTCGTACCACAGCTTGCCGACGATGTTGATGAGTTCGTTGGCGGCCTTTTCGTTCTCGTTCCAAACCTTCAAGGAGGTTTCGAAGTTGTCATTGTTCATAATTGTGCTTTTTTATTCAACAATAAGGTTTATGTCCATATTTTTGGCAAAGTTAGGCATTATTTCAATCCAAGCAAGGAAAAAGCGAAAAAAAGTTGTGTTTGCGAAAAATCGACGCTCCTTATTCGTATTTTTGCACAAATTTTTGGAACGCAATGGAAAAAAGCGATTGTCTGTACGATGCCTATCTGAGCATCCTGAAGGAAGAACTTGTGCCCGCCATGGGTTGCACCGAACCGATTTGCTTGGCCTACGCCGCAGCCAAGGCGCGAAAAGTATTAGGCACGCTGCCTAAGAAGGTGGACATCGAAGCCAGCGGCAACATCATCAAGAACGTGAAGAGCGTCATCGTGCCCAACACCGACGGCATGAAAGGCCTGAAGGCATCGGTGGCGGCGGGCATCGTGGCCGGCAACGCCGAAAACGTGTTGGAGGTCATCGCCGACGTCAGGCCCGAACAGAAGAAAGACATCGCCGATTTCCTTGAAAACACGCCTATCACGGTCACGCCGCTCGATTGCGTGGCACGCCTCGACGTGACGGTGTGCCTCACCGACGGCGAGCATTCCTCGAAGGTCAGGATTGCCGGACACCACACCAACATCGTCTGCATCGAGAAGGACGGAGTGACGCTCTACGACTGCCCCTGTTCCGACACCAACGCCAACATGACCGACCGCAGCTGCCTCAGGATGGACAAGATCTACGACTTCGCCTCCACCGCCGACTTAGACGACCTGCGTCCCGTCATCGGGCGACAGATGGAGTTCAACAAGGCCATCGCCATGGAAGGGCTGAAGAACGACTGGGGCGCCAATGTGGGCCGCACCATCCTGCGCGTCGGCAGCGACGTGCGCCAGAAGGCCAAGGCCTGGGCCGCCGCCGGCAGCGACGCCCGCATGAGCGGCTGCGAGATGCCCGTCATCATCAACTCGGGCAGCGGCAACCAAGGCATGACGGTGTGCCTGCCCGTCCTCGCCTTCGCCGAGGAGTTCGGCATCGACGAGGAACGCACCATCCGCGCCGTGGCCCTCTCCAACCTCGTGGCCATCCACCAGAAGACCGGCATCGGCAGGCTCTCGGCCTACTGCGGCGCCGTCAGCGCGGGCTGCGCCTCGGGATGCGGCATCGCCTTCCTGTTGGGCCACGGATTAGACGTCATCGAGCACACCTTAGAGAACGCCTTGGGCATGGCCGCCGGCATCGTCTGCGACGGCGCGAAACCTTCATGCGCGGGCAAGATTGCCCTGTCGGTAGAAGCGGGACTGCTCGGCTTCGAGATGAGCAAGCACGGCGACAACCTCCAGTGCGGCGACGGCATCATCGGCTGCGACGCCGAGGAGACCATCAACCACATCGGTCGCCTTGGCCGCAATGGTATGCGCGAGACCGACGTGGAGATCCTGAAGATCATGGTGGAGTGAACTTATTTCATCATTTCCTTTAACAATCCAGCGAAAGCATGGATATCCTCTTCCGTCGTGTCGAAGGCGCACATCCAACGGACGACATCGGCATCCTCGTCCCAGTCGTAGAAGAAATAGTGGTTTTGCAACTCCTTCCACACCTTGCGGGGCAACTGGGCGAACACGCCGTTGGCCTGCACGGGATAGACGACCTTCACGCCAGGAATGTCCTTCACGGCTTGGTAGAGCAACTGTGCCATCTTATTGGAATGCAAGGCGTTGCGCTTCCAGAGGTCGTTCTCGAAATAGGCATCGAACTGGGCCGCGATGAAACGCATCTTCGAGCAGAGCTGCATGGCCTGCTTGCGGCGGTACTTGAAGTCGGGACAGAGATCGGGGTTGAGGAGGACGACCGCCTCCCCCATCATCAGGCCGTTCTTGGTGCCGCCAAAGGACACGGCATCCACGCCAAGGTCGGTGGTCATTTCCTTGAAGGTGCAGTCCAAAGCCACGGCAGCGTTGCCCAAACGGGCACCGTCGACGTGGACATACATGTTGTATTCCCTCGCCAGCCCCACTAAAGCCCTGATTTCGTCCAAGGTGTACAAGGTGCCGAGTTCGGTCGGCTGCGTGATGCTGATCACCTTAGGCTGCGAGTGGTGCTCGAAACCGAAACCGTGCAAGCGGGTCTTCACCAACTCGGGCGTCAGCTTGCCGTCGGGCATGGCCACCGTCAGCAGGCGGCAACCCACGATACGCTGGGGAGCGCCGCATTCGTCGACGTTGATGTGAGCGGTCTCGGCACACACCACGGCCTCGTGCGAATGCGTCATGGCATCGATGCAAAGCGTGTTGCATCCCGTGCCGTTGAAGGCGAAGAAGACTCGCGCCTGTTCGCCAAAATGCTGCTTGAACTTCTGTTCCGTTGCAGCGCAATATTCATCATCGCCGTAGGCCAAGGCGTGGTCGTGGTTCACGCGGGCGATGGCTTCCAAAACCTCCGGACACACGCCCGAATGGTTGTCGCTTCCAAATCCTCGTTTCATAATGCTATTTTGACACGAGACACGGGACTACGGGACGCGGGACGATTCTATGCTCGCGTCCCGCGTCTCGCAGTCTCGCGTCCATTATACCATCTTTTTTGCTTCTTCCAGAATCATGTCGGCGAAACGCTCGGCCTCAGCCTCGGTCTTGCCTTCGCTATAGATGCGGATGATTGGCTCGGTGTTCGACTTGCGCAGATGCACCCAGCCTTCCTCGAAGTCAATCTTCACGCCGTCGATGGTGGTCACCTGCTCGTCCTTGAACTTCTCGGCAAACTTGGCCAAGATGCCATCCACATCGGTCGTGGGCGTTAGCTGGATCTTGTTTTTCGACATGAAATAGGCCGGATATTCCTTCTTCAGCTCCGAGCACTTGACCTTCTTTTCGGCCAACTGCGTGAGGAACAAGGCCGTACCCACAAGGGCATCGCGACCATAATGCAGTTCGGGATAGATGACACCGCCGTTGCCTTCGCCGCCAATGACGGCCCCCACCTCCTTCATCTTTTCCACCACATTCACCTCTCCTACTGCTGCCGCAAAATATTGCTGGCCATGTTTTTGCGTCACGTCTCTTAAAGCACGGGTTGAAGACAGGTTGCTCACCGTCGGGCCGGGGGTGTGCTTCAGGATGAAGTCGGCCACCGAGACCAAGGTGTACTCCTCGCCAAACAGCTCACCGTCCTCCTTGACGAAGACCAAACGGTCCACGTCGGGGTCGACGACCACGCCGAAGTCGCAGCCCTGTTCCTTGACGAAGCGACAGATGTCGGTCAGGTTCTGCGCCAACGGCTCGGGCGTGTGGGCGAAACGGCCCATCGGCTCGCAGTTGAGTTCCAAGACCTCTTTCACGCCGAGGGCACGCAGCATCTTCGGGATGGCGATGCCGCCCGTCGAGTTGACCGCATCCACGGCCACTTTGAAATCGGCCTTCGCAATCACCTCCTTGTTGACCAATGGCAGTTGACAAACCATTTCGACGTGCCTGTCCATCCAGCCGTCAACTTGCTGATATGTACCGATTTCCTCAATCGGGACAAACTCGAAGTCATCCTTGGCCGCCACGTCTAAAAGCCATGCGCCTTCCGAGGCGGAGATGAACTCGCCCTTCTCGTTGAGGAGTTTCAAGGCGTTCCATTGCACGGGGTTGTGACTGGCCGTGAGGATGATGCCGGCGTCGGCTTTCATGCCTGTCACGGCGATTTCCGTCGTGGGCGTTGTGCTCAGCCCAATGTCGAGCACATCGGCACCCATGGCCTGCAAAGTGCCGCAAACCACTTGGTTGACAAGGAATCCCGACATTCGCGCATCGCGTCCGACCACAATTTTGGGCCGTTTCGTGCCGCGATGTTGGATGAATTTGACGAAAGCAGCGGTGAACTTCACCATGTCGATTGGCGTGAGGTTGTCGCCCGGCTGGCCACCAATGGTGCCACGAATGCCGGAGATGGATTTTATTAAGGTCATATTTATTGAATTTTAAAATCTATTATGATGGGATAATGGTCAGAGCCTTTATATCGGTATCGATTGAAATTCAAAGGATTGACACCTTCATCGGCCCAGATGTAGTCGATGCGCAGCAAAGGCAACCTCCCCGCGTAGGTCGGCTTGATGCCACGCCCCACCTTCAAGAACGTGTCGACAAAACCGGCCTTTTGCATCTGGCGGTAGTTGTACGACAGCGGAGGCTCGTTGAAGTCGCCGCACACGATAACCGGCGCGTCGACTTGGGGCATCCCACCCAACACACGCTGCAGCTCATCGCTGCGTTTCTGGAAGGCATAGCCCAATTTGTGGAGCACCGTCTTCCCTATCGTGTCCAACTTGTCCTGCCGCTCCGCCGAACTCATCAGGACGTCAATCTCGTCGTCGGTGATCATATAGGAAAGCAGGTGTACGTTGGCCACATAAAACCTGCCTTTTTCGCCCGCGTCCACCGAAACCATCACGCCGTAGGTGTTCTCCTGCCCAAAGCCAGAGTTCTCCGACACCTTGGCGATTGGATATTTCGAGAACACCACATTGCCACCATAATTGCTCTTTCGGTTATAGTAAACATATTGGAATCCAGCAACTTGTGCGAAGTCGTCGATACATTGCGGTCGCGAAGTGCCCGACTTGAAAGCGGAGAACTCCTGACAGCACAAAATATCGGGGTTTTGGTCGCGCACCATATTAATCACCTGATAGGCGAACTGTTCGCTATTCATTTCTGCATCTAAAGGCTTGAACATGTGTACATTGTAACTCATGATGCGAATGCTGTCCGTTGCCTCGGTCGGCTTGCCAAAGGAATACGACTTCATAAAGCCCGGAACGGCCATGAGCAAAGCCATGATGGAAATCCAAGCCTTTTTCGACCGAAGAAGCAGCAAAAGAATGAATATCAATATGTTGAAGAAAAGGATTTCCCAAAAGGCTAATCCAAACAAGGTCGTCCAGATGAAACGCTGCGGGTTGACGTAGGCATTGGCGACGCTCAAAGCCATGGCAACCAAGCCGACAAGGGCCAAGATCGTCAACAAAAAGACCAACACCTTCCCGAAAAACCCGCGTTCCCTTGCCATGTCACCTACTGTTTTTGAACAGGTATTCCTTCTCTTCCTCCGTCAGGCTCGCGTAACCGCTTTTGGCGACTTTGTCCAAAATCTCGTCGATATTGCGCTCTCTTTGAGCCTGTTGGCGGTTGTATTCCTCGTCGGAACGCGGCACTCTCGGCTCGTCCTTGACCTCCTCGTAGGGCGTGTATTTCATGCGCGACTTCTGCTTCCACGACTGGAAAACGTCTTTCAGCTTCCTGAAATTCTTGTTGGGTCCGGCGGGGTTTTTCCTCCAATACAGGATGAGCAGCAGGCCGAAGAGCATACCTCCGAGATGCGCGAAATGCGCCACGTTGTCGGCACCCGTAAGTCCCGTGATGAGTTCAATCACGGCATAGCCGATGACAAACCACTTGGCCTTGATGGGGAACAGGAAATAGAGGTAAATCCGCGAGTCGGGGAACATCATGCCGAAGGCCAACAAAAGGCCGTAGATGGCACCCGACGCCCCCACGGTGTTCATCATGTTGAGGTAGACCGACATGGGAACGATTTGCCCGCCCACGTTCACGGTAGTGTAATTGGCCAAGGAGTTGGCGTATTCGATGTATTGCACCAATTCCTGGCACAGTCCCGCCCCGATGCCGCATACCATGTAGAACAGCAGAAAACGCTTCGAGCCCCAGATGTTTTCGAGCGTGTTGCCGAACATCCACAGGGCGAACATGTTGAAAAACAGGTGCCCGAAGTTGGCGTGCATGAACATGTAAGTGATGATCTGGTAAACCCTGAAATCCGAGGCCTTGAAGAAATGTAGGCCGAGGACGTCGGTCAGGTCGATGTTGAAACGTGTCAAGGTAAAGGTCGCCAGATACATCAAGGCATTGATAATCAGCAGGTTTTTCACCACAGGCGGCAACACCCTGAATCCCGTTGGACTGTATTGTTCGCTCATTTAAATAAATCCTCCATATTAATAATGACAAATATTCTTTTCCCATTGGGTGCAACCTCAGCCACATTGCAGGCAAACAGCTGGTCGACAAGGTTTTGCATCTCCGTTTCCGTAAGTCGCGTCTGCGCCTTGAGGGAAAGTTGCGCTGCCATGGTCTTGGCAAGGCTCAACTTCCTATCCAACTGTAAATCGGTGCGGTTTATTTTATAGTTGTCCAAAATCTTTTCGAGCAAGGCCACCGCATCGCAGCCCGCAGCGTCGGTAGGCGTGCCGTTGACCATAAACGTGGTGGGGTTGGCTTGCTCCAACACGAAGCCGAGGTTCTCCAACTCGGGCAGCATCTCCTTCAGCAGCGAAGCGTCGTTAGCATTGAGCGACAGGGCCTGCGGAAACAGCTCCTGTTGCGACACGCCGCTGTGGTTCTCCATCTCCTTCAGGAACTTCTCGAACAGCACCCGCGAATGCGCCAAATGCTGGTCGATGACCAACAGCCCCGACTTCACCGTTGTGACGACAAACGACTGGTTCACTTGAAGATAACGGGCTTCGGGCTTCGTTTCTTCCTGTCGTTCCGAAGGGCCTTCCGTCAAATCGGTGCGCTCGCCATAGAGGATGCGCCAGTCGCCCGAAGGCGCGTTTCGCTGGGGCTGGTAACCGCCTTCCCAATGCGACTCGCGAGGCCCGTTTTCTTTCCTGAAAGGGTTGAAGTTCGGGTCGATGGGCACGTTGGGGAGCGACAAGGGCGACGACATGCCCATAGCCGCAACGAAGTCGTTGTTCAGCTCAGCCGACTCGTCGAAGTCGATCATCGGCGAGAGGTTGTGCTGCCCGATGGCCTTGCGCACCGCCGCATGAAGGATGGCATACACCAACTTGACATCCAAGAAGTTGACTTCCGTCTTGGTAGGATGGATGTTGATGTCGATGTCAGCGGGGTCGACCTCGATGTTGAGGAAATAACCCGGAAAGCTGTCCTTGGGAATCATCTCCAAGAAGGCGTTCTCGATGGCGTGATGCAGGTAGGCGTGCTTGATAAAGCGCTTGTTCACAAAGAAATACTGCTCGCCACGGGTCTTCTTGGCAAACTCGGCCTTGACGATGTAGCCGTCGATGCGCACCCTGTCGGATTCTTGCCTTACGGGAAGCAGTTTCTCCTCGTAGTTGTTCCCAAACAAGCCCATGATGCGCTGCTTGAGGTTGCCCGGATAGAGATGGTAGACCTCCTTGCCGTCGCTGACGAGCGTGAAGCCAATCTCAGGGTTCATCAGCGTGACGCGGGTGAACTCCTCCACGATGTGGCGCATCTCGGCTTGTGGCGACTTGAGGAAGTTGCGCCTCGCGGGGACGTTGAAAAACAGGTTCTTGACCGTGAACGTAGTGCCCGGTTGCATCGGCACGAGGCTCTGCTCCTTGACCACCGAGCCTTCGTTGACGATCTTGGTGCCCACCTCGTCGTCGCGGCGGCGCGTCTTCAGCTCCACCTGCGCGATGGCGGCGATGCTGGCCAAGGCCTCGCCACGGAAGCCCATCGTGCGGATATTGAACAGGTCTTCCGCCTTGCTGATTTTCGACGTGGCGTGCCGCTCAAAGCACAGGCGGGCGTCGGTTTCCGACATGCCGCAGCCGTTGTCGACGACCATGATCATCGACTTGCCGGCGTCTTTCACCACAAGGTCGATTTGGGTGGCACCGGCATCCAAGGCGTTCTCCATCAGCTCCTTGACGGCAGAGGCAGGGCGTTGTATCACCTCGCCGGCCGCAATCTGGTTGGCGACGCTGTCGGGCAGAAGTTTGATGATGTCGAGCATACAACGTCGTTATTTACCCGAAATGCCTCTGATGATGTTTTCCATCAGCGGGGTGCCGAAAACCAAATAGAAAACAAGCACGATGAACAGGCCTAAGGTTATCCGGCGGATCAGCTTGGCGCGTTGTTCCTCCTTGCTCTCTTCCTCCTTGGCCACGCTCCAGCTCTTGCGCATCTTCAGCCTGAGTTGTTCCTCGTGGTTCAGCTTTGAGTCAAGCCCGGCGGCTGCCTTCTTCTCCTCCCACTCCTGCATTTCGGGGTCGTAATAGCGGGGCTTGTAGTTGAATTTCTTGGGTTTATGTCGATAAAAGAATGCCATGACGATGTGATTTTGGGTTGCAAAAATAGCAAAAACAATGCGTTATCGGATGTCGTAGTCCTCGTAGTCTTCCTCGCCTGAGGTGTCAAATTCGTCGGTGCCCAACGCCTGTTCGCAGTCGAGCACGGCCCATCTGCCGTTCCATGTGGCTTCGAGGTTGGTCAGCATCTCGTCGAGTTGGCTGATCTCCGTGTCGGGAATCTCGGAGGAGAGGATGAGGTTGTCCAAGTCGGAACGCAAGCCGAGGATGCCGAAGTTGAGCATCTGCAAGTCGTCGCAGTCGGTGGTTTCACTAATCTGTTTCTCAATGGATTGCACCTCTTCTTGCATGGCCTTGAAAGGTTTGGAGACGCTGTCGCCGCACGAGCAAACGCACAGGGCCAAGGCCGTCAGCATCACCATTATCGAAAGTCTCTTCATGGGTTGATTTGTTTTTCAGGCTTCAAAAATAGGGAAAAAAATCGACACGGCATCCATAACCTTGGAAGAAATTCATCGTTTCGGAAGCCGTATATTAATTAAGGTGTGTTTTTGTCCTGAAATCGGTTTTTGCCGTTTCCCAATCCAAACAAAATCAAACCCTTACAAGTTATTAACAAACCATGTTGATTTCTTTTTGCAAAAAAACGGGATTTGTTTGCGAAAAATCGGCTTGACATTTCAAAGGAATGCCTTATATTTGCACGGTCTAATGGAATGGACGGAATGGAAAATAGAGCACAAAAATCGAATACAATTAACTCAATTATTAACATTAAATTATTATCTATGAAAAAGTTACTTACTTTTTTCGTGGCTATGATTGCCTCCATTAGCTTGATGGCCCAGGTGACCACTTCGAGCATCAGTGGAAAAATCACGGACAACAACAAGGGTACGCTTCCGGGCGCCACTGTTGTTGCCACTCACACCCCTTCGGGTTCGCAGTATTACGCTGTGGCCGATGCCAACGGTAACTACCGTTTGCTCAACATCCGTCCCGGTGGCCCCTACACGATTGAGTATCGCATGGTCGGTTTCCAGACGGTGAAGCAAGAAGGCGTTACCGCCACCTTGGGCGAGACGAAGATTCTGAACGTCCGCCTCAACGAAGAAGCCATCGGCTTGGGCGAAGTGACCGTCTCGGCTGAGGCCATCAGCAACGGCATGGACAGCGACCGTGCCGGCGCCACCACCACGGTGAGCACCGAGCAGATCGCCACCCTGCCCACCATCACGCGCAGCCTCAACGATGTGCTGGCCCTGACGCCTCAGGCTGCCACCACCTCCAACGGTTTGGCCATCGGCGGCGGCAACTACCGCTCGTCGTATGTCACCGTCGACGGTGCCGCGTTCAACAACGCCTTCGGCATCGGCGGCAACCTGCCTGCTGGCGGTAGCCCCATCTCGCTCGACGCTATCGAGGCCATGACCATCAACGTCACACCCTTCGACGTCCGTCACAGCGGTTTCACCGGCGGCGCCATCAATGCCGTCACCAAGAGCGGTACCAACAACTGGCACGTCAGCGTATACGACTACTTCACTAACGACGGACTCATCGGCACCAAGTATGGCGTGAAGGACGAACTCGGCAACTATCCCGACCGTCTGAAGCTCTCCAGCTCGTTGGACAACACCATCGGCGTGAGCGTCGGCGGCCCCATCGTGAAGGACAAGTTGTTCTTCTTCGTGAACTTCGAGTACCAGAGCGACGTTGACCCCGGCCAGACCCAATTTGCCCGCGAAAGCGAAGACGACGAATGGACTCCTGGCGGTACCCAATACAACCGTCCTACCGTTGCCAAGATGGAAGAGATCAGCAACTATCTGCAAAGCACCTACGGCTACAACCCCGGCCGTTACCAGAACTACAGTGCCAGCACGCCTGACCTGAAGTTGCTCGCCCGTTTGGACTGGAACATCAGCGACAAGGACAAGTTCAACATCCGCTACAGCTTGGTGAAGAACAAGTATTCGACCGCTCCCTCCAACTCGGTGAACCCCATCGTCCCGAACCCCTACAACCGCAACACCTACGGCCGTACCTCCGAATACGCCCTCTATTTCGAGAGCAACCGTTACTTCCAAGAGCAAAACTTCTCGTCAGTCGCTGCCGAATGGAACCACTCGTTCCTGAGCGGTCGCGCCAACAACATGCTGCGTGCCACCTATTCGCACCAGAATGAGCCTCGCAGCTTCGTGGGTGACCTCTTCCCCACCGTCGACATCCTTGAGAACTACGATGCTGACGGCGACGGCGTTGCCGAAACCAAGGCCGTTTACACCAGCTTCGGTCCCGACCCGTTCACCTATGGCAACCTCCGCGACGTGAAGACCGCCGTGGTGACCGACGAATTTACCTACCTCACCGGCATCCACAACTTCACCTTGGGTGGCCAATATGAGTTCGACCACACCGAAAACGGCTTCATGCAAGGCGGTGCCGGCTACTATGTCTACAATTCATGGGATGATTTCGTCAATGGTGCCAACCCGACGGCTTTCGCCATCACCTTCGGCAACAACCGCGACGGCGAAGGCGGCAACCCCAAGCAAGTGTTCCCGTCCTTCAACTATATGCAAGGTTCGCTGTATGCCCAAGACGAAATGACCCTCAGCGAGCGCTTCAAGCTCTCTCTCGGCCTGCGCGTCGAGCTGCCTTACTATCCTTCCATCAGCGGCTACAACTACAACAAGGAGTTTGCCGAGGGCTGGGATGACGCAGAAGGCAACCACCACGCCATCGCCGACGGCGAAAACAACACCATGTATGGCCTCTCGACTGACGACATGCCCAAGGCTCGCGTCAACTTCTCGCCCCGTCTCGGCTTCAACTGGGACCTCACCGGCGACCGCAAGTACATCATCCGTGGCGGTTCGGGCCTCTACACCGGCCGTCTGCCCTTCGTGTGGATCGTTTCGACCGTGGGTAACTCCAACTGCATGCAGTACCAGTACATCAACGCCACTGCCGACGACACCCAGATTGGCTTCTATGCCGACGTGAACGACATCATTGCCAACCACGCTTCGTTGTTCGGCACCGAGAACCTGCCTGCCGACCTCGCCGCTCCTACGGCTACCACCATCATGGACAAGAACCTTAAGATGACGCAAACCTGGAAGAGCAGCTTGGCCTTCGACGCCGAACTTCCTGGCGGCATCAAAGCCACCTTGGAAGGCATCTACAACAAGGACATCACCTCCGTTGCCGTCACCAAGCTCGGCATCGTCGAGGATGGCACCATCCAGCTCCCTGGCGAGCCTGAAGCAAGAATGAAATGGAAGAGCGAAGGCATCAAGAACTCAGTGGGCGGCACTGTCACTCCTTATTACATCACGAACACCGACAAGAACGGTTACTACTATTCCGGTACCGCTCAGTTGAGCAAGGACTTCAAGTGCGGTCTCAACCTGATGGCTGCCTACACCTATGCAGAAGGCAAGAACGTCACCGACGCCATCGGCGACCAAGTGACCTCCGCCTTCAGCACCAACGCCTTCGGCGTGAACGGTTCCAACGTCCATGAACTTGGCTACAGCAGCTATGTCTCGCCCCACCGCATCCTCTTGAATGCCGGCTGGACTTGGGCCACGGGTCAGCACACCACCGAGCAAATCGGCCTTTACTATGAAGGCTTCAACCACTGCTACATCGGCGGCTACAGCTACACTCGCTACAGCTACACGATGACCAGCAACGTCAATGGCGACGGTGGCTCCAACAGCTTGGTCTACATCCCGACCGAGAGCCAACTCTTGGCTGAGGGCAGCCCCTACACCAACGCTGAAGAGTTCAACGACTTCATCAAGGCCGACAAGTATCTGAGCGCCCACCGCGGTCAGTATGCCGAGCGTGGCGGTGCCATCGCTCCTTGGAGACACACCTTCAACTTCAAATATGAGAGAACCTATAAGTTCCACGGTGGCGAAAGCATCAGCGCCGGTATCGATGTGAAGAACATCGCCAACCTGTTCTGGAGAGGCTGGGGCAACATGCAACGCCTGAGCAGCAGCGACATCCTGAAGCTCAACGGCAATGGTAGCGAGGAGAATCCTTACACCTACACCTTCACCAACCCCACTTGGAACACTTACGCCAGCACCTATTCGACTTGGTCGGCTGCGCTGAACCTCCGCTTCAACTTCTAATCTCTCGGAGTTTCAATCATCAAAAAAGCACCTCGGTTTCGAGGTGCTTTTTTGGTTTTGCCTTATTGAAGCCTTGGATTATTCCTCGGCAATCTTC
>CALFIT010000197.1 GCA_937877465.1 uncultured Bacteroidales bacterium | reverse complement strand
CGACAATGCCAATGTGTCGGAAACTTATGAAGGTTGGATTGACCTGTTTGCGTTCGCCACATCAGGCTATGAACACGGCGGTGGCATAACACAGCCATGGAGATGGGTCTTTGACGCTACCCAATACTATGCCTATGGCGACCCGCACAACAGTCTTGAGGACCAGACCGGGCAAGCCGACTGGGGTTACAACGCCATCAGCAACGGAGGCAACCAAACCGGGCAATGGCGAACGCTGACTTCGGATGAGTTCTGTTACCTTTTGTACCAACGTCCCACGGGAAGCGGGCTGCGCTTCTGCAAGGCCAACGTCGGTGGAACCAATGGCGTGATCCTGTTTCCGCAGAGCTGGATACAAGACTACTACCCATTCGTAAGTTATAATGAAACCGTATCCTATTCGATGAACGTCCTTACGCTGCAAGATTGGGAACTGGTCGAGTCCTACGGTGCCGTTTTTTTGCCTGCGGCGGGTTTCCGTTATTCATATTCCATTAATGAGGTCAATGGGTCTGGTAACTACTGGTGCTCCACGCCTTTCTTCGAGAACGGAGGCTCGCCCGATTATGCGGGAGCTGACTGCTTTGCAGAGGATTATTCAGGCGGCTGTGGCTATGGCTATCGCTGTGTAGGGTTTAGTGTCCGTTTGGTTCGCGACGCTGGTCGGCGGTGAAACCTGTTTTTCAAGATAATAGGCATTCCATCCGCCAAAAACAAAAATAATGATTATCTTTGCACCCGTAAAAAACGCCATCGTCATGGAAACAACGCGCAGATACCCCGTAGGCATCCAGACCTTTTCGGAAATCCGTAAGGGCAATTATGTTTACATCGACAAGACCGACCTGATGTGGGAGATGACAAGAATGAAATACGTCTTCCTCAGCCGTCCACGCAGGTTCGGCAAAAGCTTGCTGACCACCACTTTGGACGCTTACTTCAAGGGGCAAAAGGAACTCTTCGAAGGCCTGAAGATCATGGACTTGGAAACGGAATGGGAAAACTATCCCGTCATCCATATCGACGTGAGCGAAGGCAAGAACCAGCCTACATCGGAGGAGTTGCAGGAGACACTCCTTTACCTTATGGAGTCATTGGCGGAGAAGTACGGACGCTTGGATAGCGAAAAGACCCCCGGCAAGTTGTTGCGGGGACTCATCCGCCGCGCCTACGAGCAAACCGGCAAGCAGGTGGTCGTCATCATCGACGAGTACGACGCGCCTCTGCTTGAGGTGCTTCACGAGGAGGAACGCCTGCCGGAATACCGCCGCGTGATGCAGGAACTCTACCAGCCCCTGAAGGCCAACGAAGCCATGATACGCTTCTGCTTCATCACGGGCATCACCAAGTTCAGCCAACTGAGCATCTTCTCCACCATCAACAACCTGACCAACATCACGATGGACTCGAAATACGCGGCCATCTGCGGCATCACCGAAGAGGAACTGCTGACCGACATGGCTCCCGACATCCAGATGCTGGCCGACAACGATGGATGCGCCTTCGAGGAGATGCGTGAACGGCTGAAACGGCAATACGACGGCTACCGGTTTGCGGACATGTCGCCGGACATCTACAATCCTTTCAGCTTGATGAAGTGTTTCTTGCAGAGGAAGGTGTCCAACTATTGGTTTGAGAGCGGCACCCCGACGTTCCTCATCCGACAGATGCAGCAATTCCGCACCGACATCACGACGATGGACCGCATCGAGGCCAGCGCGTCGGCGTTCGACCGCCCGACGGAAGCCATGGACGACGCACTGCCCTTGCTCTATCAAAGCGGTTATCTCACCATCAAGGATTACGACAAGTTGACGGACTATTATGTCCTTTCCATACCAAACAATGAAGTGCGGACAGGATTTGTCGAGAACATGATTCCCACCTACACGGGTATCAAGCAAAACGACACCATGGGCTTCGCCATGAGGTTTTGGCGCGCGCTATACAAGAGCAACCTCGACATGGCCATGCAGGAGCTGAAGGCGTTTCTTGCCGGCATTCCCTACGTCGAAGGCTTCCAGAAGAAACTCGCCGAGGTGAAGAACTATGAGGGTTTCTACGAATACACCTTTTGGCTCATCTTCAACATGCTCAACGTATATGCGCAGACGCAGGTGAAATGCGCCAACGGCCGCATCGACTTCGTGTTGTGGATGCCCGCGAAGACCTATGTCTTCGAGCTGAAGGTAAACGGCACGGCACAGGAAGCCTTAGACCAAATCAACAGCCGAGGCTATGCGTTGCCCTACGCGACCGAAGGCCGCGAAGTGGTGAAGGTTGGCGTGCAGTTCGACCGCGACACGATGACGGTAGGGGAGTATCTGGTAGGATAAACCCCCTCATGGAAAAAATTTTTTTCATGTTTTTTTGACTAATTTTCCCAACCATTCCTCTCTATTGTTTCGAATCATTGTGTAACCATTAATTCGAAATGATATGAGCGACACTCTTGCCACCCCCGATTTCCATTTGGGCAGACTTATCAAGGCCGAGTTGCAGCGGCAGGGCCGCACGGCCACATGGCTTTCGCGGCAGGTGCACTGCACGCCCGAGAACATCTATAAGGTCTTCAACCAGCAATGGGTCACCATGCCGTTGGTGTTCAAAATCAGCAAGGCGCTGGGCCACGATTTCTTTGAGGATTGCTCGGATTATCT
>CALFIT010000196.1 GCA_937877465.1 uncultured Bacteroidales bacterium | reverse complement strand
CTGTGCCCGCTACTGGCCCAACGTCCTGGAATGGTGCCAGCCCGACGATTGGGAACACCTGCTGGCCGAGAACCTGGTGTGTCTGCCCGTTGACCAGCGGTACGGGGAGGAAGAAATGAAACGGATAATAGAGACGATACAGAAATTGATAATACTTTAATAGTGAAGGTCTGTCAGCACCAGAATACAAGCAGAGTGACTTTATGTTGCGGGCATCTATCCGAAGATGTGACATATATCCCTCAACTACTACTATCTGTGTTATCTGTGCTATCTGTGTGAGATTGAAACCTGAAACTTGAAACCAATTTATATTATGAGCGATTTAGTGAAGAAGAATACTGACTTGATGCCGTTGAGCATGAAAGAAGTGGAGGACAGGATTGCGGTGATACGCAATCAAGAGGTTATTGCCGATGCTGATGTGGCGTTCCTTTATGGAGTTGAAACCAGAGAGGTGAATCAGGCTGTAAAGAACAACCCTGAGAAGTTTCCTGCTCATTATATGTTTGAGCTGACTCCCAGTGAGTTACGCGAGTTGAAATCAAAAATTTTGATTTCTAACGTGTCAGATAAAAGCCGTCGTGGAGCCACCAAAGCATTTACTGAGCGTGGACTTTATATGCTGGCAACAATCCTAAAAGGCGAACGTGCCAGAAATGTGACTTTCACTATCATTGAAACTTTCTTCAAGGTGCGTAGCTTGAAGCGCGAGTTGCTGGAGTTGCACAAGGAGACGGACAAAGAGGTGCAGAAGACGAAGATGCAGCATTTTGGCGAGGTGCTCAGTGACATTGTGATGCCTGACCTGCAGACGCAGGAGACGGAGTCTTCGCTGGAAATTAATTTCTTCATCGGTAAGATCAAGCATACAGTGAAACGAGTGCGTAAAGAAGACACAAAGAAGTAATAACCTACCCCTGCGCTATGCGCTTTCTGTGCTTTCTGTGCTTTCTGTGTGACAAACTTGTCCCCTGTCAAGTATCACGTTGTCAGTGACAGCACTATGAAATAACCCCTATCTCAACCATCCGTGTTGCGATTATAAGCAAAACGACGATTGGGAATACCAGCTAGCCGAGAACTTAGTGTGTCTGCCCGTTGACCAGCGGTATGGGGAGGAAGAAATGGCAAGGATTTGTGATGTCGTTGCAAGATAAACCTGTTTGTATGGACATAAAAGGGAAAAAACTGCTGGTGTTGGGCGCATATGCTTCCGAGACGGAAATCATCAACGAGGCTCATAAAATGGGATTGATCGTAATCGTTACTGACAATCACGAGAATTGGAATGATGCTCCAGCAAAATTAATGGCTGACGAAGCATGGAATGTCAGTTGGTCTGATATTGATGCCTTGCGCAAAAAATGCAAGGATGAAAACGTGGACGGCATTATGGCTGGCTTTAGCGAAAGGAGGATTTATTTTGCACAGGAGTTGAGTGAGATTTTGGGCAAACCTTTCTATGCTAATGGGACAAAGTTGAATGTCATAATTGACAAGATTCTTTTTAAGCAGGCGTGTATTGATAGTGGTGTAACAGTCCCTAAGGCTTATCGATATGGTGATGAAATAGAGTTCCCTGTCATTGTGAAACCAGCTGACAACGGAGGCTCCAGAGGTATTACTGTATGTCATAGGCAAGAGGAGTTTGATGCCGCCTATCAAAAGGCGCTTGATGCTTCAGATAATAAGACCGTGGTAATTGAACAGTATATTGTAGCGGACGAGATTATGGTATATTTTACGGTACATAATGGCATTGCGGATGTATCTGCTATGTGTGACCGCTATATGCATCATTTCGGAACCGATATTACACAGTTGCCTATAGGTTACTATTATCCATCCAAACACTTGGAAGTCTTCATGAAGTACAACCTTGAAAGATTCCGTAAACTTATAAGGAGTCTTGGAATTCGTAATGGTTTGATTGCCTTCCAGTCATTTGTCGTAGGTAATGATGTGATACCATTTGACCCGACCTACCGTTTGGACGGTACGATGACCTATCATATCTGTGAGGCAATTACGGGTTCGAATGTATTGAGCATGCTCATCAGACACTCTCTAACAGGGCGTATGGGCGACGATTTGTCGATAACCAAGATAGAGCAACCTCGATTTGATAAGGTCGGATTCGAGCTTCCTATTCTTCTGCGCAAGGGCGTTATAAAGAAAATATCCGGTTTTGATGAAGTGAAGCACTTAAAGCCTGTAATTCATGTATATCAGGGGCATTTTGAAGGGGAGACAATGACCAAGGTTGCGGATTTTTCACAAATTCTTTGTAGGATTCATTTGGTGGCAAACGATATACAAGAAATAAAAGCCTCGGTTAGAAAGATATATGAATTGCTCCGAGTTTATGATGAAAAAGGTGAAGATATGATTATTTGCAGAATTAATGAGGCAAGAATTGGTTGTTGAGATGATGGTCTATAGCTTACTTGCCTATATGGAAGTGAATTAATTGTTCTTATGCATGAAACTGTCATTCTTTTTAACGGAGGCTTCAACGGAGGTTTCAGTTTGGAATAATAACAACTAATGGTTGCAAATAATATGATAGAGCATCCTCTCGCCGTCCGTTGCATGACCTACAACCAAGCCCGATACATCACCGATGCCATGAACGGGTTCTGTATGCAGCAAACCAATTTCCCGTTTGTCTGCACCATCGTCGACGATGCTTCCACCGATGGCGAGCAGGAAGTGATCAGGCAATACCTGAACGACAACTTCGATTTGCAAGACGCCTCCATCGCTTACGAGAAGGACGAGGCGTATGGCCATGTCACTTTTGCGAGGCACAAGACCAATGTGAATTGCTATTTTGCGGTGGTTTATCTGAACGAGAACCATTACAGCCAAAGAAAACCCAAGGCACCGTATCTGAAGGAATGGACGGACAATGTGAAATACATCGCCCTCTGCGAAGGCGACGACTATTGGACCGACCCGCTAAAGTTGCAGAAGCAGGTGGATTTTCTTGAAAGCCACCCTGATTATAGCCTGTGTTGCCACAGGTTTAAGATTTATCATGAGAATAAAGATACATGGAGTGATGATTATGTTGGTGCGGCATTTGCCGCAAATCCTAATGTGGAAGGTTTGGATGTGATCAATGCTGACAATTTTAGAACCAGATTCACATGGACATTGACGCTATGTTACCGAAAGGAAGTGGCTGATGCTATAGTTTGGCCACCATATAAGTTCGGCCATAGGGATTTCAACTTTCATTATCATTTGTTGAAAGCAGGGAAAGGTTGGTGCTTCGCCGATTATATGGGGGTGTATCGTATGAATGACGGTGGCGTTTGGGCAAGGATGTCAAATGTCGAAATGGATAGATTTAGGTTGAATGGCTATGAGGACTTTTATTTGTATAATAGAGACGACCGTGATGTCTTGGAGGCTTATCAATACTGGATAGAAGGCTTTTACAAAAAATATGTGTTTTCTCCATATTCTCGTCATAAACTGACAAAGAATGGATTAAATAATACTTTCCCAACCAATAGTACTATACGATGACCCTGTCTGGAGGCATATCTGAGGCGTATTCGGGGAATTTGGCTCCGGCTGGCCCCTGCCGGCGGTCCCATTCCCCGGAAAAAGTCGCGTTCAGGGGCGAAAAAAGTCGACAAAAAGCTTGCAGGATTCAAAAATATAGTCTAATTTTGCGCGTTGTTAGACTATATAAAGAAATGCCAATACCTGCTGACATCCTCGCCGTCGAGCGTCCGAAGAACACCGTCGTCATCGCCTACGGCAAAGACAAGAACCTGTACGCAGTCCGCCAGAGGGTCGGATGCAAGAATGTCGGTGGACGCCACCTTCCGGTGAACGGCCCCACCATAGGACATATCGTAGAGGGGGCGTACGTCCCCATCGCCAATGCGGAGCCCAAAAGCGTCAGCCCCGTGTCCGTCGACTTGAAGGACTGGGCGGACGTCGTTCACGCCGACTCCGTTTTCAAGGGCCTTCTGGACGAGCTGAAGGAGGTGTACTCCACCTCGGACGCGCTCAAGATATATTGCATCGCCATACTGCGCGTGTGCAATCCCGGCATCAAGGACAACGAGCTGAAGGAGGCCTACGACAACAGCTTCCTGTCGGAGCTTTATCCGGGGGTGGCCCTTTCGAGGAACACGGTGTCCGCCTTTCTTGGCAACCTCGGGAAGAACTGCTCCCGGATCATCCGCTTCATGCGCAGCCGCACCGCGTCGGTGGGCATCGACCACCACCTGCTCATCGACGGGACGCTGAAGTCGGACGAGTCGAGGGTGAACACCCTGTCGGACTTCTCCCGCAAGGCGGCGGTCCGCGGCAGCCGCGACATCTCCGTGCTGTACGCGTTCGACCTGGACACGATGGAGCCGGTGTGCTCGAAGTGCTTCCCCGGCAACATGCTGGACTGCACCGCCTACGAGAGCTTCATCGAGGAGAACGACATCACGCGCGGCCTCATCGTCGGCGACAAGGGCTTCCCCGCGTCCGCGGCGGAGGCCCACTTCGCGGGGCATCCGGACCTCCACTACCTCAACCCTGTCAAGCGCAACTCCAAGCTGATCGGGCGGCACGGGATGCTCTCGTTCGACACCCTCCTTCCCGGTTACGACGGCATCACGTGCAAGAAGGCCAAGGTGCAGGGGAAGGACAAGTGGCTGTACTCGTTCCGCGACACGGCCAAGGCCGCCAAGGAGGAGAAGGACTACCTGAGGAGGGCCAGGGCGGAGGGCACCTATGACGACAAGGAGTTCCGCCAGAGGCAGCTCTCGTTCGGGACCATTGTCCTGGAATGCGACTTGGACATGGCCCCTGAGATTGTTTACAAGGCCTACTCCGAGCGTTGGGAGATTGAGGTTGTCATACGCTATTACAAATCGGCCTGCGGCTTTGACGAGACCCGCGTCCACGACGACTACTCCGTCATAGGGAGCGAGTTCTGCGACTTCCTCTCCACGCTGCTGACCTTCAGGCTCATCAAGTCCTTCGACAAGGCGCGGGTGCTGGAACGCATGACCTACGGCAAGGCGATGTCAATCCTTCACAGGGCGAAGAAGATCAGGTACGACGAGACCGGCTGGAAACTCATCCGCATCAACCCGTCCCACGAGCGGCTCCTGCAGGATGTCGGACTCCTGCCCAAGCCGGAGGAGGCGCCCAAGCGCCGCCCGGGACGACCGAAAAAAATCGATATAGTCTAATGGATTGGGAAAGTATTAGTGATATTACACTACTGTATAGGTACGGTCTTTGAATGTGCCTTGTGGCTTTATCATTTCAAGTTCTGATAGAATATGCAGATAGTTTCTGGCTGTTGACTTGCCTCTGTTCAACATGGCGGCCACTTTCTCGGAATTGCAGTTCGGATTATCCTTGACGAAAAGGAAAACATCTGCCAATTTTTCGATGATACCGCCAGATACCGCCAATTTACCGCCAGATACCGCCAATTTACCGCCAATCATATCGATTACCACTTGTTTGTCAGAATGAACTTGAGCTTCCTTATAGCGCTGGAATACGATGGTTATCGTACCATTGTCTGCTATCCATTTAGGCTCGGGTATGCCTTGTGCGTTGCACAAATCAATTATGCGTTGTGCTCCCGAACCCCACTTTTCAAGATAGTTACAGAGGTACAGGAACTGAGCCAACTTTTTGTTGTACGGATAAGACTCGTGTGGCTTTTTGATGTTTTCAGGGGAAATCTCTGGCGGGAATTTGCCAGGATTGACGATTTCGAGGCGGTCGTCATAAATGGCCAAGCTGACCGAACCATTGGTGCGTTCGTATTGACGATGGCAAAGGGCATTGATTAACGCTTCGCGCAATGCCTCTATCGGGATTTCAAGCTTTTCATCACGCTGAAGGCCAATGATTTCTCCGCCTAGTTTCAGATTCCTAAAACAAAAGGCGACACCTGCTTCCAATAGGTGAAAGAAGTTCCCTGATTCACTTTTGTTGTCAATGAAAATGTTTTTGTTTGTGCCTTTGAAACAAGCCATTCGAAGTTCAATTTGAGGGTACGGCTCGGTTTCCTTGGCGAAAAGCACAACGGCGGCATTGGTAGGCTTGCCACCTTTCAACAATTTCAGTTTGCCCAGTAACGATTCCAAAGGTTCGTTGTCGGCGGACCCGGAAAGCCTACCGTTTGCGATACCTGTTCTTACCGTTTTACGGATAAGTTCTTCATCCAAATCGGAAATGGAGAAGTCTTCAGCAACGAGTGAATCCCAACGGAAGGTTTCGGAGTCACGATGCCTGAGCATTTGCTCATACATGGTTTGAGGCATCGGCATAGTGGTGCTTTCCGATTTGTAGTATGGCTTGCCGTCGAAAACATACGGTGCTTCGGAATACAAATGTTTGTCGGCTTCTATTACTATCAATTGTTTACCCTTGCCGTCGGGTACATCAATGTATTCGACAGGGATGTTGACAAAAGGCTCGATTTTTCTCATCTCCACCGCTATTTCTTGACGGGTTTTGTCGCTTACGATTTGCCCTTCGATTTTCAGTGAAGTTGGGCCAACACCGAGAACCAATATGCCACCATCTGTATTAAGGAAGGCACAAAGAGAGTGCATACCGTCTTTCAGTTCGCCTGATGTTTTCTTCAATTCAAGCGTGCGGGTTTCGCCTTTTGAGACGAGCTCTTTGATGTCGTCAATTGTCATGTTCCAATAATGGTTGGTTTCGGGTGCAAATATAACACAATTATCCACAGCTTTAAAGGAAACAGCACGATTTATGATGATGTTTTGGATTTGTTTCTTAATTTTGC
>CALFIT010000195.1 GCA_937877465.1 uncultured Bacteroidales bacterium | reverse complement strand
TCCGCTTCTGTCACTGAGCCTGTCGAAGTGCCGACAAACACCTTCCAAACATACGGCCCTTTCGCCCAATCCCCAGCCTCAATCGCCGTCACATTATCCGTAAGGGCTTGGCTATGAACCAGCCTGCCGTTCAAGTCATACACCTCCACATGGGCGTTCTGCAAGGCCGTGCGGATGTTCAGCACATCCTTTCCTGGATTAGGGTAACAACTAACAAGTTGTGTCGTTTCCATCTCAGAGACATCCAAACAGCCCTCCGAGTCAATCTTCACGGCAAACATCATCATCCCTTCTTCACCATTAAGTCCCGTACCAATTTCCCCTGTCACAAGACAGCCGCCATCTTGTGTAGCCATCACACAACGCGGCATGATTCTGTTGTTGAAATCGTAAAACCGCTGCCAAACTACATCCAATCCTGTGGTCAGTTTTGTGACGCAAAAAGTAGAGTTTCCCACCATGCCCCCGCCTGATTCATAGTCCAATATCCCATAGCAAAAGAACATGTTGCCGTTCAAAATGTCCAATCCTTTGATTTCAGCAACAGTCTCCGTATAATCATCGTAGCAGTCTGAAAAAAAGAATCCGTCAAAGTCGTCAACATAGATGTTAAATAATGTGTCAGAAGGGTAAAGTTTCATCAATACGGCAGCATCAGGGACGACCTCGGGATAGAACCAACCGTTGCCATCAGCGGCTATGAAAAGACTACTGTCAGGCATCGACAACACGGTACATCTATCATAACGACTCATAAGAAGAATCTCATAAGCACTATCAAAATGAATGTTGTATGGAATGTTTCGTTGCCCTATGGGTTCAAAGTCGCGGTTAAGGCGTTGAATACTTGCATTTGAAGAATTGCATACACCATAATCGCCAGTGCCGTCTTGATATTCAAAGATTCCACCTGTATTAAACAAGGTTGTCTGTGTTGTTGTGTCTATGGCCATCACTTCACCCTCAGGGGAAAGCCGCAAGTACAAATAAGGATGGGTCAACGGATTGCTGGAATCGTAATATTCGGTCATGAAAACGATGTCGTTTTGGCTATCCATGAACGATTTTTGCCTGAAAAAAAACTTGCAGCAATTATGAGGCAACTCCACTTCCTTTTGCCACACGATATTCAAATCAGCATCGAACCTGACCATAAAAGGCTTGTCATAGTGCATGTCATTGTCGTGGATTTTTCCCACAACAAGAAAGAGGTCTTCGTTCTCTGGGTCGTGATGGATGCCCGTGACGGTGGAACGGCGGCCTTCCTCTCCAATGACCATCTCGCCAAGCAACTCCATTTCGGGCGACAGCTTGAGAATCCTAGCAGGGGTGTTGTGCTCTTGTTCGTAAGTGAACCAATCATACGAAAAGTCGAATGCCGACGCAAGGAAGAAGTGTTTTTCGCTCTCGTTGGAGCCAACTTCCATGCAAGGGCCGCCTTCAGAGAATCTGAAATTAGGGTCTTCATAGGTGAAGTAGGATTCGTTTTGCGCTTGCATCGTCACCCCTCCCGCTGTCAGCAGGAGCGCAAGCAGGGTGTAAAGTCTGACGTTTTTCATCTTTACTGCGTTTTGAATTGTTTTGGGTGCAAAGTTACAGCAAAATTCCGCAGAAAACCCATTTCCACCTGCCAATCCACTATTTTCCTTGAACTTGGCATTGAAATTCGTCTAATTCGTTTCATTCGCCGACAAACAAATCATCCATCGTGACCTCGCTTTGGATGTTGTTCCAATAGGCGTTGTGGGCCACGCCAAACGTGGTCACCATGGTTTGGTGCAAGGCCTTTCGGGTTTTGCTATGATGGCGGAATGTCTCCGCTCGGTCGCCTAAATCTTTGGGTTTTTGCCAAAATTTTGAGGAAATGGAAAATTTCCATGTCTATAATTGTGAGATTTTGGAATAAAACACCAAATTAATTTCTGAGGATTTGGAAAATTGTGTATTTTTGCAGCATAAAAATGTATTGGTCATGGAAGGAAACAGAGTGTTCAAGCGCAAGATTTATGGCAAATTGCTGGAATGGAAACAAGAAGAAGACGGGAAGAGCGCCATATTAGTGAAAGGGGCGCGTCGTGTCGGAAAGTCAACCATTGTTGAGGAGTTCGCCCGTAACGAATACAAGTCGTATATGCTTATCGACTTCTCGAAAGCATCGCAAGAGGTGAAGTCGCTTTTCAACGACTTGATGGACTTGAGTTACATTTTCCTTCGGCTTCAAGCCATCTACAATGTGGTGTTGGAGAACCGTCGGTCGGTCATCATTTTCGACGAGGTACAGGAGTGTCCGTTAGCTCGGCAGGCCATCAAGGCACTGGTAAAAGACCATCGCTATGACTACATCGAAACCGGCTCTCTCATCTCCATCAGGAAGAACACCGAGAGCATCATCATTCCGAGCGAGGAAACCAGCATTGAGATGTATCCGATGGACTATGAGGAGTTCCGCTGGGCTTTGGGCGACGAGGCCACAGTGCCGCTATTGAACCAATTCTATGAGAAAAGGATGCCTTTGGCGCAGGCGCTTCGTAAGTCGATGCGCGACTTCAGGCTGTATATGCTGATAGGAGGGATGCCTCAGGCCGTGAATGAATATCTCGACACGAACAACATGAGTCGTGTTGACAAGGAGAAGCGTAAAATCATCAACCTGTATCTGGAGGACTTCCTAAAGATTGACCCTTCCGGTCGCGCCTCGCGCCTGTTCCGCGCCATTCCGTCAGAGCTGGGCAAGAACGCCTCACGCTATCAGGTGGGGAGCGTGCTGAACGACAGCGAACGCAAGAATCTGGACGAGGTGTTGGAGAAGATGCGCGACAGCATGACGGTGAACTTTGCTTACCACTCAAACGACCCTAACGTAGGTTTGTCGTTGAATTGCGACATGGACCAGTACAAAATGTTTGTGGGCGACACGGGCCTGTTTGTGACGTTGGCTTTCTGGGACAAGGATGTCACCGAGAATGTGATTTACGAAAAACTGCTGAGCGACAAGCTGTCGGCAAATCTGGGTTATGTGTATGAGAACATCGTTGCGCAGACGTTGACGGCCAAAGGAAACAATCTGTTCTACCACACATGGCCTACGGAAAGCGGAAAGCACAACTATGAGGTTGACTTCCTATTGTCACGAGGCACCAAGATATGGCCGTTAGAGGTGAAATCGTCGGGCTACAAGAGTCATGTTTCGTTGGATGTTTTCTGCAACAGATTTTCCAATCGGATAGGAGAGCGAATCTTGGTATATACAAAGGATTACCGTCGCGACAGTGGCACCACATTGCTGCCGGTTTTGATGACCATGTTTTTGTAAATCCCTTTACTCCTTAATCCACTTCCCCTTTTCCGCTTCTTTGCTATTGGACATCACCTTCCAAACATACATCCCCGCAGCCCATCCTTCGGCATTTATCGAAGTGACGTTGCCAGTGATTTCCTGTTTGTGGATGAGCTTGCCTGACAAGTCGTAGATTTCAACGAGGGCGTTTTGCAAGGCCGTGCGGATGTTCAGCACATCCTTCCCCGGATTAGGATAGGCGATGGACACCTTCAGGCCGTTGTCGTGGGCTTCGTCGATGCTGAGAAAAACCTCGGCAGGGAATCTGACA